>PYER01000439.1 GCA_003017855.1 filamentous cyanobacterium CCT1
CCTCCGCCCCTTGCCTCTGCCCCAACATCCTGATTGAATAGGGGCATTAAAATGAACTTTTATAACGGGACAGCGGGGAGACACCATGTATATCGTGCAGATTGCCTCGGAATGTGCTCCTGTCATTAAGGCTGGGGGACTGGGTGATGTGGTTTACGGCCTGAGCACCGAGTTAGAACACCGGGGGCATTGTGTCGAGATCATCCTTCCTAAGTATGACTGCATGCGCTACGACCACATTTGGGGTCTGCACGATGCCTACCGCGACCTGATCGTGCCCTGGTTTGGCACCGATATTCGCTGCGATGTGCTCTGCGGCTGGGTGTATGGGCGGCTGTGCTTCTTTATTGAACCCAAGTCCTGGGAAATGTTTTTCAATCGGGGCTGCTACTACGGCTGCGATGACGACCCGATGCGGTTTGCCTTCTTTAGCAAGGCGGCAATGGAATTTTTGCTGCGCAGCAATAAGCGCCCCGATGTGATCCACTGCCACGACTGGCAGACGGGGTTAATTCCACCCATGCTGTTTGAAATCTATAAGTACAACGGCATGGAGTTTCAGCGCACGCTGTACACCATTCACAACTTTAAGCACCAGGGCTTTGGCGGTACCGAAATTTTGCGGGCGACCGGGCTCAACCGACCAGAGTATTACTTCCAGTACGATCGCCTGCGCGACAACTTCAACCCCTTCTCGATCAACTTCATGAAGGGAGGCATTACCTACGCCAACCACGTCAATACGGTGTCGCCCTACCACGCCATTGAGGCCCAGCACGGCAATGAAGGCTTTGGCCTGGGCCACACGCTGCACACTAACCAGCACAAGTTTTCGGGCATTCTCAACGGCATTGACTACGAGGTGTGGAACCCGGAGAGCGATCGCTACATTCCCCACCACTACGGCCTCACCACCTTTGAAGACAAAGCGCTGAATAAGAAAGAACTGCGCGATCGCCTGCTGCTGCGCCAGAGCGATCGCCCCCTGGTTACCTTTATTGGTCGCCTCGATGACCAGAAAGGGGTGCACCTGGTTCACCACGCTATCTACCATGCTTTAGCGCGAGGGGCGCAATTTGTGCTGCTGGGCTCGGCCACCGAACGGGGCATCAACGACTGGTTCTGGCATGAAAAGAACTTCCTCAACGACAACCCGGACGTGCATTTGGAACTCAGCTTTAACGAAGAGTTGGCCCATCTGATCTACGCTGGAGCCGACATGATTGTGGTGCCCAGCAACTTTGAGCCCTGCGGCCTGACCCAAATGATTGGCCTCAAGTACGGCACGGTTCCCATCGTGCGGGGCGTAGGTGGCTTAGTTAATACCGTGTTTGACTGGGATTATGACACCCTGCACGGGCCTGAAGAGCGCAACGGGTTTGTCTTCTTCCAGAGCGATAATGTCGCCCTGGAGTCGGCTATGAATCGCGCCTTTGACGTTTGGGATCATGCCCCCGATACCTTTAAGCAGCTAGCTCAGCAGGGGATGCAGTACGACTTTTCCTGGAACCATCCTGGGCAGGCCTACATCGATTTATATGAGTACATACGGCATAAGTAGCGTACGCTACTAGTACTGGCTGGCTAAGGCAGGTTCAGCCCTGCGGGGTTGGACGGTGCAGGGCTGGGGTTGGTGCTCCAGGAAACCCTGAAGAGCCCGGGCTATGAGCGCCCCCAGATTGCGATCGCCCCCAGAGAAATGGGCACGCTGGGTTAAAAGCCGACCAGCCTATGCCCTCACCGCTGCTGATTGCCTCTATGTCTGCTAGCTCTGACGTCGCCCTATCTAAACTCACCCGCGCCAAGCTGCTCCGGGGTCAGGGAGATGCCCTCTATGCTATCGGTCGCCACAACGAGGCGCTGTCGCGGTTTGATTCGGCACTCACCCTCAACCCAGACGACTACGAAGTTTGGACGCTGCACGGGTTTTGTCTGGCTGCCCTCAAACAGTTTGAGGCCTCTATTGAAAGCTTTAACCAGGCCATTGCCCACTGCCCCGACTATGGCCTAGCCTGGCACGGCAAGGGTCACGCTCTGGCCAAGCTCAGCCACTTTGAAGAAGCCGTAACCCACCTGGAGCGGGCGGTCAAGCTCAGCCCCGGCGACAACAAAGCCTGGTACAACCTGGGCACAGCCCAAAACCAGCTGCACCGCTACCGCGATGCCGTTGCCAGCTTTGAGCAGAGCCTCAAACTCAGCCCCCAGGACCACCGCGCCCGCTACAATCAGGGCGTTGCCCTGTGCGGTCTGCACCGCTATGACGACGCGCTGCGCGTGCTGCAACTGGCCCTCGATCATCGGCCCAACGCTCACTATATTTGGAACCAGCGGGGCACAGTGCTGATTCAAATGGGGCGCTACAGCGAGGCGATCGCGAGCTTTGAGACCTCCCTCAGCCACCACGCCAACAACCCCAATGCCTGGTACGGCAAAGCTCGCGCCTACGCCATGGTGGGCAACCTGGAGAATACCCTCAAAAACCTCTACCGCACCTTTGTGCTCAGTCCCTACGTGTACAAGGTGATGGTGCAAATTGACGCCCACTTTGACGGGGTGCGCAACCACCCCCAGTTTCAGCGGCTGATCGAGTGATAGCGAATCCGTCTTGGCCACCTCCCGGTTGGGCTGGGCAAATACCGTTTGCCCCTACGCAAGCTGCCTGTTGGAAATCGGGATTATGCGATTCGAATTTGGTATGAGGCAAATTCAGGGTTGCTGCATTGAGGCATGAATTTGGGTAGGGGCAAACGGCTGTTTGCCCCACGAGAAACATTGGTTTTTTGATTCATACCTGCGGTCATCACCCCGCAGATTCTACTTTCTGGTTGTTTAAGGAGCCAGTTCCCCCAAAATTCTAAACCGCATGTGGTTGACGGCTAGATCGCCCAGGCGCACTTCGGGGCTGCCCGGCGGGCAAATCAGCTTTTCAAAGGAAATGTCTTTGCCCATTTCTACGTGCCACCACGGTAGGCCCATAAAAAAGCGGGTGGGGTAGGGGCCACCTTCCTGCACATCGTCGGGGTTAGACTCCATCGGCACCCAGCCAAAGCCAGGAATGTAGAATTCGATCCACACGTGGTTAAAGTCGG
>PYER01000440.1 GCA_003017855.1 filamentous cyanobacterium CCT1
GCCACACCCCGCCCCGCAGTCGTTTAAGCCACACCATACCGCGCACACAGCACCCGTCTCATCTGCTTCATATTACCGGGCAGGTCGGTTTTCATCGCCTGCTCTATCAGAAAAGACGGAACTGGAATTGTGGGAGCAGCCTGCACCGAGTAGCTCAGCAGGGTGCCCTGGCTGAAGTCCTGCAGATGCAGGTCGGCGGCAAAGTGAGAAAAGGTGCCCTGCTCCAGGCGAAACTGAATCGCCTCGCAGGTGGTCTCGACCACCTTGAGATAGATCTCGACCTGGGCCGTCAGCAGCATAAAGCCCTTGCGTCCAACCTGGTAAAGGCGGCGGTAGCGCTGGGTCGCCGTTTTGACAGTTTCGATTACTTCGCTGTGGACGATATTGGGAAAATACTGGGTCCAGCAGCTGTAGTTGGTGACCTGGGGCCAGATTTGCGGCCGCGCCAGGGGCACGTATATGTGGGCCGTCACCGCACCACCGTTCTGATTGGTCTGAGATTTTAGCACCACGTCTCCCTGCAGCAGGGCAATTTGGTCACCGGGAGAAAACTGGGCGAGAAAACCATTGACGGGTCTAAACTCGCAGATTGCCTGTGCTTTGCTGACTACCACGCTCTACTCCTCCTAAGGACGCGACCTGATCTCGATGCCGGGGACCGTGACGACCAGTCTAGTGAAGACAAGACCCAAAGCCGGGTTCCCTAAAGCGATCGCAAACCCAACACCATCGGCGGCCTGGCTTGCTACCGTAGTAACGCTGGGTCAGTTGGCCAATGCTACCGCTGTGTCGCTGGTTTTTCTATTAAATGGCAGACAGTTCTAAAGCGGGGTGAAGCGGTAGTATCATTACGGTGCTTTTACCAAGGGCATCCGTATTCTCCCTTAGCCCGGCAAAAGCTTTACAAATGGAGACATTGCTGCCATGGGTCGTCGTCGCTACCCACTGCAACCGCTAACCAAGCTATTTTTAGGCGCTCTGGGGCTAACAGCCATCGTGTGGATCCTGCGCGGTCTGTCGGTGCTGGCCTTTTTGCCGGGTCTGGTACTCTGGCTGCTCATTTTGATCTGCTTTGGTCTGGGCATCGTCAGCAGCCTGCAGCGAATTCGTTAGCCATGCATTGGCTACGGGCCAGTTATAGACCCAAACTTCAGGACTGAATGTCCTACCCAAGCGCCGTCTTCAACGATAGACCCATTGCCGTCGCCAAGAGCAACCCCTAGTTGCGGCGATTAATTTTGAACGATTCGAACGATGGAGGCGCTGGGGGCGGCATTCCCCAGGGACGGCTGACGGTGCCCCGGTGGCGCAGGGCGCTGAGATTGACCTGCACCCCCAATGGCACCAGCAAAATTAGCCCGTATAGCGCCCCCAAGTTGAGGCCGAGGGTCAGCAGCAACCCATAGGCTAGTTCCTGTCCAGCTAGCCAGGTCAACCCCCAGGACCGCAGCCCCAGCCCAACGATCCCCAGCAGCAGGACCAGCCTGACGCCGGGCCACAGGGGTAGACCCGATGCCCAGCGCCGGGGGGCAAGGCGATAGACTGCGGCCAACCCTAAGGCGCTGCTGGCTAGAGCGATCGCCCAGCGTCCTAGCCGCCAGACCTGAGCCATCGGACCAGGTTGAGACGCAGGCGCTGCACTAGTCAGGCTCAGCACCAGCCCCGCCAGCGCCAGCCCCAGCAGCGTCACTCCCCAGGGTAAGAGCCGAGTACGCCAGTTTTTAGGATGGGTGGAACCAGCGCCGTAGGCGGCGGCCACCAGCTGAACCAGCTTTTGGCTCCCGGCCACCAGGCACAGCCAGGCCCCTAAGCCCAGCAGACCTAGCCCCCAGCGGCCCAAAACATTGGCGTTGGCGTCTACAGGGGCGATCGCGAGGCTGGTCTGCACGCTGTAGGCCAGCTGTTCTGCCCCGGCAGGCAGCGGCAGAGCCTCAGATTGCCCCAGATGCAGCAGCACAAAGCTCAGCCCCAGCAGCCCCAGCAGGCCGGCAATGCCTAGCCAGGGAATCTGCTTCAGCCAGTCATCCCACTCCATGTTTTGGCCCAGCGGCCCCAGCCTAAATGCTGCCGCCGGACGCGGCACCGTCACCGCCAGACCAGCGGTGGCAAGGGCGATCGCCCCGGAAGTCAACAGTCGCGGAATCTGCATTCGCCCTGACCTGGAAAAGTTTGCCTCGATGCTACCGAAAAACCGCCGCCTGCCCGAGTTTTTGTACCCATGATTATCGATGCCTGTCCGAGGCCCCCAAAATCATGGAGATAGCGTTTACCCAGTCCTGGCCCAGCAGCGTCCCTGAGGCGATCGCCCTGCAGCGGCGGCTGGCGCCCCAGGTCGTCACCCAGGACGATTTGCCAGAACCGATGACAACCGTGGCCGGCGTGGATGCGGGCTTTGAAGACCAGGGCGCAACCACCCGCGCCGCCGTGGTGGTGCTCAGCTTCCCAGATTTGACGCCGATCGACGAGGCCCTGGTGCGCCAGCCCACCCGATTCCCCCACGTGCCGGGGCTGCTGTCCTTTCGAGAGGTACCCGCGATTCTGGCGGCGTTGTCCCAGCTGCGGGTCGATCCCGACGTGATTCTCTGTGACGGTCAGGGCCTGGCCCATCCCCGCCGCCTGGGAATTGCCTGCCACCTGGGGCTGCTGCTGGATCGGCCCACCGTTGGCGTGGCTAAGTCGCGGCTGGTGGGTACCCATGGGGAAGTCCCCAGCGAAAAAGGGGCCTGGGTGCCGCTGATGGACGGCCAGGAGCGCCTGGGTGCGGTCCTGCGCAGTCGCACGGGCACCAAGCCCCTGTATATTTCGGCGGGCCACCGAATTTCTCTGGAGCGGGCGATCGCCCTGGTCTTGCAGTGCACTCCCAAATATCGCCTGCCCGAAACCACCCGCTATGCTGATCGACTGGCTTCCTCCGGCACCCGCCAGTCGGCCCTGGGGGATAGCCAACAGGGGCGATTGTTTTGAATGAGCTATCCAGGTAAATCTAGCAGGGAGCTCGCCCCGTCCCCTACCCGGCAGGCTGGGGCGAGCATCCGGCCAAAAATGAAAAAAGTCTTAAGTTAAGTTGCTATAGTGAAACCAATATTCA
>PYER01000109.1 GCA_003017855.1 filamentous cyanobacterium CCT1
GATGGGCAGGTGACGCAGGGCTTCGTTTTCGAGTGTCATGGCCTCATCGCCGACGAAGTAGAAGGTCATGCGCTCCTGGGTTTTGCCGGGGCTGACAGGGGCAGCGACAAAGACTAGGAAATAGTCGGGGTGAACGCCCAGCATCAGGTTGGGAAAGACCGTGATGTATTCGGCAACGGTGGTTTTGTGGTGGATGTCGAGATTGGGGAACGTGGGCAGCGATCGCCCCTCGATCACCCCACTCTTGTACAGCAGGCTGCCCTGGCCGACATGGGTATCGCCCACCTCAAAGCCAAAGTGGTCTTCCATGCGAGAGCAGCTGTTGAGGGCGGGGTGAACCCAGCTCAGGTGGTAGCTTTCGGAAAAGTTCTCCACCGCTAGCTTCCAGTTGGCCCTGCACTGCAGCGTCACCTCGCGGGGTTCGCGGCGCAGCAGGCTGAGGTCGTAGGTTGCCCAGCGATCGATGACTGGAGCCAGATACTCTTCCAGGGGGGGCGCATCGCCCGAGAGGTTAACGAACACCAAGTCGAGCCACTGGTCGCAGCGAATCGGCGTCAGGCTCTTGCTGTCGCGATCAAACCCCGCGAAGGTGTCTTTGTGGTAGCCGCCAAAGTGAGGTGTGCTCTTAAGGGTGCCGTCGAGCTTGTATCCCCAGGAGTGGTAAGGGCAGCGCAGGTTGCCCTGCACATTGCAGGACTTGGTCACCAGCTGCAGGCCCCGATGGCTGCAAATGTTGTGAAAGGCGCGCAGGGTGCCAGCGCGATCGCGCACCAGGGCGATCGGCATACCCGCCACCTCAGTTGGGTACACATCGCCAGGATCGGGCACATCAGACGCCAGACCGACACACACCCAGTACTGGCTAAACACAGTGGCTCGCTCCCGGTTGAGATAGCGCATTGTGGTGTACGCCTCAGCCGACAATCCGGACTGCTGGTAGCTATCTAAGCTAATGATCGATAGCTCTCGATGTAGGCTCCCCCCCTGATGGGCCTCAGGGCGTTCCACAAAGGTCAGATCGGGTGGAAAGCTAGCGATATTTTCGGGGGTCATATTCTGCCTCGGCAGCTTGTAGGGGTTTTTAAGACGATTTTGCAGCGATCGCTCGGGCCAGAAACCTGATCAAACCTGTAAAGACGGTATTGTCCGCTCCTAAACTTGTAACTACAAGTCAGAAAAACCAACTTCTAAACTTGTAACTACAAGTTGTAAGCAAAGAATAACGATTCAGAAAATGTAGAATTGTTCTCCTTGTAACACTTTGGCTTGGTTTCCGTCATGGCGATATAACCACTCCTGGGCCGCAGTCTGAAATACAAAGTAAAATTTTGTTTATTCAGGGCCAACTCAGGCCTGCTAAAACTACGTTTTTGAAAAAATAATTAGGATTTCAAAACTTGTAGTGACAACTGTATCGGGCAAAACAGTTTCATCATTCAGGAGATCTTACTCTCAGTGCCATCAGAGTTTTCTGAATTCTGGCTTTAGGCAGCTTCATTCGTGTATATGGACTGGGGCGTCAGCCCTTACAACATGGACTTTTGGCGCGAGAGCCTTGCCAAATAAGGAGCGTGAATGTCTGTAACAATTTTGTTGCAAGGTATCTCAACTCCTTGACAAGACTTCTGCGTTTTCCAAAAGGTGCTCACCTGGGCAGCAATAGTTAGCGATCGCCAACTATTGCGATCGCAGAGTATCAGTTCTGCTCATCGAGCAGAACGCCCTACCTGGGGCCAGTGAGACAGGTGCTGACTAGACCCGCAAGAATGAGTCGTTTGCCGGGGATGTTACGGACGCTTGTTGATGTACTGAGAGCTTGTTAATCCGTATGGTTTCACCAAATTCAGGGCACAATGGCCATGAGGAGCATCCCTTTGTGATGCCCGCTCACGCGCCCACTCGCCATCTTCGCCGCCGCCCTGGCGATCGCAATGTCATTCTCAAAGGATTTGACTTTCACCCCGAGGTCTTTTTGGTCTCGGGTGGGCTAATTTTGCTGTTTGTTCTGTTTACGCTGATCTTTCAAGATCCGGCGGCTTCAGTCTTTGGTGCCGTTCAAACGTTTATTACGGGTACGCTGGGTTGGTTTCTCATCTTAGCCGTCAGCTTCTTTCTGGTCTTCACGATCTACATTGCCTTTAGCAAGCTGGGCAATGTGCGTCTAGGTGGCCCCGATGCCAGGCCAGAATTTCCCACCTTTGCCTGGGTCGCCATGCTGATCAGCGCCGGTATGGGTATCGGCCTCATGTTTTGGAGCGTCGCGGAGCCCATCTATCACTTTCAAGATCCGCCAGCGATGTTGGGCACCCTCGAACCTAACTCAGCCGAGGCGGCCCAGCAGGCGATGGCGATCACCTTCTTCCATTGGGGGCTGCACGCCTGGGGTATCTACGCGCTGGTGGGGCTTTCCCTGGCCTTTTTTGCCTTTAACTGGGGGCTGCCGCTGACTATCCGCTCGGTGTTTTACCCCTTGCTGGGGGAGCGCATCTACGGCTGGCCCGGCAACATGATTGATATTTTGGCGGTGGCCTCAACCTTGTTTGGTCTGGCGACCTCGCTGGGGCTCGGGGTGCAGCAGGTGAATGCGGGCTTAAATTTCCTGTTTGGCACGACCGTGAGTACGCCGGTTCAGGTGGGGCTGATTGCCATCATCACTGGCTTTGCCACAGCCTCGGTGGTTTCTGGTCTGGGCAATGGCGTGCGTCGCCTCAGCGAGCTGAATATGATTTTGGCAGCGGCGCTGATGGTGTTTGTGCTGCTGGTGGGGCCAACTCTGTTCATCCTGGGTTCGTTTGTTGAGAATCTGGGTTTCTATGCGGCTTCACTGCCGATTATGAGCTTCTGGACCGAGACGTTTTCGGGAGAGGGCTGGCAATCGGGCTGGACGGTGTTCTACTGGGGCTGGTGGATTTCCTGGTCTCCCTTTGTCGGCATCTTTATTGCCCGCATTTCTCGGGGGCGTACCGTGCGGCAGTTTATTTTGGGCGTGCTGGTGCTGCCCTCGATGCTGACCTTTTTGTGGATGTCGGTGTTTGGCGGGACAGCCCTCAACATGGAGCTGGGTGAATTGAGCGGCGTAATTAGCACTGCCGTCGCGGAAGATGTGGCCACGGCCCTGTTTGTGATGCTGCAGCAGCTACCGCTAACGGGCATTACCTCTTTGCTGGGCATTGTGCTGGTGGTGGTATTCTTTGTCACTTCCTCTGACTCGGGTTCTCTGGTGGTTGACAGCCTCACCTCCGGTGGCAAGCTGGAGTCGCCTATTCCCCAACGGGTCTTTTGGGCGGTGACCGAAGGTGTCGTAGCGGCGGCCCTCCTGCTCGGCGGCGGGCTGTCGGCGCTGCAAACCGCTTCTATAACTACCGGGTTGCCCTTCGCGGTGGTGCTGTTGATTATGTGCTACAGCGTCCACAAAGGCCTGAACTACGAGCACGATGTGGTCAATGAAGGGCGCAGGTTGCAAGAGGCTGAAGCCGCTGAACAGGCGATCGCCCGCTAGCTACGCCGACCTCCGGCTTATGGCAAATATCCCGTAGGGGCACAGCCTGCTGTGCCCCTACCCATCGGGCATGTACAAGCAATACTTTTCTCGTTTCGCCTCTTCTAATTTTCTATTTATTTTGTGAGGAGCCTGTTGCTATGGCGCAGTCGTTTGATGTGATTGTGATCGGGGCCGGGGGCGTGGGCAGTGCCGCCGCCTACTATTTGTCAAAAGCCGGGAAAAAGGTGCTGCTGCTGGAGCAGTTCGAGCTAAATCACCAAAACGGCAGCTCCTACGGCTATTCCCGCGTCATTCGCTACACCTACGACAACCCCACCTACGTTGACCTGATGCGGGATGCCTACCCGCTGTGGTTTGCCCTGCAAGAAGAGGCGGGCGAGCAGCTGTACGTGAAAACCGGCGGGCTCGATTTTGGCTTCCCTGATACCGATACCTTCCGGCAGATGAAGGCCAGCCTGGATGCCACCGAGCTGGACTACGAACACCTCGACAAAGCGGATATTGCCGCCCGATACCCTCAATTTGCCCTCGACGAGGGCATGGAGGGGCTATTTCACGCCGATTCAGGGCTGCTGCGTGCCTCTCGCTGCGTGCTGGCCCACACCCGCCTGGCTCAGGAGCGGGGCGCAACGGTCATCGACCAGACCCCGGTGCTCAAGGTAATCCCCAGCAAGTACGGCGTCGAGGTTGAGACCGAGCGGGAGACGTATCGCTGCGATCGCATCGTTCTTACCGTCGGCAGCTGGGCCAAGGGGCTGCTGGCTCAGCAGGGCATTGACCTGCCGCTGAAAATCATGCCCTGCCAGCTCGGGTTTTACCAGCCCGGCACCCCCGCCGACTTTGAGCCGGGTAAATTCCCGGTGTTCTTTGCCCACATGAATGGCCCCTACGGCGAAATGCCCTACGGTATTCCTCACGAAGATCCCAGCATTGGCCTCAAAATCACCACCTTCTACGGCTGGGACACGGTCGAGAAACCGAGTGAGGTTGACTACACCCCCAGTCAAGCCTGGACAGAGCGGATTCGCGACTTTGCCCGTCAGTACATTCCTGATGCCGCTGGGCCGCTGCTGTCGACCCGTCGCTGCCTCTACACCCTTACCCCCGACAAGGACTTTGTCGTTGACCAGCACCCCGCCTTTCCCCACGTGGTGATTGGGGCAGGCTTCTCGGGGCACGGCTTCAAGTTCACTACCCTAATGGGCAAAATGCTGGCCGATCTCGCGATCGAGGGCCAGACACCTCACAACACCAGTCTGTTCAAGCTATCGCGCTTTCAGCTGGTCGCCGCTTAATTAGGAATCCGATTTTGGCAACCCTGGATTCAGCAATTAGAAACCCTGTAGGGACACAGCACGCTGCGCCCCTACGATAAGATGCCAGAGGTAATCATCAGGTCATGACGCTCTCTATGGTTTCCATTGGGTTAGCAGCCGACGGGCAACCCCTGCATATTGCCATTTCAAAGCAGCTGAAAGAGAAAATTGAGACCGGTGCCTACGAACCCGGAGAGCGTCTGCCCAGCGAGTTTGACCTGGGGGTTATGTTTGGGGTGAGTCGCACAACGATTCGTAAGGCGATCGCCAATCTAACTCAGCAGGGGTTTGTGACCACCCAGCGCGGGCGAGGCATCTTTGTGACTGAGCAGCACAAGATCAGCTTTTCCATGGCCAACCCGCTGACCTTCTTCGATGTTGCCCTCAAGCAGCAGGGGTATGAGGGCAGGGTGCAGTCGCTGCGGTTTCAGCTCACCCAGGCAACTGCTGAGGTGGCCCGCAAGCTGCACCTTACCGACAAAACCGCCGAGGTCTACAGGCAGGAAAAAATTTACTACGCCGACGACACGCCCATTGCCCTAGATGTGGTCTACTACCCCAAAGCGATCGGCGCGGCTTTAGGCGATCAGCTCCAGCAGGGATTTACCTACAGCACTTTGGTAAGACAGGGCATTTTGCTCAATGCGGCCAAGGTGAGTCTAGATAGCATTCCAGCCACCTATGAACTCAGCGAGTACCTGTCGGTGCCCCTGGGGATGCCGCTGCTGGTCTTCAACTATGTTGCCTACCAGGGTACCCCGCGCCGCGACTCCGGCGGAAATCGCCAGCCCGCTGTCTGCGGCAAGACCCTCTCGCGATCGGACTGGACCTGCTACACCGCTGAAATTGAGGTCGACCACCCGGAACTGAATTTTTTAGCGGAAAATTCCTAGATCACTAATCTCGCGAGGTGCGTCTGCCGTTCCGTAAATCTATAAGCTGTCATCAGCTAATGGTTGATGGCCCAGAAATCGGCGGTTATAGCCCTTAGCCTGTTCTTGCGGTCGGGCGGGGAAAGGCGGATGCAAGAAGGATTGTGGCTAGAAGTGATGACACGCCTCAGGCCGGTAGAATAGGGTTCAGGCTGCGATCGGGTCGACGCAACCTTGCTCACCCCTGGCTCCAGTGGTCTTTTCGGGGTGATAGACACTATTCTTGCAAACAAGTTAAAGTGGTACTGAGTATGAATAACCGCCAATTCTATGGAAGAGCAGGCCGCAATTAAACCTCCAATTACCTCTCTGGAAGATGCCATCGAGCGCTGCCAGGCGCTTGGCATGCGGCTGAGTCGGCAGCGGCGCTACATATTAGAGCTGCTCTGGCAGCACCAGGGCCACCTCTCCGCCCGCGAAATTTACGATCGCCTCAACCAGCAGGGCCGCGAAATTGGCCATACCTCCGTCTACCAAAACCTGGATGCGCTCTCAGAACAGGGCATTATTGAGTGCGTTGAGCGCGCCGATGGTCGCCTCTACGGCCACCTGAGCGACTCCCACAGCCACGTCAACTGCCTCGACACCAACGAAATTATCGACATTCAGGTCACACTGCCCGCCGACTTGATTCAACAGATCGAGGCTCGCACCGGGGTCAGCATCACCGACTACCGCATCGACTTCTTTGGCACCACCGCCAGAGCCAAGGAATAAAGGAGTTCACCCTGATGCCCAAACAGAGCTAGGGCATCAGGGTTTTGCAGCTCTGCCGCTCATGGTGGGAGACAGGGCCTTCATGAGCATTCCCATGCAGCCAGCCGTAGAGCGGCATTGCCCACCACTCGAAAAGCAAGTAGCTGTAGGGTGGGCATTGCCCACCGCTCGACTAGCGCTAAGCAGATCTAACTAGGTCGAACGAACGGGTCGCCGCTGGGGCTGCCCCGCCCGAGCTGGAGCCAGCAGCTGAATCATTGGCTCAACCAGCCAGGGCGCTAGCCGCTGAGCCAACATTGCCGCATGGCTCTGCCAGCCCACCAAAATTTCGGTCTGCCCCCGCCGTAGCCCCCGCACCAGGGCCTCGGCTACCTGGTCTGGCGTCGCAGGCTGTACCCCGCGAAACCAGTCAAAGCCTTTCACCATGTCGGTGTCGGTCAGCGAGGGCAGCAGCGCCACCACCTTCACCCGGTGGGGGGCCAGTTCGCTCCGCAGAGCCTGGGTAAAGCCAACGATCGCAAATTTAGTGGCCGAATAAGTTGCCATCGTTGGCGCCGCCACCTTGCCCATCAGGCTAGAGACATTGACAATGCAGCCCTCGCGGCGGGCGGCCATACGGCGGGCCACCAGGCGGGTGACGGTATAAAGACCAATCAGGTTGGTCGAAATCTCGGCCTGCACCTGGGGCAGCTTGGCCTGCAGGAATGGCGTTTGGTAGGCCACCCCGGCGCAGTTGACCAGCAGATGCACCGGGCCGTAGTGCTGCCAGGCGCGAGCAATCACCACATTGGCCTGAATGGGATCGGTCAAATCGACGGGCAGCACAATCGCCTCGGCCCCCAGCTGCCGCACCTCGTCGGCAACGGCCTCCAGGCGCTGGGCGCTGCGGGCCACCAGTAAAATGCGCTGCATACCCTGGCGGGCCAGGGCGTGGGCGATCGCGCGGCCAATTCCGCGCGACGCCCCGGTAATCAGAGCGGTTTTTCCGTGAAAAAGCATAGAAACCTCCTGCTGAGTCTGGCGTAGTGCCGTCAGCGTGATTAGAGCTGCGGTGCTACGGTGCGCCTTGCCAACAAGGACGGAACCAGTAACACCCGTGGATCAAATCGGTGCAGAAATTGCTTGAGAAAAGCTGAATGGGTTTGGGAACAGCGATCGCTTTTCAGTCGCGGTGTGCTTCGTTCACCTGGCTGGGAGCCAGATTGCCTTGGGGTTTAGGGGTCGCGTCGCTGCGCGCAGCCCTACAGGTGGGGCCTTTACTTAACGCGCCGGGAACAGGTGCTGTGCGTTTGGAGCATGGGTTTTGCTCTCCTGAATGAAAGACCATCCGAACCATGACTCAGACGTTAGCACCGGGATCAGAGAGCGGCAATGATCCTGAACAAAGTCGCAGAATTGTAACAGCTCTTATCACAATTCTCAGAATTAGTATTTTTAGGAACGCTAGATGTCTTGCGGTAATTTTTTCCGCCTCAAAGAGAATTCCAATCCTGCAAAGGTTCTGGGAATCCATAGCTGTCTATGAGAGCGATCGGCCCAAGGAACCTGATTCTGAGAAGGTTGCTCAGTCATTTAAATTACATGTCGTTGTGTTGCGAAAATCAGCGCTGGCTAGCCAAATGTATCGCTCCATGCTCTAGCTGTTTAACGTTCAGAATCGACCCAATGACAAAAACGGCACAGGAGACCCGCTCAAGCTGGTCCAAGCCAGGGGCTAAGTTCCTTGGGGCTAACCGTTCTAGCTAGAATAGGGCGTCGTAGCGATATCCCGAATTTATGGGCTTAGACCAGACCAATACTGCCGCCACTGCGGCGGAAATCGTGCCCTCACTCCCCTGCGACATTTTGATCTTGTCCAACGGGCCGGGGGAAATTTCGACCTGGGTACGCCCGGTGGTCAGGTCGCTGCGAGAACACCTGCCCGACCCCAGTCAGGCCCGCATTTCGGTGGTGCTGTCGCCCTGTGCCAATGCCTCTGGACGCGAAGCCGAGATGGCCCGTCAGCTGCCAGGGGTCGATCGCGTGCAGGGGCCAGAGCATTTCTTCCCCTTTTTGCTGGCGGGCAAAACCGCCGAACGCTGGAACTGGCACCCGCGCGGGGTGGTGCTGTTTTTGGGCGGCGACCAGATTTACCCAGTCGTGGTGGGCCGCCGCCTGGGCTACCGCACCGTGATTTACGCCGAGTGGGATGCTCGCTGGCACCGCTGGATCGATCGCTTTGGCTGCATGACCGCCAACATTGTCGAGGCGGCCCCCAGCGAATTTCGCTACAAGTGCAAGGTGATTGGCGACCTGATGGCCGATGTGCGGGGGGATGCGGTCAGCCAAGAGGCGGTGAGCGATCGACTGTCCCTAAAGCCTGACCACGACCTGATTGGTTTCATGCCCGGATCCAAAAGAAATAAGCTCAGCATGGGGTTGCCCTTTGCCTTGGGCACCGCCGAGGCTATCCACCGGCTGCGGCCCAACACCCAGTTTGTGATTCCGGTCGCGCCCATGCTGTCGCTAGAGGCGCTGGCCCAGTTTGCCGATGCGGCCCACAACCCAGATATTCAGCTAATTAAAGGGGCCGCTACGGCGGAGCTGGTAGAGGCCAATTCAGCTCTGCCTCGCCTGCGCACCCCCAGCGGGCTGGAGGTGCTGCTGTGGCAGACCAGCCCCGCCTACGACCTGATGAGCCAGATGCGGTTCTGCCTCACCACAGTGGGGGCTAACACCGCCGAGTTAGGATCCCTGGGCGTGCCGATGATGGTGCTGCTGCCCACCCAAAAGCTAGAGGCCATGAAAGCTTGGGACGGCATTCCGGGGCTGCTGGCCAACCTGCCCCTGGTGGGGGATAGCCTGACCAGAATTATCAACAGGCTGGTGCTGCGGCAAATTTATAGAGAAGGAAAGCTGTTTGCCTGGCCCAACATTTGGGCCAAGCGCGAAATTGTCCCCGAACGAATTGGCCCGCTCAAGCCGGAGGAGGTGGCAACCCAGGTGGTGAGCTATCTAGAGAATCCCCTGGCCCTTGAGGCCATTCGACAGGACCTGCGATCGGTGCGCGGTGAGGCAGGGGCGGCGAGCAAACTGGCGGCGATGGTGGTCGAAGAGCTAAGGTCGTGATGCCCGATGTAAGACTTTAGCTGGCGCGATCGCTATGACTCAGACCACCGCTAAACCATCGATCCTATGGGGGCCAGTATGGGGCCTCGCCCTGATGCAGGGGGCGATTACCCTGCTGTGGGTGATTTACAACCTCTATTTGGTGCAGCTGCTGACCCAGTTGGGGTTTCCCAGGGGGCTGGCCGTGGGGCTGCTGGTGGTGGAAAACCTGCTGGCCATGGTCATAGAACCCGTGGTAGGCACCTTCTCCGATCGCATGCAGCACCAGATTGGCACTCGTCTACCGATCATTAGCCTGGGCGTACTGCTGACGGCGGGCCTGTTTGTGGTGATTCCGACGGTGCTGGTGTGGGGGCAGGGGGCGCTGCGCTGGGGGCTACCACTGCTGCTGGTGGCCTGGGCGATGGCAATGGCGGTCTTCCGCAGCCCGGCCCTGTCGCTGCTGGGGCGCTACGCGATGGGCACCCAGCTGCCTCAGGCCGCCAGCATTTTGACCCTGGTGGGCGGTGTTTCCGGGGCGATGGGGCCTTTAGCGGGTCGGTTTATTTTGGGGCTGGGGCCGCTGGTGGCGTTTAGTCTGGGATCGGTGGTGCTGCTGGTGGCCACTCTGGCACTGCGGTGGGCGGGGCCTCAGGGAGTGGTGGATTCGGCGGCGATCGCGCCTCCTGCGGTCAGCCCGCTCCCCTGGGCCAGCCTGGGTTTGGTCTTTGGCACGGGCGTGGGGGTAGGTTTGGGCTTTCGGCTGGTGATGAGCGCCCTGCCCGCCACCCTGGCCCAGCGGGTGCCCGACGCGAACGCGCCTCTGGTGCTGGGGGCGCTGTTTATCGCCCTGGCCCTGACCGCTATTCCGGCGGGGCAGCTGGCCCGCCGCCTGGGCAACCGCCGGGCGATGGTACTGGGGCTGAGCGCCATGGCCAGTTTAGCTATTTTGGTGGGGGTAATCTCCAGCACGGCGGTGGGGATGGTGCTGGCCGCCCTGTTTGGGGCCGCGCTCAGCCTGGTTTCTAACGGCACCCTGCCCTTTGCCCTGACCATGGTGCCCCCGGCCCGCGCCGGACTGGGCACGGGCACCTACTTTAGCGGCGGTGCCCTGGCCGCCAGCGTAGGTGGCGGCCTCTTTATTAACAGCGGGCTAGGCCCAACCGTGATTACTCTGGTAGCGGCTCTGGCGTTTTTGGCCGCAGGACTGTGCGTAGGGGCAAGCGGACAGATGCGCGGAATGTCGGAGGTCAGAGGTCAAGAGTGAGGTGCTGGGTGTCAGAATACCCCTCACCTCCCCACCGCCTCACCTCCCCATTTCCTCATACCGCCCGCGTCACTTCAAGGTAAACATGCTCCAGCTTCACCGGGCTGCGGGCGATCGAGTCGAGGGGAATGCCCTCAAAGCGATCGATCAGGTCCTTCAGTTCAAGCTGTTCGGGCACCCAAAAGGCCAGGTCGCCGCCGTAGGTGCGGTGGGGGTAGCCCAGCTGGCGGGCGCGAGCGATCGCCCCCTTCGGATCCTTTGTTTCCACCGTCACAATCTCACGGGCCGGAATGCGCGATCGCAGCTCCTCTAGCGTGCCCTCGGCCAGCAGCTGCCCCTGGCTTAAAATGCCAATTCGCTGGCACAGCCGCTCCACTTCATCCAGCAGGTGGGAGGTCAGCAGCACCGTCACCCCCATCGACTTAAACTGGCGAATCAGCTGCCAGAGTTCCTGCCGCGCTTCGATATCGAGCCCGGTGGTCGGTTCGTCGAGAATGACCAGCTTGGGGCGATGCAGCATCGACGCCGCCATGCTCAGCCGCCGCTGCATGCCGCCGCTGAGGCGCTCCACCGGGGTGTGCTTTTGCTCCAGCAGGTTGACCGCCTCCAGGCACACCTCGACCCGGCGCAGGCAGTCCTGACGAGACAGCCCGTAGAGACGGCCAAAAAAGAACAGGTTGTCGCTACAGGTGAGGCTGCCGTAGAGCAGGTTGCTCTGGGGCGTCACTCCCACCAGCGCTTTGGTGGCCTCTCCGGCGGGGCGATCGCCAATCGTCACCGAGCCGCTGTCGGCCTTCAGCAGCCCGCAGATAATGTTGATGGTGGTCGTCTTACCGGCGCCATTGGGGCCGAGTAGGCCGTAGATTTCGCCGGGCCGCAGCTCAAGGCTGAGATTTTGCAACACCGCCTTAGAACCGTAGCGCTTACAGAGATTTTCAAGCTTTAACATGCAGGGGTGCAACTTTGGGGCCGAAGGTGGCTGCCTCCCCCTGCCGTTAGTTATGCTCAATACGGGAGGCAGGGAAACGCCCCTGTATCTTATCAGTGAGGACCCTATGGCTGGCGATCGGGAACTGGTCTTGGCCACAAACAGCGCCTTCTACCGCTCCTTCGAGAAGAAGGACATAGAAGCCATGGAGGCCGTCTGGTCAAAGGGCATGGGCTGCCTCTGCATCCACCCGGGGCGCGATGCCCTCAAGGGCTGGCCCGACATCCGCGACGCCTGGGAGCGGATTTTCAAAAACACCAGCTACCTCGAAATCGACACCGACGTTCTCACGGTTGAGGTCAGTGGCGACCTGGCCTTCGTCGTGCTGATTGAGAACGTGCTGCAAATCAGCGGCGGCGATGCTGGGATGGATCGCTTCACCAGTCGCCGTCTGGAGGCGCGATCGATGGCCACCAACGGGTTTGAGCGCCTGGCTGGCAAGTGGTACATGACCCACCACCACGGCAGCCCGGTGGTCGATTGAGTCCCTGATCTGCCACTTTTGGTGTACAGGATCTATCTTTTGCTAGATGCTTACAGGTTAATTTTTGCCGCGACTTTAGCTCCTGTTAACGTGAAGCCGATATTCTAGGCTTAATCGTTTGGGGATTTATGGAGAACGGCGATGAGTAGTTTTAGCTCTAACTTTACCAATCGCGACTACGACGTCAAGATTGGCAATTACTTTAGCCGTGGTTGGGAGATTTTTAAGCAGAAAGCCCCGCTATTTGTTCTGTTTACCCTGATGCTGTTTCTGATTCAGGTGGTCATCGCCATCCTCCCCTACCCGCTGGGGTCAAGAAGCGATGAACCCGTGCCTGGAGGCATTCTCAGCTTTGCGTTTAATGTTGTTGCTCCAGCCTTAACCGCAGGCTATTACTTTGTGGCCTTTCAGCTGGCTCGCGGTCGCGATGCCGTGTTTGGTGACTTTTTTCAGGGATTTAACAAGTTTTTGCCCATTTTCCTGACGGCGCTGGTGACCGGTATTTTGACCGCCATTGGGTTTGTGCTGCTTGTCATTCCAGGGGTTTATTTGGCCGTGGCATATCTGTTTGCCCAACCCTTTGTGATTGACAAGAGCGCTGATTTTTGGCAGGCAATGGAAACCAGCCGTCAGCTGATTACCAAAAAGTGGTTCTCGTTTTTTGGCCTGCTGCTCATGCTTTTCTTGCTCAATTTGGCCGGGGCGATTGTGTTAGGAATTGGCCTGCTGGTGACGGTGCCCCTCACAGTCTGCATTGTGGCCGCAGCCTACGAAGATATCGTCGGGCTCAACTCGGTAGCCGAAATTTAGTCGGAGCGCGATGGTCAAAGACTGGCCCTTGAGCGCTATCGCACCGGCTACTGGGCTGAGGCGATCGCATGCCGCAAACCCTTCAACGAAAGGCCTCAACCTGACGCAGGTTGAGGCCTTTTGATTTAGTCTTGGGGCACAGAACTCAGTAGACTGTTGCGAAGACAGGTGCAGCTGAGTCCGCCATTGTTGAGTCCGTCACTGAGGAGTACCATCGGCCCTTGGTAATTTCTGGCAGTTTGAATCGGTTGACTAAAGCGTGGCCACTGCCGCCAGCAGCGTTCTGGATGGCGGTGTGGTTTTTGATTGCCCTGGCCATTCGCCTGTCTTTCTTGGTCAGCAAGCCGCTGTGGATGGATGAGGTGGCTACGACCATTTTCTCCCTGGGTAACAGCAGCTACTCTGTGCCGCTCGATCAGGTGATATCGCTCGATCAGCTGCTGACGCCCCTGAGCCCTCGCCCCGAGGCGACCGTAGGCTCCGCCGTGCAATACCTGATGCAGGAAGATAATCACCCGCCGGCCTACTTTGCCCTGGCCCATCTCTGGATGAGTCTTTTCCCATCGGTGATGGGGGTGGCTTCTCCCTGGGCGGTGCGAGCCCTGCCCGCCCTGCTGGGAGCCCTGAGCGTACCGGCGGTTTACCTGGCTGGGTGGCTGGGGTTTCGCTCGGTATTAGCCGGCCAAATTAGCGCTGCACTGATGGCTGTGTCGCCGTTTGGGGTGGCGATGGCCCAGGAGGCCAGGCACTACGGCATGACTACGCTGATGGTGTCTCTGGGGCTGGTCTGCTTCGCTATTGGAGCCTGGAGCCTGTACGGTGCCGAAACGAAAGAACCCGTCAGCGCGCCGATTTCGCCGGCCTTCGGGCTGCTGTGGGTAGGGGTCAACGCGCTGGCCTTTGCGACCCACTACTTTACGGCTCTGGCGCTGCTGGCGCAGGCGCTGGTGCTGCTGGTACTGGCCTGGCAGCAGGGGCGATCGCGGCCCCAGGTGCTCTGGCAACGCCCCTGGCGACGGCTGTACTGGGTGATGCTGGGCACGTTGGCCTCTTGTCTGGCGTGGCTACCGGTGCTGCTCAACTTTTACGGCAGCAGCCAGTCCTCAAATTTGGCGATCGACCTCAGCCAGCCGATGCGGTGGCTGGATCCGATCGCGCAGATGCTGGCCGGGCTGATCTTTATGGTGATTACCCCCATCACCCACGCCCAGGGCGCGATCGGCATTGTGGCCGTTGTGCTGTCGGTACTGCTGCTGCTGCCCGTGCTGCTGTGGTTGGTAGCGCGACTGGTCAAGGCCAGATCGCTGGTGCGCCAGTCGGCCTCCGGTCGGTTTGGGCTGTTTCTCATGGGCGGGTTTGTGCTGGCGGCGATCGCCCTCTTTTTTGCGGTCACCTACAGCCTGGAGATGGATATCACCCGGGGCCATCGCTACAACGTTGTCTTTCTTCCCGGTGTGATGGTGCTGCTGGGGGGGCTACTGGCCGTCTTCTGGCCAGAAACGCTGGAGACATCGACCCGCATTCCCTTTACCCAATGGCGTATTTCGGGTCGCCGCAGCGTTCAGATAATCTGGGTCGCGGGCCTGGTTAGCGCCCTTTTCGTCGTCAGCAACCTGGCCTTCGCCAAGTACTATGCGCCGGCCCAGTTTGTGCGCACCGTCCAAACCGAGTCAACCCACCCGGTGCTGATAGGCTTTCCCAACCCGATTCAAACCAAGCCCACGGTGATCGGCATTGAATTTCTCAGCATTGGCTGGGAGATTCAGCGCCACTTCAACCCAGCCGCCCCAGAGAGCCAGTGGTCGGTGCCGCCCCGTTTCTTCATCTGGACCTTGCCCAGCAGCCCCACCGTTCCCCCCGAGGCCAAGCTGGCTGACATTCTCGCGACGCTACCCCGCCCCTTTGATCTGTGGTTTCTGCACAATCACTCAGATCTGAGCGGCTATGGATGTACTCATGTAAACCAGGCCAGTAGCGGCAGTCATCACTACAGCCACTACCTGTGCACGTCGCCATAACCATTTCTTATCGGTATCACGACCACCAGACACCAGCTCACCAGGGGCAAACCCGCCGTAGAAGGAGGTTTCGAGCTCAGATCGCTAATTTAAAATCAGAAATTGACATCAGTCTTTTTGCTGACGGCAATCTCTATCTTTAGGCATAGGTTACGAATGTATCCTGACCGACGTATTTATTAACGATTATCCTTAGATAGGTCAGGGCGTCGGACTACGGTGTTGTAGCGTAAAGCGTGGAGATTGAGTTAAACCACCATGAGAGAACTCTGGAAGACTCGGCTGCCAAAGCTGAGGCCAGTGCGCCTCAAATCGGTCAGACTACAGCCGCTGAATCTCAAGCCGTTGCGGCGGTCACAGGACGGCTCTCAGGAGCCTATCCCTGAAAGCAATCCTTCCACCCGCATCAAGGTCTTTAGCGGCCTGGCCTTTGCCAGCCTTTTGCTGGTGCAGGTTTCGGCCTCTCCCCTGGGCGACCGAGACAATGGCAAACCCGGCACCCTGAAACCGGCCCTGTGGCAAACGACAGGCATGGTGCGCCAGTCCATTGTCGATTTGTATCGGGCGCGGCGGCTGTTGGTGCAGGCAGCCCTACCCCCCGAAACCGCCACCAACGCCACTGCCGCCGCCGCCCCGGCGGCTAAAGCAGCGGCCACTGTGACCCCCTCGGCTCAGCCCGCCGCTGGCAGTAGCGCTACTCCCCAGGCTGGTGCGCGATCGGTGCCTCAGCCCTCTGCGCCACCGGCCCCCGCTGCCGCCAGCAATTTTGACCCCGGTAAAACCATTGATACCAACCTCGAAATGCGGGTTGCGATCGCCAAAAATGCCTCAAACCTGGAGGTCGCCACTTCCGTCGACGGCTATTTGATGGATCTCAATGGTCAAAACTACTGCAACCTGCCCGCCCAGAGCAGCCTGGTGCTACAGCCCCAGGGCTCGGGTATGGCCGCCGGTAGCTGTACCCTCTCCAACACGGTGTGGCTGGAGCCGGGCGAGGGCGGCTACGTGTACGTGGGCGACAACTGGTATAAAGGCCGAGTCTTGCTGCTGACCGATGGCTCTGGTCTGATGGCCGTCAACTTTGTGCTCATGCACGACTACCTGAGCAGCGTCGTCGGCAGCGAAATGTATGTCAACTGGCCCCTCGAAGCGCTCAAGGCCCAAGCGGTTGCCGCCCGTTCCTATGCCCTGGTGCACCATGTGCGCCATGCCCAGCGCGCCTACGACCTCGACAATACCCAGCGCTACCAGGCCTACCTGGGCATCGCCAAAGAGACCAACACCACCCAGGCCGCCGTTGCCGCCACGACCGGCGAGTTCATCAGCTACAACGGTGGCATTGTGGAGTCGCTCTATGCGGCCTCCGATGCGATCGTGCAGGCGGCCCACGGCGGCAACGGCATGAGCCAAACCGGAGCAATGGAATTAGCGTCTAAGGGCTACAACTACAACCAAATTTTGGGTAACTACTACCCTGGCACTAGCCTCTCTCGCCTGGTGGTCGAGTAGGGGCAAATAATCGTGCGCCCAGGTCGATCCAGGTCCATCAAGTTAAACCTGGATCTGAAAATGGCCCCAGAAAAGTTGCATTAGCCAGATGCTGCCTGACTGTGCACAGCGGAGACGCCTTTTTTAGGTGATTGAAACCTTGCAGCTCAGGCTGCGTGAAGCTCGCATTCTTAAGAACGCGAGCTTTTTGTATGGCGCGTACTACAAGATGTCACACATTGGCCTCTATCACCACTAATGAGTGAGGGAAGCCAAGGAGGCTTAATCGCTATGAGCATCTTAACAACACCCATCAGTGCTGTACTTGAACGCAACATCTACCCAGGCGTAGGCGTAATTCATTCGGTAGCGCAGCCCGGTCTGGAGTGGGTCGTGCGGGTCAACGGCGTGTACTGGACGGCCCGTGCTGCCATCTCAAGCTATAGCTTTCAGGCGGGCGACGCCATTCGGCCCATCGATCGCCAGGGCAATACCCTGTTGATTGAACCTGCCTAGCCGTATTTATTTGAGTACAGTTGTTTCGAGCTGCTGCTGAATTAAGCCTGTGAGTTCTGTCGCCAGGGGCTGGTAGCCGGCGATCGCTCCCAGAGGTTCCATGGGCAGCAGCACCGTCACCGCTACCCAGGGCGTCAGGGTGCGGCGGGTGAGCTGCGATCGCTGGTTGGCCCAAAACCAGTGGCTGGGCGAGGGGTGACCGCCCTTAGGCAGGGCGTACCACTGCACCACCGCAAAGCTCTGGCCATCGCCCCAGGCCCGAAAAAATCTCGCTGTTACCGATCCGGCCCGAAGCCGCCGCCGTCCCTCGATTCGCCAGTTTTGGGCACCAGCCAGGTCGATCCATTCCAGCTGGGGCTGGTTGCTATGCCAGGGCTGGGGGTGCAGCAGCAGCGCAAACTGCTGCACCGGAGCGGTTTGCGCTGTGGAGGCGGTGGCTCGATATTCGGCCAGCGTCCAGGTTTGGCGGTTGATGGCGATGGGCTCAGCGATAGTGAGTTGCCAACCGGGCAGCTCAATGCCGTCGGTTTGCAGCGATCGCAGCTGATCGATCTGGGCCACATGGGGCGTGGCTTGCCAAGGCCACTGCCCATCGAGGTAGGCGGGCAGAATCACCATCCCTGCCAGGGCACTGAGCAAAACGACCAAAGCCAGGTTGATCCAGCGGTTAGGGAAGGGGCGAGAAGACGCGGGCTGGGTGGTCATAGGGTGCGATCGCGCTAGACAACAAAACCAACAGCAGACCTAAACCGACGACGAGGGCGACTGCACGACCAGATTGAGACTGGCCGGCACCCGATCTTGAATCAGTCGCAGCAGCAAAATGATCGCCAGCAGCATCAGCGCCGAGTAGAGGTCGCCGCCCCAGCTTTCGTGCAGCCATTCAAAGGCCTCATCCTGGCCCATGCCGTGAAAATAGCTCAGCAGAGCGTTGCGAAAAATGTTGCCCACGACGCTAATCGCTACCGTGCCGCCAAAGAACAGGCTGGTTCTGAGCCGCGACCTGTAGGTGCCCGTCCAGTACAGCAGCATGAGGGCGACGTAGAGGCTGGTGAAGAGCATTTTTAGCCCGGCACAGTGGGGCGCGACCTCGACCGTTTGACCGTTGACAAACAGGTAAATGCTTTTTACCGTGACCGGCACGCCCAGCTGCACTAGCAAGAACCCCGCCACCGAGGCAATCAACTGCTGCAAGGGCAAAATGTAGGGCTCAATCAGGTAGGGCAGCTGGTTTGGCGTTGCCAGCGCCACCAGAACCAGAGAAATCGCCTGTAGCCTCAGCCCCGCCACCCCCTTCAGACTCAGGCACAGCCCCACCAGCATCACCGGCAGCGACAGATTCATCCAGTCGGGCAAGCGAGTGAGATACATCAAACTGGCCAGCCCCACCAGCCCCAGACCCAGAGGATGGCAGCGATCGGGCAGCGCGCCCCAGGCATTGCGCTTGTCCCAGGCGATGTAGGCGGCGAAGGGCAGCCTGAGCGAGAACGCGGGCAGGAAGATGTCGCCGATGCCCCCCCACTTGCCGGCGCTGCCGATGCCGAGCCACACCGGGAACACGATCAGCAGGACCGTGCCGATGACGAAGCTGGGCAGACTGATGCCGACGAGCGCGATGACCAGCGTGCCGAGGTCCGCGGCGGAGTTGGGTTTGACCGCGCCGACCATTCCCGCGATCAGCC
>PYER01000010.1 GCA_003017855.1 filamentous cyanobacterium CCT1
CGCTCAGGGAAAGGCTGTGAGCCTTTTCATCGTTTGGAGTGACGCGCCAGCGTCATGGGACGTTGCCCTGAAAATAACTAAGGGCTGAGCGGAGTCGTTCGTGAAACGTCTCCCGAAGGGAGAAAGCCCGTTCCCTAGCCCCTTTGAGGCGGCAAAGCCTACGACTCCGCTCAGGGAACGGCTGTGAATCTTTTTATCGTTTGGAGTGGCGCGCCAGCGTCATGGGACGTTGCTCAAAAAAAATTCCTGAACGAATAACCCTGATTTGTAGGGGCGTAGCATGCTACGCCCCTACGGGGTCCTTGATTGTGAACGGGGGTTCACCAAATCGGATTAGCTCTAATACCAGTTCTGCAAAGGCGACCTGCCCGTCTAAAGCTTGGGATTCTGTAGTACGCTTGCCGACTTTAACGGATTGGCTAAAGTGCTCGTCGCCTTGCTGTGTCTATAGCGAGCGTCGTATTACATGGATGCGCCATTTTTAGTGAGTGGGGCGATCGCTGCCGACTCCGCAGCTATTGGTTCTACCCAGTCGGCAGATCTTTGCGCATCCCCTCAACGCTTGCCCTACTGGGCTGTCGTTAACTGCAGTTGATCATCCAGGGCGTACCAAATTTATCGACGGCCATACCAAAGCGCTTGGCCCAAAAGGTTTCTGCCAACGGCATTTGAATTTTGCCGCCCTCGGCTAGGGCATTAAAAATGCGCTCGGCCTCGGCTGGGTCGGGCACCTGGAGCGACACCGAGAAACCTTGGGGGGTATCGTACTGGCCAGGCATGCAGTCAGAGCCCATGATGCCCCAGTCGCCCCAGGTGAGCTGGGTATGCATGATTTTGCTGCCCAACTCTGGGGGAACCTCCCACTCAGCGGGGGAGCCCGCGAACCGCATCATTTCGCCCAGCTCGCCGCCCAGAATCTGGTGGTAGAAGGTAAACGCTTCCTCGCACTGACCATCGAAAACAAGGTATGGATTCACTTGCATGACAGGTTCCTTAGATAATTGAACGTGAGTTGAGGCTTAAGATTTTAACGGGCTGCTCCAGGGGTCGTAGGTGCCAAAGTTCCACAGATAGCCCTCTGGGTCGCGGCATGAGTAGTCGCGCCCGCCGTAGTCCTGGTCTTGAATGTCGATGACGATTTCGGCTCCAGCGGCGATCGCCCTCGCGTAGTGCTGGTCAA
Source organism: filamentous cyanobacterium CCT1 (assembly GCA_003017855.1). Taxonomy (GTDB): domain Bacteria; phylum Cyanobacteriota; class Cyanobacteriia; order Phormidesmidales; family Phormidesmidaceae; genus Nodosilinea. Next base: position 1,181 of record PYER01000010.1, read on the forward strand.
CCTCGTCCACAATCAGGTATGGGCTTTGGGTGACCACATCGCCAAACCTCTGGGGCGGCTGCTGTAGCTGGCCAAAGCTGTCGTTGCGGGCCGACCCCAGCATAATCATGCCGTTGCCAAAGCTCAGTTCAGCATGGGCGATCGCGCCGTTGTCGCCAGGAACAACTAAATGCTTTTCAAACCCAAACGCCTGGCAAAGCCACTCCACTGCCGCTGCTGCATCTCGATAGCGCATGGTGGGAATGATGGTGGCTATGGTTTGCTTAGCAGTACTGGCCATTGTCTCGATCTCCTTAACGTTTGGAACATCAGAGCGTTGGTCTACTGGTCAAATTGGTCAGGGTAAGGTCTTTAGCGGGCGGGCTCCATAAAGCGCAGCTGATTGCCATCGGGGTCGGTAACGGTCATTTGGCAAAACCCTAAATCGTCGTTGGGCGGTTTGGTCACCGCCACGCCGCGCTGAAGCAAGTCTTGGTACCAATCGTCTACGCTCTCCACCACGAAATGAACGAGGCCGCCGACTTGGCAGTCGCCCGCATGCTCGGAGAGGTAGATTTGCATGCGATCGCGCACCACCGACATAAATACCGGCAGGTGTGGCTCAAAGCGATGCTCCCACTGCAGCGCAAAGCCAAGCTGGTCGAGGTAAAACGCCTTGCTGCGCTCGTACTGCGTGATGCGCAGGGCCGGGATGACGCGCTGTTCAGGAAGAGGCATGGGCAACATTCTCCACTGGGTTGAAACTGACCCAATCGGCTCGGTCTAAGCGGTATACCGAGCAGTCATCTTCGCCAAAGCGGCGGTGCTCCAAAAATTTGAACCCCAGGCGCTCATAGAAACGGTGGGCGCGGGTGTTGCTAGTCAGCGGGTCAATCAGCACGGCTGTGACCGAGGGGTTGGCAAAGCACCGGGCTAGCGCCAGCTTCATCATGGTGGAGCCGTAGCCCTGGCCCAAATCTTCGGCGGCGCCAATCCAGATATCGATCGCCCGCAGGTTGGCCGGTACATCTCCCCAGTAGTGGCTGTCTTCTCGGGCGGGGTCAATGATTTGAATGAAGCCGATGGGGCGACCGGCCAACTCGGCGATAAGCTGATCTCGCCAGTCGGGGGCATAGCCCAGCTCGGTTTCCCAGGCCCAGTCGTCGTTGGGGTCGGCGGCAATCACGTGGGGTTGCTCATCCCAGTGGCGCAGCAGGGGCGCGTCGGCAGGAGTCGCTGCTCGTAAGGTAATTGAACCGGGGGGAGTTGAACTGGAGGCAGACATCGCTGTTACCGGGTTGACTCAACACTGGTGAACCAGCTCGATGATATTTTAGTTCAATTGTACTATTTTGCGGGTGGATAAAATAAATCTTCAACTTTTATCGGGCGATTGCGGCGGCAAAACGCTGTAGCGTAGCTCCGCAAAGTTCTCACCGTAGGTTTGAGCCGCAAGCAGTTTGAGGGGTGGGTCGACCCGCCGAGGAAACAGCGGCGCGCCGCCGCCCAGCGTGACCGAGGCAATCTGCACCACGATTTCATCGAGCAGACCGGCGTCGTAAAACTGACCCGCCAGGTCGCCACCGCCGACAATCCACAGGTTTTTCTCCCCGGCTGCGATCGCCATCTCCTGGTGAATGGGCCGCACATCGCCGCTGACAAAGCGCACGTCGGCCCCGGCAATGGTGGGCAGCTGGCGCGAGGTAAACACCCAGGCGGGCACCCGGTAGGGCCAGGGCTGAGGATTGTCTGCGTTATCCCCAAAATCGTGGTCGTGGATCCACTGGTAGGTGGTCGAGCCCATGGCGATCGCCCCGACCCCCGCTAAAAAGTCGTCAAATGTATTGGGCTCTAGCTCGCCGAACTGAAACAGCCAGTCGAGGGAGTTGTGGGGGTCGGCAATAAAGCCATCCAGGCTGGTCGCCGTGTAAAAAATAGTGGCCATAGGAGGCTGCTGGCAAGTGAGGGTTGAATTGAAATTACAATAGGTTCAAGTCGCGCAGGCAGCGGCGGGTGAGTTCCAGGCGGGCGGGGCCGTCGCTGTCCTGGCGCATGTCGATATTGGTGGCAAACAGGTAGACGTTTTCGCCCTGCTCCAGGTAGCCGACGTACCAGCCGATTTCGGCTTGATCGGCCTCGCCAAAGCCAGCCCAGCCGGTTTTGGCCCGCAGGGTATAGTCGGGGGTGCGCTCGACGATCATGATGTCTTTGACCGTCGCGATCGCCGCCTTGGAAAACGGCAGGTCGTTGCGATGCAGGCGCTGTAAAAACTCAATCTGCTGCTGAGGCGTAATTCGAAGGTCGCCCTCCAGCCAGAAGTTATCGATCGCAGCGGGGCTGCCAATGGTCTGGTTGCCATAGCCCGCGGCGCTAACCCACTGCTGCATGCGATCGTGCCCAATGCGCCGGGCCAGTACTTGATAAAACCAGACGGCAGAAAGGTTAAACGCCGTGCGCATGTTTTGATCTCGATTCCAGGCGGGGACCATGCGCTCGATGCCGTCCCAGGTCAAAATAGCCAGATCGTTGATGATAACGCCCGTTTCGAGCGCAATCAGCGAGTTAAGAATTTTGAACGTGGAGGCGGGCAGAAAGGGCTGGAGGTTGCGATCGCGGTTGTGCTGGTAGGTCACGTTCTGGTTCACGTCGTGGATGATGATTGCCCCCTCCACCCCAAGATCCTGGAAGTGCTGGGCAAAGCGTTCCTCCACAGAGGGTTGCCCAGGGACTGACTGCTGAGCGACCAGGGGGGCGATTGCTACATTCACAGGCGCAGCCAGAGCAGACGTAGCAGGGAGAATGACGACACTGCCAGCAACCAGCCCCTGAAACCACCAATGCGCACGATCCATACGTTTACCTAGAGTCTAAAGGGATAGGGTCAGCAGGGCAGCGGCACCCAGGGATGCCACCGTACGCACATGGTTCCAGAGTGTCCAAGTGGTGAGGTACCTGGCCCATAGGGTTGTGCCCTCTGTGCTGTTTGGTTCTACCACAGCCAGGGCGTCATTGAGCGGCACGTTAAAGGCGATCGTTACCAAAATAGTGCCTACCAAATACAGCAGGCTGCCGATCAGCACGTAACCGGCACCGGGCTGATTGCCTTTGGCGAGGATGGCGATAATCAGGGCCAGACAGGCCAGGCCCGAGCCGAACAGCGCTCCCATAAACCAGGGGTTGATCACGGTAACGTTGATGGCCTGCATGGTGGCAATGCCCTGGGCGGGCGGTTGCTGACCGAGAGCCTGCATGACAAAGGTGGAGAAGGCGAAGAAGACTCCGGCAACCAGCCCACAGCCGAGGGCGGTGCAGAGCTTGAGGGTAACTAACCCAGCGTCAGCAGAGGGCATAGTAAGTAGCTCCCAGTAGTGAATCCTAAATTATGGGGGGTGCGATGGCGGTGAAGGCCTGGCCTTTGACCATCACACCCGCTGTTTGAGGCAACATTCACATCAGGCGGCTACCAGTTGTGCCACCTGGGCCTGGGCTGCGGCAATGGATGCAGCCAAACTTTCGCTGCTGTGCTCGTCGTTCTCGACATGCACAAAGGTGATGTCGGTAATGCCAATAAACCCAAACGCCACCCGCAGGTAGGGGTCTTGGTGGTTCATGTGGCCGTAGCGCTCACCGGGGCCAAAGCCTGAGCTACCGCGCGCCGTAATCACAAACATTTTTTTGCCCTGGAGCAGGGGCTTGTAGGGGTCTTCGGCATCCTCATGGTCGATCGCAAAGGTGCGGCCCACCCGAACGATTTGGTCAATGTAGGCTTTGAAGGTGCTGGGCACGCTGAAGTTGTACATGGGTACGCCGACCACCAGAATATCGGCGGCGATCAGTTCGTCGATCAGGCGATCGCTCACCTTCAGCGCTTCTCGCAGCTCTGGGGTATGCTGCTCGATCGGCGTGTAGGCGGCCACAACCCAGGGTTCATCCACGTGGGGGACGGGTTGGCGACCGACATCGCGATAGGTGACGGTGTCGGCGGGGTGAGCCTGCTGCCAGGCGGTGACAAATTCGCGGGTCATGCGGCGGGAGTGCGAGCGATCGCCCCTTGGGCTGGAATCGATGTGCAATAGGTGCGCCATAAGGCCTCCAGGTCAGTACTCGCTAAGCCTAAAAAACCTCGCTGACCGGGCGCTATTTGATTCTTGGGCCGCTGTCAAAATCTTGCGACGAATAGCAATTAATCTAACAGTCGTCGTATGGATACCTTAAGGTCAGGAAACGAAAGCGGTGTCACTGTTCCTGCGGTTAAAACGATCTCCGATTGATACCTGCTGTCGCGTAAATCCCGCATCACTATCAACTCCATTTTCTGAAGATTGACAATCCAATACTCAGGGATGCCAGCAGCGGCATAGGCCCTGGCCTTGGGGGCAGCATCTTTTTTGAGGCTGGTATTCGAGAATTCAATCAACCAAAATACATTTTCCGGGTAGGGATGATGGTGGAGATACTCTCGACCCAAGGGCTGCACCACAGCAATATCAGGCTCAGGTTCCGACTGAGTGGCTGGAATCGTAATGGGATGGCCCTCGCTGATGTGAGCGCGATCGCCCAGCAACCCCCTCAGGTAATCGCCAACAGTGCGGACATAGTAGGCGTGGGGTTCTCCTTCTGGCGGCATTTCGACGATTTCTCCGTTCAAAAGCTCGACGCGCCGGTCATCGAGAATGCCTGCCGCAATCATCTGGTGGTAGTCCTCAAGAGTCCATTTCGCAACTGCAACGTGAGGGGTCATCGCTGTTCTCTGCCGCTGTGAAGGTGAGACTTTGCCTGTTGTTCTATTCTGACAGCCATTCTGCCGGATAGACTTGAAGTAGCTGGTCAGACGAGTCTGGCGTAACTTGTCTCCACAACGGAGAATTTAGCCATGGATGCAGCCAAAACCAGGCGTGTTAAGGGCCTTCAAAACGGCCTGGGCGTGGAAAATGCTGAGTTTACCTGCCTACCCACGCGCTCAAGCCAGGAGCTGGGTTGGGAGCACATTCAGGTGGAGCAGTTTCAGCATCCGCCGGGGGAGTGCCGCATTGCCTCGGATGCCGACCATACGATTTGCGTGTCACTGGCGGCCCGTCCGGTGCGATTTTTGCAGATCAAAGACGGCAAAACCCACAGCAGCCTCTACGGCAAAGGCGATATTTCAATCACTCCAGCCCAGACGCCGTTTTTTGCCCGCTGGCAGGACGACGACCACTATGTCGAACTACGGCTCAACTCGGGCTTTATGGCCACCGTCGCGCAAGAATCGCTTCAGCTGAACCCCGATCGCATCGAGCTGATCCCTGAGTTTCGCCTGCGGGATGGGCGGCTAGAGGCGATCGCCCTGATGCTGCTCGACGAACTCCACCAGGCCAACCCCGGCGGCCAGCTCTACGTCGAGTCGCTGACCAACCTGCTGACGGTACACCTGCTGCGGCAGTATGCGGTAGATAGGCCGAAGGCGGGGCCAAAAGCGGTGGATTTTGCTGGCGGGCTGCGCGATCGCCAGCTTTTGCCCGTACTCAGCTACATTCATGAGGCGATTGACCAGGACCTGAGGCTGGCGGATTTGGCGGCGATCGCGGGCCTTAGCCCCTTCCATTTCAGCCACCAGTTCAAACAGGCAATGGGGGTTGCCCCCTACCAGTACGTGCTGCTGCAGCGCATCGAGCGGGCCAAACAGTTGTTGCGGCACACCAACCACTCTATTGTGGAAATCGCCCTGCTGTGCGGGTTCAACAGCCATAGCCACCTGAGCAAACAGTTTCGCCAGGCCACCGGCACCACCCCCAGCGCCTACCGTGCCTCTATTATCGTGACCAACCGCCCCACTAACTGACTCCGTGACCGACCCCGTGACCCAATTTGTGCTCTACAGCAAGCCCGGCTGCCACCTGTGCGAAGGGCTGGAAGAAAAACTCGCCGCGGCCCGCCACCTGCCCTTTGAGCTAGAGGTGCGCGACATTACCACCCGCGACGACTGGTTTCAGCGCTACCAGTACGAAATTCCGGTGCTGTGCTGTGTGCAATCCACCGAGGCTGGAACCCAAGAAATTCCCCTGCCGCGCCTGTCGCCCAGGGCACCCCAGGCCAAGGTGGAGCAATTGATACAGACTTATCTGGGCCAGAGTAAGGCAGAATAGGGCAACTTCAATGATGTGAGGAGTTGCTGACATGAAGCTGCGCCAACTGCTTGAGGGCCTGCCCAATGGATTGATCGATGCCGGGTTCACCCTAGCTGAAGGGAACGATCCTGACATTAAAGGCCTCTGCACCAATTCCCACGCCTGCCAGTCGGGGGATGTGTTCATTGGCATGCCCGGCACGCGAGTCGATGGCGGCGAATTTTGGCCCAGCGCGATGGAGTCTGGGGCAGCGGCGGCGCTAGTTTCAGCCCAGGCTTTACAGGCTCGTCCTGCCGAGGGTGGGGCCTGCGTGGTGCCCATAACCGATATGTCAGTGGCCTGTGCGGAGGTGGCAGCGCGGTTCTACAACTATCCGGCCCGGCAGATGGGGCTGGTGGGGGTGACGGGCACCAACGGCAAAACCACCACTACTCACCTGATCGAACATCTGCTGAATGCGTCGAATCAGCCTACGGCGCTGTTGGGAACGCTCTACACCCGCTGGCCAGGGCACCAGCAAACCGCTCTCTACACTACTCCCTTCGCCGTCGAACTCCAGGCCGAGCTGGCCAAGGCGCGAGATGCCGGCTGTCGCTACGCGGTGCTCGAGGTCAGCTCCCACGCTTTGGCCCAGAAGCGGGTGTGGGGCTGCCCCTTTGAGGTGGCGGTGTTCACCAACCTGACCCAGGACCACCTCGACTACCACCGCGACATGGAAGACTATTTCCAGGCCAAGGCGTTGCTGTTTAGCGAGGGCTACCTGGCGGGTCGAGCGGTGGTGAATATCGATACTCCCTACGGCGATCGCCTTGTCGCGCAACTTCCCGCTGAGCGAGTGTGGACCTACAGCACCCAGAATGCCAACGCTGATCTGTACACGGGCGACCTGACCTATCAGGCCAACGGCGTCACCGGCACCCTCAAGACTCCTATGGGCACCGTGCCCTTTAGCTCGCCGCTGGTGGGGCAGTTCAACCTGGAGAATTTGCTGGCGGCGGTGGGGGCTGCGCTACACCTGGGCGTTGCTCTAGACACTATCGCAGCCGCTCTGCCAGGCTTTGGCGGCGTGCCGGGGCGCATGGAGCAGGTGAAGGTGGCGGATAGCCAAGACATCAGCGTGATTGTCGACTACGCCCACACGCCCGACAGTTTGAAAAGCTCACTGACCGCCGCGCGACCCTTTGTGCCGGGGCGGCTGATCTGCGTGTTTGGCTGCGGTGGCGATCGCGATCGCACCAAGCGCCCTCAAATGGGCCGCATCGCCTATGAACTGGCCGATACCGTGGTCGTCACCTCCGACAACCCCCGCACCGAAGACCCAGAGCAGATTCTGCGGGATGTCGTGGCAGGCATTCCGGCAGAGTTGGGGAGCGATCAGGTAGTGGGCGATCGCGCGTCCGCGATTCAGGCCGCGATCGCTATGGCTCAGCCCGGCGACGGCATTTTGATTGCGGGCAAAGGCCACGAGGACTATCAAATCTTGGGTACCGAAAAAATTCACTTTGACGACCGCGAACAGGCCCGTCACTTTCTTGAAAAACGGTATACGAGCTGACTTTTCTGCCCTAAAATGTCGGCGTTATGTGAATACACGCAACATTCTCGCCGTCATTTTGGGTGGTTAAAGATACCCTAATAGGTGCCAGTGCTGGTCCATACTTGGCTCAGTCCTGGTTCGGCCCCGGCCCGTTGGAGCACCATGCAGTCTTACCAAGAGCAAGAGGTGTCGCTACACCGGCTGCTTCAGCTGAGTGCAGCAACCCCAGACTATGTACAGGTCAAACCCAGAGGGTTTAGGGCAATTCTGCAGTCGACCGTAGAATTTCTCGAAGCCCACAATATTCAGGCGAATCTGCTGGTAAAACTCCCCGTGGGCGAGGCCTGGAATGAGGATGTGTCGCGCTACAGCCAGGGGCTGGCGTCGCCCCATCGGGTGTTTCGGTTTGTGCGACTCGACTCAGCCCCGCCGCCGTCTGGCTCCAAAGATGTAGTTTTGCCCCTCAGTACAGACCATACCTGGCGGGGCGATTATTTTGTGGTGGTGCAGTCTGAGACCTTTGCGGCAATGGTTGTGGCCCACCGCCTGCAGCCGCTGTCGGCTACGGCCCTAAGCGAGAGTAAACGACCCACCCCCGAGGCGCAACAGCCTCCCGAGGCTGACGATGAGGACGATGGCTCTTCTCCGATGGAAGAGGCCAGTGCGGCTCGCTCATCGTACCTGTCGGTGTGCTGCTCGGTGAATCCTGATCTGGTTGCAACCGTGGTCAGCGCCATTTGTCATCAGGTAAACCAGAGCGCTACTGCCGATGCCGACACCGATTTGGCGACGCTCACGCAGCAGTGGGCTCAAATTAGGGCTGCTCAAACCCTCACCCCGGCCTATTTAACTCTGGTCGATCGCTGGCTCAACTGGCAGATCACCCGGCAAGAGCATCTGCGCCAGTCGGCCTCGACCTATCGTCGTCAGGCCCTGGGCATGTCGAACTTATCTACCCAAAACGAGGTGCTGCTCAACACTCTGCGCCTCAAGGACGACTTTCTCAATACCGTCGGTCAGGAGCTGCGCACTCCCCTGACCACCATCAAAACGGCGCTTACCCTGCTCGATTCGCCCCACCTCAAGCCCCCCCAGCGGCAGCGCTACAAGGAGATGATCAGCCACGAGTGCGATCGCCAGAGCGCGCTAATCAGCGGCGTTCTCAACCTGCTGCAAATGGAAACCACCAGCGTGAGTCAAACCCAGCTCGACCCGCTGAACCTGGCGGAAGTCGTGCCTCCGGTGGTGAGTACCTATCAACCCCTGGCGGCCGAGAAAGGCATCATGCTGGCCTACACCATTCCCCGGCATGTGCCTGCGGTAAGCTGTCCCGGTAGCTGGCTGCGGCAAATTATGATTCACCTGCTCAACAACAGTCTCAAATACACGCTCAGTGGCGGTCGGGTGTGGGTGACAGCCCGCAGTACCTCAAACTACGCCGAAATCGAGGTGCGCGACACAGGTATCGGCATTTCGGCCAGCGATTTGCCCCGCATTTTTGACCACTTTTACCGGGGTCGCAACCTGCCGCCCGACGAAACCGAGGGGGCTGGACTGGGGCTAACGATTGTGCAGCAGCTACTGCTGTACTGCGGGGGCACTGTGGTAGCCCGCAGCCAGCCCGAAGAAGGGACCACGATCGCGGTGCGGCTGCCCCTTCACCACGGGTAGCGGCGATCGCTAGAATGGTTGCTTTGAACGGCACCACATACTTTGACATTACCTAAATCTGCTGCCTCAGGCTGGCCCTCTGAAGCTAATCTTGGCCCAATCTACGCGCTACTGGCCTACAGTACCTGGGGGCTGCTGCCCATCTACTGGAAATTTTTTGGGGCTACCCCAGCGGTGGAAGTGCTGAGCCACCGCATGATCTGGTCGGCGGTGTTTCTGGTTGGCATTTTGGTAGCGCAGCGGCGGCTACCCGACCTGCTAGCATTGCTGCGATCGCCGCGTCAGGCTTTGATACTGCTGCTGACGGCCAGCCTGCTGAGCTTTAACTGGGGGCTGTATATCTACGGGGTCAACAGCGATCGCGTGGTCGAGGCCAGCCTGGGCTACTACATCAACCCCCTGGTCACCGTGCTGCTAGGCTTTGTGTTTCTCAAGGAGCGACTGCACCGGGGGCAGCAGGTGGCCGTAGCTCTGGCCGTAATGGGGGTAGGCTACTTCATCTGGCAGCTGGGCACCGTACCGTGGATTGCGCTGGCGCTGGCAGTTTCCTTTGCGTTTTACGGGCTGCTGCGCAAGGTGGTAGCGGTGGCGCCCCTGGTGGGGCTGGCCGTCGAAACGCTGCTGATAACGCCGATCACGCTGCTGTTTGTGGGTTGGTTAGGGGTTACAGGGCAAGGCCATTTTGGCCAGAGCTGGCCGCTAACGCTGCTGTTTATTGGGGCGGGGGTCGCGACATCCATGCCGCTGCTGTGGTTTAACCAGGCGGCTCAACGACTGCCGCTAGCTACCCTGGGCTTTTTTCAGTACCTGGCTCCCTCACTGTCGCTGCTGTTGGGAGTGTTTGTGTACGGCGAGCCGTTTACCCAGGCCCACGGCATCACCTTTGGCTGTATTTGGCTAGCGCTGCTCCTGTACTCTGTGACGGCACTTCGCACTAGAGCAGCGCTTCATTCACCGACAAAAAGCGGCTGTTGAGGCGGCACATTCAGTCAGGGTGGGCTGGTGACCAGGAATGATGCTCCTGGTAGTGCCGTAAACGGCAGTCCCAAACGTAGTGTGAATCGTGCCAGCGTCAACAGCCGTAGGGGTGGGGAACTAGAGGTTAAGCAAACTCAGCTCCCCGAGGCGCGATCGCGCAACCTAGGCAGGGTAGACCTGCAGCAGCTGCTTAGCGATGTAGCCGTAGCCCAGGATGGGCGTGGTGCACTTGTTCTCAACGGGGCCAATGGCGACTACGCCTGCGATGGCGTATAGACCGGGCAACAGTTGAGCATCATCGGGCGTCGACTTGAAGGTCAGCGTATAGCTGAAGTCATCCTTCACGGTAATGTCGGTAACAGCCCAGTCTCTCTCGGGAGCCCGACCGCCTAAACCTTCGAAGGCGAAGTCGACAGTCATACGGGTACCCAGGCACATCAGTAGAGCAGTCAGGGGTGACTCATTAAACGTGATGTCAACGCTGACGCAGAACTCCTCGTTGGAGGCGACGATATAAGGTGATTGAGCGGGAGCAACAATCTTATCTTCGGGCAGACCGGCCTTACCAAAGACTCGCAGATTAGACAGCTCAAAATACACCGGCCCAAGAATATTCTTGGAATAGGTTTCGGTGTCAGATAGCTGCTTTTCGGACTGAGGTCCAGAAACCTTAGACGGAACAAGATTTTTCGTGTTCTCGACGATTCCTGTGCGTTCCATAGCAATTTTTCTCCTGATAGAGTGGTGTTTTAGGATAATTGATAAGGGCGAAAATCTTTTTTCTAAGCACTTAATTCGCGCTTTCCTTATCAACTAAAACCATCATGCCAGTCGCTCCCCTGAGGTGTCATGACCCCCATGGGTAATTCTATTAAATTGCCGCAGCGCTAAAAAAGACTGGAATTTATATGCTGAAATAAAATAAACTAGCGGACCGCCTTTAGCGTTGATACAATGCAGATCTAGGCGATTTATGTAGTTCTGAAGCAGGTTCCTATGAGTCACCAGGTATATCCCACTCGTTCTTTCATTCGCTTTATGGCCAAGAGTCAGCTCACGGCTGATCTGGCGGGTCACGCTGTGCCTGCCTACGTCAGTCGCAGCGGAGCGATCGATGAAACCCTAGACTTCCAGCCAGCGGAGGATGGCAGCGGTGCCTACTGCGATGTATTTCGGGCTTCTGGCGATTGTTTAGACGAGGCTCTGCTGCAGCGCATTACCGCGGCCATGCTTGACCCCGAGCAATCTCCCAAGCTGTTTCGCCCCTACGCCTCAGAGGCAGAGGCGGCCAAGGTCGAAGCTGCTGCCGCTGAGGCGATTGTTGCGGCCTATAAGCAGGCCTGCCTGGAGCAACGTCAACAATTAGTAGACCAATTCAACCAACTGCTCGATCGCTAGCGCCAGCCGCATGGACCGAGGCTCAAGTGCCCAACCTCAACGGCTAGCTGTTGCTAGCTGTAAATGCCTCTAGCTGCGATCGCAGAAGGTCTGTACCGGCACCGTAAACTCTGCGGAGCGATCGAGTCTGCGGGCAGTCAACACTGCTGTGCCGCTAGCATCGCGATACCAGGTTTCGGCCTCTACAATTTGCGGCGGCGCTGGGATAGACTCGCCAGAGGTTGGTGGAACTGTGCCAACCGCATTACTGGAATCGGTTGCGGCTACGGTGCCAAAATCTGTCAATCCTGCATTGTCGCTGCGCACAATGTCTGCCGGGGAAGGCGGTAGACCACCTCGCCCAGTGACGACAAAGCTGTTGCGCCCCTGACCAACATCGGCAGAACAACTGCGATCGATCAAATTACGAGCGTCTAAAACACTCTCGGGTAGCTCAGTGCGCGATCGGCTGGGGTCTGTTGTGGGGTCATTGATATCGACAGTGCCACTCGGGCCAAAATCAGAACTCGCGTCAATATCATTGGTTCTGTTCTCTAAATCGGCATCACGTTCGATAAGATTGTAAAGTGCTAACGCCCTAATATTAATATTTCCTCCCTCTCCTCGAATAGCATTGGCAAAAATGTCATTGTTCTCATCTAATGTGGCGATAATAAAACCTTGACCATCATTGATAGTATTGATGGAAATGTTGCCAGCATTGATGGTTGCATTGGGATTATCAAAACTACTTCCATCTATACCAATGCTCTCAGCATTCTCTATAGCTTCAGCTGAAATCAAACTGCCATTACGCATAAACAGCAGCAAAACATCTGATATACGAATATTTGCCCCTAGGGTATCCCCTTCAGATGCAAACCCAGTAACAGCCTGAAGAGTCCCTCGATCGAGGAGAATTCTTTCTGAAGAAATTATTAAATCTCCAGCTTGGCCCTGCTCGTTGCTGACCGTAACAGTTGCACCGTTATTAACCGAAATTAGCTCGCGGGCCACAATATTTACTTCACCTGCCCTTCCATCAGGAGTCGTAGATCTAGCCGCGATAGAACTACCTTCGCCGTTCAGCTCTACAGAATCTGCTGTGATTGATACTTGGCCACCATCCCCAGAACCACGAGTCTCTGCTGAAATGATCGTGCCGTTTTGTAAAGATAAGTGCCTAGTTTCAACAGAAATCTCTCCTGCGCTACCTGTAGCTTGGCGATCAGAAATTGAAAATATACCGCTCCGACGAGTTCTGTTTTCAACGGCCCTAGAATCATTAATCTCAATAGAATTTGAAGCAGTGACCTCGATCTGGCCTCCATCTCCACTATCTCGAGTGGAACTGTTAATTTGGCTTCCCTCTGTTACAAGCAAGTTTTCAGTTCTAATTCTTATAAATCCTGCATCTCTGCCAGAAGTGAGATTTACAATTTCACTTTGATTGGAAAGTTCGACAAATTCTCTTGCATTAATATCAATATTACTACTTGATCCAATCAGAGAAATGATATCAGCTTTAATAACCCCTGAGTCGAGGATCAAACTTTCTGCATCAATATTAATATTGCTGCCGGAAATGTTGGCAGTATTGAGAGTGCTGCTATTAATTCTTGTGAATCCGGAGGAAAGCATATTAATATTTGGCGAGCTTATTGTAGAAGAGTTGAATAATGAAATGTTTTGGCTTACTGCTTGAAAGGCACTGGCAAACAAGAAAGAATTTGAATCAATGAGAACGGAACTCAATCTTGAATTTGTATCTCTGACCAGTTCCCATCCTCTACTGGATTGAGTCAAACTTATTCTGCTGTCAGGTGCAATACTACCTAGAAGTATACTTCCTGAAGGATTTAGGATTCTACCACTGATTTCTCCAATGGCTATTCCTCCACTATCAATCAGGATGTCTCCTCCAACTAGAGCAAACGTTTCGCTTGTGCTACTAGCCAATATTAAAGCCAATGAGTTGTATTCAATCGTTGCCAATGTAGCGCCGAATTGTAAACCAACAGGAACTCCAATTGATAAACGTGGTGCCTGTGGATCAATTGCGCTGAATACACCATTTTCAAATTCAATATTACTGGCTGTACTTGCAAAAAAAGATCCACCAATGTCAAAATTAGCAGAAGGACCAAATATGATTCCACTTGGATTAATCAGGAATAGATTTGCACTGCCCTCTACTCTTAAGAGACCGTTAATATTGGAGGCACTACCGCCGGTTACACGACTGAAAATATTTTGAAAACCAGAAGAGTTAGTAAAGGTGGCTGAGCCATTTATAGGTACTGAAAAGAAACTGAAGCTGTGCAACAAATTCTCATCAAAAGACTCTCCCCCATAAATTAAGTAATTTAAATTGTTAGGACCAGGTATTACCTCGGTTCCAACGGAGAAAACCCCCTCATCTTCTATTATTTCCCTGGGATTTTGAGCATAAGCTAGTATTGGATAACCTGAGAAGAGGAGGAAGATTATCAAAAGAAATTCAATTCTAGTTTTGATTGATTTTAATAAGTAGCTCATTAATCCAAAAGTTTGAAAAGTGGATGCATCTAGTCTCTTTGATAAGGGCGAAAATTCTCAACCTCTTGATTAGATCGGCTTGCCAATAGTCCGAAAAATTTTTCAAAAAGGTGCTCAAAGTCCTGTTTCTTCGTTAGCTGTATCACTATTGAAGAGGACTGAAATCCACATTCCATTCATGCTGTAAAAATGAATCAAAGTATTGACTTATATTCGCTTTCCATTCGCCAGAAAAGCTGCTTGAAAGCTTTCTTGCTCGATCGCTAAGGGTTCATAGTCGTGGATTGGTGTGCATTGATGACACTGATATCCGAGCCATTCATGCACTTTGAAACATGTACAAGCCGAATTGCTTGTGCACAGAGTATCTCTTCCTGCTGCTGCGTTGATAGCAACAGGACATATAATATCAGGGGGATTTTCAAGGTCTGTGCAGCCGCCACCGAGGTCAAATGAAAAGAGAGCAACTGGAATCATCGAAAGCGTGGCAAAAAGCAAAATGCCTAAAAAGACCCGGATGATCCTCTTCGCTATCTCAAATAGACTGAAGCCTTCTGGATGTGTTTCAGTAATTTGAACTCGTGTTCTTTCTTGATAAGAGATGTCTATCTGAGTCATGCTTAAACCTCATCACAATTAGAGCAAGGTGTCTCCGTCCTCTATCACCGTTAACAGGTGATTTGATCAAAACAATGACACAAAGAATTCAGGTAGCATATTACCCTCATGGGTAATATGCTAATTTTGAGCTTTTCCAATTGCCAAAGTCTTTTACGGTAGAAGATCTTGCATGAGGACTGTAGCTATCCCTATTACTAAGTATTTTAACTAGCTTGGTCTACCCCTCCTGAGATAGTAAGTACATTTCGAGGAAGCTCAAACTGTGAGAGTCCAAAATGCAAATCCTCTCTCTTGATGTAAACAGTTTGAAATACTGGCAGAATTTTTGGTTGTTTTCCTGAGAACTCTACAGGAGCTTGAACTGCCTAAAGCTTGAGTTGACCGCTATCAGCACTCTTGAGCTATTTGGGTAATGACCTCCGTTGCTTAGATACATGTTCTCGGGGAGGAGTCCCATGAAACGTATACGGTGGCGATCGCTACTTTTTCAGACTGTGTTTTGGGTGACTACCGAGGTGACCTTGAACAGCATTGGACTGTTCAACGCAAATTTGGACGCGGCGGCTGATCTGGCCGACTACAGCGAATTTTTGATGCAAAAACACTTGGCTTCAATCTTAAAACAGAAAAGTCCTGCCCCTGGTCTTGTTCATAAAGTTTAACGGCAGTACTGTTCAGCACCCGTTTTGATCTCTCATTCTCTGACTTAAGTGAAGGTAAAAGCGATGGTATCCTCTGCTCTCGGGATAGCGCAGTTTGCTGCTGTCAAGCAGGCTGATGATCACAACTCTGGCTCAATCCTCGATCGTTGTAGACTGCCTAAGGAAACTAATTTAGGCAGCGAAACAGACGCGATCGCGCTTAAGGACCGCGCTTTGGGTATAGCTCTTAGCTTGCTCGTAGACAGCTTCTTGTTATTAAACGCTGACGGCGGCATCATTTTGTCTAACGCCAAGGGAGAAGAGCTGCTTCAAAAAATGCAGACTTCTCGGGACAAATCGAGTCGCCAGCCCCAAGTGACTCTGCCCGAGGCCGTTCTAAAAGCCTGCGATTTGCTGCTAGAAAACTGCGCTATTTTGTCTGATCAATCGCTGCCGACCCAGGTGGCCTTGACGGTGTATCCCAATATTCAGCTGCGGATTTCGCTGATTGAAACTGAGGATGAGTGGAACCCGCTGTTTTTGGTGGTTATGGAAGACAAACAGCAGAGCAGCCTGACTCAGGCTACGGTAGACCAGTGGTTGTTTGGGCTCACCAATCGTGAAAAAGAGGTCTGGACCCTGCGGCTGCAGGACTATGCCTATCAAGAGATTGCCGAGACGCTGTACCTCAGCGTCAACACGGTAAAACGGCACATGAAAGCCATTTTGGCGAAGCAAGAGCAGTGGCGCTACGACACCTTTGAGCTGCTGGCGAGCTAGAGCCAGTTGCCAATTAATACGTAGGGGGCCCAGTGGCGGGGATGCTCAAAGCGAGGGTTGCTCAGCAGCGATCGCTGGGCCTGCCGCAGGGCCTCGGCCCGAGTTGTGCCGGGTTGCTGAATCGCCCGGTAGAACTGGTCCATGACCAGGGCCGTGGTTTCGTCGTCCAGGTTCCAGAGGGACGCCAGGGTGCTGCGGGCCCCGGCTCGAACCGCCACTCCCGCCAGTCCCAGGGTGGCCCGGCTATCGCCAGTGGCGGTCTGGCAGGCGCTCAACACCAGCAGCTCGATCGCGCTTTGGCGGCTCTGCTCACTGTTGCGCAACATACTGTTGAGCCTGGTGACGGGAATGCGATTGTCCCAGGCCAAAATGAAGGTGTCGTCTGGGGTAGAGCTAAACTGCCCGTGGGTGGCCAGGTGCACTACCGGAAAAGGGCTGTCGCCGATAACCGATTCTAAGCGCTCTACCGTGAAGGCCTGGTTGAATAAAACCTGACTGGAGAGGGCTGACTCGATCTGTCGAATTTCTGCTTCTACAAAGGGCAGGGGCGGAAAGGAGGGGCGCTCTTCGCTGATGCCCGCAATAATCACCGATAGGTTCTGGTTGGGGAGCGATTTGGGATCGACGAGCTGCAGACCGGGGGCGATCGCCACCCCAAAGTCTTCAATCAAATAGTGATCCCCGGTGTAGAGCAGCCCCATGGGAATATTGCGCAGTGCCCCATCCAGCACAAACACCAGGGTCGTGATGTGGCTGTCGGTCAGCTGGGGCAGGGCTGGGGCGATTAACCAGTGGTAGAGTTCCTCGGCTTCGGCCTTAACCCGGTTGAGGGTGTGGGGCAGCACCGCATCCCGACGCAGCTGATTGAGTTTGGCATCTAGCTCGGCTTGGGTCACGGCGGTGGCGTAGTGGGTCAGGGGCTGCTGGGGCAGCTTGAGCACCACCTCTAGCCGGTCGGGCAAAATAATTGGATAGAGCACGGCGGTGGGTTGAGCGGTACTATCGACCACCTGGTCAATGTTTTCGCTAACCGGCAGGCAGGCTTCGCGAAAGAAATTCTCTAGCTCAGCTAGCTGTAGGGCCTCGATGACGGCGCGGGCCTGCTGCAGGTTTTGCTGGTCGGCGGTACCGGGGGCGGTTAGCAGGTCGACCAGGTGGCGATAGACGGGCTCTACCGTTTCACGAAAGCTGTAGCGCACGTCATCGTCAATGGCGACCAGGTCTTGCCGCAGGGTTTGTAGGGTGTTGACGGCGGCAGTGTAGTTGGCGATCGCATCCTTAACCGCCCCGGTTGATCGCTGCAAATAGCCCAGCTGGGCATTCCAGAGATAGGTGATTTCCGGAGCATTGGCCTCGCTGGCTCGCACCAGCGCTCGGCGGGTAAAGGCGATCGCATCGGAGACCTGCTGGGCGGTTTGGTAGAGCTTGCCCAAAGCTCCCAGGGCGTAGGATTCGGCCCGGCCATCGGCCAATGTCTGGCTGATGGCAAGGGCCTCCGTTAGCCAGGTCAGGGCCGTAGCTCGATAGGTCACCGTTTGAGTATCGATAAGCGCATTGGCCGCATCGATTAGCCCGTAGGCTCGCAACCGGCTCGGGGGTAACGCTTCCAGGGCGGGAATCAGTTGGTCCACGACTGGCCCTACGGCCTGGAGATCGTCTTGACGAACGAGCAGCGACAGCTGGGCGATCAGGGCCTGCACCCGTAGCTCTGGGTTTGGGGTCGTCACTACCTGGCGGTAAAGTCCCAGCGCCGCGTCCACCTCTCCAGCGGTGGCGGCCGTGTGGGCCAAACTGAGCTGAGTCGCGGCGATGGTCTGCGTATCGCCCAGGCGTTCGGCCAGGGAGAGGGCGGCGGCGAGGGTAGTTTGGGAGGCCTCTAAATCGCCCACAATGCGGTAAAGCTCGCCCAGGGTTCTCAACCCGGCAGCGGTTTCGGCGGCGGGGGGCTGCGCCGCTAGTGCGGGGTGAAGAGAGGTCAATAGGGCGATCGCACGGCGGTAAAGCCCCGCAGTCCGCAGCGCCCTGGCCTGGTTGACCTGGCTACGCAAGACGCCGCTGGCCTGGCCCGCCACTTGGTAGGCCGCTGCCGCCTGCTCAAAGGCCTGTAATGCCTCCCTGGGCTGGGACTGAGCTAAGTACAGGTTGCCCTGCACGGTCCAGGTTTGGCCCCAAACGGCCTGGTGGGCGGCGGTCAGATGGGCTTGTTGCGCCAGCAAACTGCGGCTCTGGGCTAGGGTTGAGCTGGCCTCTGACCAGCGCCCCAGCTGCTGATAGGCCTGGGCCACATTGTTGAGGTGGCGCACCTGTTGCAGCGCGTCACCGCGGGCGGCAAACCCATCGGCGGCGGTTTGCCAGGCCGGGGCGGCGGCCTCGTAGTCGCCGAGGTCAAACCACCGCTGCCCCTGAGTCGAGAGCGCCTCTGGGGTTGACGCTGCCCCCTGAGCCAGCGTCGCGGTGGCGGGGACCATGGCGATCGCACCCATAAGGTAGCCCCCCAGCATCGTCAGGAGCAAACTTAGCAGCGTCGCCAGACCACAGTGCGCCAGCCGCGTTCGCCAGCCACGCCTTAACCAAATTTTGGAAAACCGTTGGCGATGCATAGACGATTTACCTCAGGGAAAAATCGAATACGGAAAACTATCCAGATAAAAGTAATACTAAATACGGTCCTACCAACACGTATATTCCGATATTCTTGCTGACTGCAACGCTGTTATGAGCGAACTAATCTAGTCTTACTCTTCAGTTTATCCCGATGGCAATCCGCAGAGTTTGAAAAATAGCTCTACCTCAATCGACTGCCAAATTTTCTCTTAGCGGCAGAGTAAAAGCTGAGGAGAATTAGCTTAGCTGCGATCGCAAGGATAGCCCCCAGATCTAGGATCTCCCAGGGCTACATACGCATATGGTCTGCCAAGCCGAAGGGGCTGGTTTGGATGGTGAACAAAAAGTTGGCTGTTTTTTTCGTAAAACCACTTGCCCCAACTGAATGATCATTAGGTGACTTTATCCTCTTGTTAATTTGTTTATCATTTGCCGTCTCTAGCCAGCTTTTTCCCCGCCAAAAGTGATCAGAGGCGATTCAATTAATGGGTAGAGCCGCAGGGTTTAGTGACTATTCTTTGTCTACCGTTTCACCCTCCATGCTGTTGTTTCGTGCCGTCGCCAGTCTGTTCCTAGCCGCTTTTTTGCTGCCAAAACCGGCGGCGGCCCAGGGGTTCGACAGCGAGCCCAATACCAGCAGTGAGGGGGGGACTCCCCTATCGGTTGTCGCCCCGCAGCTGGCCCAAGCCACAACTCCCCCAATCAACAACCGTCCCAGCCTCCCCCCTGAGGACCGCTCCCCGTCGCAACAGCCCCTGCCCGAGGTCATCCCTGAGCTGCCTCCTGCTGACGAGCTTTTGCAGCCCCCGAGTCAGCCGGGGCTGCCGGTACCAGAGCCCGAACAGGCGGGCGATCGCCTTTGCGTCACGGGCTTTGACGTGGTGGGCAGCACCGTCTTTAGCGATGGGGAGCTGGCCGAGGTGGCCCGCCGGGGCCTGCCAGCAGATACCGAAAACTGTGACCTTTCCCCAGGCGACACCGAGGAGCCCGTACCCGGTCAGCTGCTGACCTTCAGCCAGCTACAGCAGGCCCGCGACGCCGTGACCCAGTACTACATCGACGCTGGGTACATTACCTCGGGGGCCTACCTGCCGCCGCAGGACCTCGACACCGGCCTTGTCACCCTGCGGGTGGTGGAGGGCACAGTGGAAGAGATTGAGGTGAGCGGTCTCGACCGTCTCAACCCCAGCTATGTGCGCGATCGCATTTCCCGATTGGCCCAAACGCCGCTCAACACCGAGCGGCTGCTGCAGGGTCTGCAAATTCTGCAGCTCGATCCGCTGATCGAGACGATTCAAACCGAGCTGACCGCCGGTACCTACCCGGGCACCAACCGGCTGCTGGTCACGGTCTCTGAAGCCAGCCCCTACCGACTGGCCCTGGTGCTCGACAACGCCCGCACACCCCTGGTCGGCACTGTGCAGCGGCGGGTGCGAGCAGGCCATTTAAACCTGCTGGGCCAGGGCGATCGCTTCTTTGTCGACTATGCCAACACCGACGGCAGCAACAGCGTTGACCTGTCGTACACCTACCCAATCAACGCCGCCAACGGCACCCTCAGCGTCAGCCACGGCCGCACCCGCAGCTGGGTGATTGAGGAGCCGTTTGATTTTCTCAATATTCAGTCCAGCTCTCGCTACTACGAGCTCACCTATCGCCAGCCCGTTTACCAGACCCCGACCCAGGAGCTGGCCCTCAGCTTTACCGCCTCGCGAGAAGAAAGCGAATCGCGCTTCAACCCCGGCGGCTTTGGCGAACTGCCCTTTCCGGTGCGGGGGGCCGACGACCAGGGGCGCACCCGGATTACCGTACTGCGGTTTTCCCAGGAGTGGCTGAGCCGCGACAGTCAGCAGGTGCTGGCGCTGCGATCGCAGTTTAACCTCGGCATCGACGCCCTGGGCACCACCGTCAATCCAGTCCCCCCCGATGGCAGTTTCTTCAGCTGGCGCGGCCAGGGCCAGTGGGTGTGGCTGATGGCCCCCGACACCCTGCTGCAGCTGCGGGGCGACATTCAGCTGGCCGATCGCCCCCTGCTGCCCCTGGAGCAAATCGGTATCGGCGGCTTTGGCACCGTGCGCGGCTACCGCCAGGACGCCTTCCTGACCGACAACGGAATAACGGCCTCGGCGGAGGTCCGCATTCCCGTCGCTCGCGTGCCCGAGATCGATGGGCTCCTGCAGCTGATCCCATTTCTCGATTTCGGCCTGGGCTGGAACGCCAGCGGCAGCAGCCCCAACCCCGATTCCCTGCTGGCGGTCGGCCTGGGGCTGAGCTGGCAGATGTACAACAGCTTTAGCGCTCGCCTTGACTACGGCATTCCCATCCTCAATGCGGCCACCAACGGCAGCACCCTCCAGGAGAAAGGGCTGAGCTTCTCCTTCAGCTACGAACCCTTTGCGCGGTAGCTCCGCTACGCGGTGAACCCGCTTAGCGCTGGATCGGGTTAAGTCTGGCGCTTGATTTTGAACCCGATGCCCAAAAAGATCGGCTGGTTTGCAGAAAACCCCTTTGTTTCTCTGATAGCTCTTTAGAGAGGGCCAAACACCCAATGTTTAGCATGCTACTCACCCCCATCAGCGCCATGACGCCATCTGTCCAAGATCTGATTGCTGAGGCCTGCGGTTATCCCCCCGGACACCCTCAGCGCCAGCGTCGCCTGACGCAGGTCATCCGGCGCATTGCCGGTCAACTGTGGCGAGAGAACTCTCCCTACTATCAAGATGCGTTGCAGCAAACCTGGATGTACTTTTGCCAAAACCTGTGCGAGGGCGTCACCGGTCGGGCCTACGACCCGGCCAAAGCCAGCGTTGTCACCTGGCTCAACGCCTACCTCAAGCGGCGTCTGCAGGATGGCTATCTGGCCGTGAAGAAGCAGCGAGACTCCACCGTCTCCCCAGCTCCTACACCGCCCGGTGCCGACCCCCTGCCAGACCCCGTCGATCGCCTCCCGGCCCGGCCCGATGTGCCGCCGCTGCTGGAGGAGGTCAGAGCCTGGGCGGAACGAGGCGATGATACCCGCCTGGTGCGTACCCACATCGCCAACCACCCCCATATCACCTGTCAACTCCTGATTTTGAAGCGGTTGCCCCCAGAAATGCCCTGGAAGGACCTCGCCGCCGAGCTACAGGTGTCGGTAGGCACCCTCAGCAGCTTTTACCAGCGTCAGTGCCTCCCTCTATTGCGCGACTTTGGCCGCTCCCAGGGCTACTTGTAAACCTATCCCGGCACTCGCAGGAGACGTGCACCATGACCCCCTCAAGCCGACATATTCACCCCCTGGCGGTTCCACTGCCGATCACCACCGCCGCGCGCGAAACGGCGGCCGCCTTTGCCCGCGAGCAGGCCAACCCGGCTAAGGCCGAGGCGGTGCGGCTCAATACCCTGGCGGTTTGGGTCACCCACGACTACTGCCGCATGATGAATATTCCGGCCGATCTGGCCAGCAGCGACAGCTGGAATCCGCTGATTCGGCTGACCACCGATGTGGCCGATCTGCGGCTGCCCGACCTAGGCCAGCTCGAATGTCGCCCGCTGCTGGACGGCGAAACCGCCTGCTCTGTGCCGCCCGACGTGTGGGATCTGCGGGTGGGGTATGTGGTGGTGGCGATCGCCCCCGATTTTCAAACCGCCCAGCTCCTTGGCTTTACTCCCCGCGTCCAGGGCGAAACCCTACCCCTGAGCCAGCTGCAGGCTCCCGAGGCGCTGTTGGATCACCTCCATGCCCTCCGGGAAGCATCCTCCCCCGCCGCAGCGGTGGGCGGAGTCGTCGTCAACCTGGGGCAGTGGCTCAATGGGGTGTTTGAGCAGGGGTGGCAGACAGTTGAGGCGCTGCTGGCCCCACCCTCCGACCCGGCCTTTAGCTTCCGCTATGGGGTTCAAGATGGGCCGACTGAGCCACCTGAGGGCGGCTTAGTCGCCGATATCAGCCGCGCCAA
Organism: filamentous cyanobacterium CCT1; assembly: GCA_003017855.1. Lineage (GTDB taxonomy): Bacteria > Cyanobacteriota > Cyanobacteriia > Phormidesmidales > Phormidesmidaceae > Nodosilinea. Next base: position 23,949 of record PYER01000010.1, read on the forward strand.
GCGGGTTGATCTGGCCCTGCGGCTCGGCCCCCAGCAGGTGGTGCTGCTGGTAGACCTCCAGGCAGAGCCCTCCGGTACCCGCCAGGTCAGTCTACAGGTCCATGGGGCGGGGCAGTCTGCCTACGTGCCGCCAGGTTTAGAACTGACGGTTTTAGAGTCAGACGGTACGGCCTTTATGCAGGCCCAGGCCCGCGATGCAGACAACTTCATTCAGCTGCAGTTTAGCGGCCAGCCGGGCGAACGCTTTCGGGTGCAGATTCAGCTAGACGCCGCCACCTACGGCGAAGACTTTGTGATTTGATCGGGCGCTGGGGTTATGGAAAAGTTAGTCACGCTCAAATTTGGCACCGGCAGTTTGGAGGTCGGCTATGCCGTCACCTTGCAGATTGGTGACGAGCAGTCTCGCCCAACCGTAGAGATGGAGGGCAGCCTGCCCCCCGCTCCCACCCTGGGGCACACCTACCAGCGCTGGCAGACCGCCTACCGCCGCCTGGGCCTGCCCTTTCGCCTGGAGGCCCGCCCCAGCTTTGCGACCAACGTGTCGCTGGTCGGCGACTGCCGTGAGGTCTCCCAACAGCTCAGTCGTCAGCTGAACCAGTGGCTAGAAGCCGAGTCGTTTCGCCCCCTGCAGGACAAGCTGCTCGAACGCCTCGATCCCAGAGATACCGTGCGCCTGATTGTGCAAACCCAGGACCCAGCCCTCCAGCGGCTGCCCTGGCCAGCCTGGAGCTTCTGCGATCGCTACCCCAGAGCCGAAATTGCCTTCAGCGCCCCGGCCTTCGAGCTGGTGGATCGTCGGCCCCCCAGCCGCCCCTCGGTGCGCGTGCTGGCCATTTTGGGCCACAGCCAGGGCATTGATGTCGACACCGACCAGCGACTGCTCAACCACCTGCCGCAGGCCCACATTGAGGTGCTCGAACAGCCCTCCCGCCAGCAGCTCAATGACGCGCTTTGGGACCCCAAAGGCTGGGATATTCTCTTTTTTGCGGGCCACAGCACCAGCCAGGGGCAGGAGTCAGAGGTAGCGGGTCGGCTATTCATCAACCCCTCCGAAAGCTTGACCCTTCCAGAGCTGAAACACGCCCTCAACAAATCCCTGGAGCGGGGCCTGCAGATCGCCATCTTTAACTCCTGCGATGGGCTGGGGCTGGCCCAGGCGCTGGTCGATTTGCACATTCCCCAGGTGCTGGTAATGCGCGAGCCGGTGCCCGATCGCATTGCCCACGAGTTTCTCAAAGCCTTTTTAGCCGCCTTTGCCCGGGGTGAGTCGTTTTACCTGGCGGTGCGAGAAGCGCGGGAGAAACTCCAGGGGTTAGAGCACCAGTTTCCCTGCGCCAGCTGGTTAGCCGCCATTTTTCAAAACCCCGCCGAGCCACCGCCCACCTGGGCTACCCTGGCCCAGCCCCAGGCGGTGGACCCTACCCTTGACCCCCAAACCGAGCGATCGCAACGGCGCGTGAGGACGGCGATGACAACGCTCGCAGTGGCCGCGATTGTCCTTGGGCTGCGCCAGATTGGGCTGCTGCAAAGCTGGGAACTCCAGGCCTTGGACCGCCTGATGCAGTGGCGACCGGCGGCCCGGCCCGACCCGCGCCTGCTGGTGGTCACCATTACCGAGGCCGATGTGCAGGCCCAGGACCCAAACGATCGGCGGGGGTCTCTGTCAGATCAGGCCCTGTCCCAGCTTTTGGCGACCCTGCAACCCATGGAGCCCCGGCTGATCGGCCTCGATATTTACCGAGATTTTCCGGTACGAAACCAGCAGCCTGACCTGGCCCGACAGATGCGATCGGCAGACAATTTTTTTGCGGTGTGCAAGAGTAGCTTCGACGGCGACCTGGGCATTGCCCCACCGCCGGAACCTCCCCCCGAACGCCTGGGGTTCAGCGATTTCTTTAAAGACCCCGACAATGTCTTGCGTCGTCAGCTGCTGTACATGCTACCTGAACCCAACTCCCTCTGCCAGGCCGACTACGCCTTCGCCACCCGGTTGGCGCTGCGGTACCTAGCCCAGGAGGGTCTGCCCGAGCAAAAATCCGAGGACGGCTTTTTACAGGTCGGCGACGTGGTCTTTCGCCCCCTCGAACAAACCTTCGGCGGCTACCAGAGCATCGATGCGGGGGGGCATCAGATCATGCTCAACTACCGCCCGCTCAATGCTCCAGAGCAGATTGCCGAACGGGTCCCCCTGGGGGATGTGCTGGAGGGCAGGGTGAGTGCGGCCTCGGTGCGCGATCGCATTGTCTTAGTCGGCACTACCGCCGGCAGCTTTGGCGACTACTGGCAAACGCCCTACCCCGGTTCATCCGCGGCCGATCGCGAAGCGGCGGGGGTGCTGATGCAGGCGCACATGGTCAGCCACCTGCTCAGTGCCGTGCTCGATGACCAACCCCTGATTCAAGCCTGGCCCAACAGCGTTGAAATGCTGTGGATTGGGAGCTGGGCTGGGGTAGGGGGGGTGCTCGCCTACTGGGCCACTGCAGCGGGCTCAGTTCGCGCCTTCCAGCTCAAACTTTTGCTGGGCATCCTGGCTGCTGAAGCCGGGTTATTGGGCCTGAGCTGGGTGCTTTTGGTCCAAACCGGCTACTGGGTGCCGCTGATTCCCGCCGCCTTGGCCCTGGCTGCGATCGCTGCGATCGCCGTCCTGATTGTGCCTGTACCCGTCCGTAAAACCAGTTAAATCTAGTGTGGCCTTAAAAAGAGAACGATGTGCAACCTGTACCGGTCACACATCTCCCACCGTAGCCCAGCAAGGAGGTGCCATTTTCCCAATGCGTTGGCTCCTAATCACGAATGCCCGCTGTGTCAAACCATCAGGAGGAATCACGATGCCACGATACCCACTGAACCCTGTCACTGTGGGGCTAAGTCTCGGCCTGGCCGGAGCCCTGCTGGCCCTGGGATCATACCGATCGGCCGCCGAGGCCGACGTCCAGCGGGTTGAGGACCAGCGCGTCAGCCAGACCAATGTTCTGGTGGAATACATTGAACCCAGTTGGGCCGATCGCAACCGCCCAGGCGGCAGACGCGACGGCGGGGCCAGCCGTGGTGGTCCCTGCGCTCCCATTACAGGACAGCCCAACCTAACGGCACTGGTACCAACCACTCTGCAAAGGTTTGAGCCCGAAGAGACTCAGTTCGACACCGAATCCGATTCCCCGCTCAGCACCTACACTTCGGTGCTGACATTCACCACCGACCCTCAGCCGCTACTCTGGTTTTATTTCCCCTACGAACAAAGCGAGCTATTTACCCTAGAGCTGATATTGCAAGACGAGGGCGGCAATACCCTAGAGCAAACGAATTTCGTTCCGACTGAACAGGGGCCGGGCATTGTCCAGATTCCATTGTCGACAGAGATCTCCCTAACTGAAGGCGAGCAATACCAGTGGTACCTGTATGCCCACTGCGCAGCCAGTCAACCTGAAGATCCGCCGGTCTATGCCAAAGGGTGGATCAAACGAGTGCCCCCTCCGGCAGCGCTGGAGTCTCTGCCTCCCAGAGCCTCGGAGCGACAACGGGCTGCGCTTTACGGGACCAACGGCATCTGGCAAGATGCCCTGACGATTGTGGCTGAACGTTATCGCGAGCAGCCACAAGATCCCGAGGCCCGAGCCGACTGGGTGAGTCTGCTGTCTTCGATCGATTTTGAGCCCAGTACCCTCAGCACCCTGGTTGCCGCTCCGTGGCTGAAGGTTGGCTCAGCCGCTGAGGTCGATCGGTAACCCTAGGTCGGCCTTGTCTGGTCCCCGTCTCTGCACCCCACTGCCGACGGGTCAACCCCTGGTGCCCATGCTCTTGCCTGTAGTCCTGAGCATGGGCAGCGGTGCTGGATTCTAATAGCAAATCCGAATCACAAACCCCCGATTCCCAAAAGGCCAAACCGTAGGGGCGAATGGCATTCGCCCAGAGGTATCGGGGGTATTCAAGCAGGATTTAGTATAAAAACCTAGCGCCAGTTTTCGCGGCGCTGGAGGGGGTTCATCAGTTCGTTCAGCCCTTCGCCCACCAGCGATAGCCCGGTCACCATCAGGGTGAGCGCCAGGCCGGGGAATAGCGCCGTCCACCAGATGCCCGTGGGCAGCGCATCGAGGGCCTGGCGAATGTCGGCTCCCCACTCGGGCACTTGCTCGGGCAGACCTATACCGAGGAATCCTAGCCCTCCCAGTATCAAAATCGCATCGGCGGCATTGAGGGTAAATAGTACCGGCACGCTCTGAATTACGTTGAGAAACAGGTAGCGGGTCAGCACCGTCCAGGGGTCGGCCCCCATTGCCTGGGCCGCTTCGACAAACAGCTCGGTCTTGACGCTGACGGTGTGGTTACGCACCACCCGGTAGTACTGGGGAATGTAGGCAATGCTGAGGGCGATCGCGGCATTGACCACCCCCCGGCCCACCACAAACGCCAGCGTGACCGAGAGCAGCAGCCCCGGCAGGGTGTAGATCGTGTCCATAAAAAACAGCAGGGCGCGATCGAGCCAGCCGCCCAAGTAGCCGCTGACCATGCCCAGGGGTACCCCGATCGCCACGCTCAGTAGAGTCGCCAGCAGCACCACCTGCCAGGCGGCGCGGGTGCCAAACAGCGTGCGCGCAAACACGTCGTACCCCTGGCGCGTAGTGCCAAACCAGTGCTCATCGCTGGGGGGCTGGTGAATGGGGTTTTGCAGCGCCGTAGTGGGGTCGAGCAGCCAGCCCCAGCTCTGCATCAGGGGCGTCAGCAGGGCAATCAGAATAAATGCCAGAGTAATGGCCAGCCCCACCCACATCAGCACCACCGACACATTGGCGGCGGATTTGGCCCCAGATCTGGCGAATGGGTTGCGCAGCAGGGGCGATCGCGGCGTGGTAGCCATGGCGGCACCGTGAATGAACAGGCTCTATTATGCCAGAGTCAGGCGCAAAGGCCGGGAGGAGAGGCGATCGTTCTCCCCGGTCGGTGGCCTCTCCTTGGCATAATGTATTTAGTCAGACCGCAGCATGCTGTCCCGCGAACCCGGCTACTGGGTCGGGGGACGTTGGCGACAGTCTAGCTTTAATCAACCCTGGAGACGTCATGACTGTCACCGATAGCGCCCTCGCCCTACCCACCCCCGAAGCTCTGGAGGCTGTTGCCGGGGGGACGCGACTCGATGGCAGGCAGGTCACCGCCGCGCTGCTCAAGGCGGAGCAGCAGACTAAGCGGCAGCGGCAGCCGCTTTCGGTTGGGGCCCTGCTGGGTACCTGGCGCCTGCGGTTTACGGCCCCCAACAAGCCTGCCTACAGAGCCGGTCAGCCCACCAGCAAGGGCTTTTACATGCCGGGGCTGGCGATCGCCACCATTAGCTTTAGCCAGGCCGACGACGAGCAGCTATCTATTCAAAACCAGCTCCAGGTCGGTCCCCTGCGGCTGCGGTTTACAGGACCAGCCAAATTTTTGGCCAAGAAAAACCTGCTGGCCTTCGATTTTGTTCGCCTGCAGGTACTGGTAGGCGGCCTCAGCCTGATCAACCTGCCCCTGCGCAGCAAGGCGTCCAAGGCCGGTGACTTTGCTACCGCGTCAGTCGCTAAGCTGCCATTCTTCTCTTTTTTTGCGGCCCAGGAGAGCTACATCGCAGCCCGGGGCCGCAGTGGTGGACTGGCTCTGTGGGTCAGGCAGTCCTAGCTTTGCGTTAGCAGCTGCCCTACTACTAACGCCAGGACAAAGGCTAAAAACCCCATCAGCAGGTTGTCGAACCCGCCCCAGTGGGGCGCCGACAAATCGCGGCGAAAGTCGCAGTTGAGGCAAAAAAAAACAGGGTAGGTTCCCCTACCCCATACGAGATACGTCTTTGAGACGGCGTTCTGCGAGGCTTAGGCCAGGGTTTCGGGGCAGTAGCCCAGACCCATGACAAACTGACGGCGAAAGGCTTCGATCTCTTCGCGATCGGGCTTGCCGTGGGAGACAATCGCCACCTGGTAGCGCCGCATTACATCGATGGGCGACTGCCCGGTCTCTAGACCCCAGAGGGCCATACGCACACGAATGCCGGGGTCATAGGCGATGCCCAACTCATTCATATAAGCGCGAAAATCTTCGGCATCGGGAACGCCGATGTTGTCGTCCATTTTGACGCGAATGACCCATCCATCAATCTGATGAATCACCGTCATAAATTCCAGGGGCAATCTCGGGGTACCCAGCAGGTGTTCAACCACGCGGACGGTCAAACTGGCATTGGCGAGATAGTAGGTGTATTCCATCATTGACCTTGAGACAGGTGCTACAGTTCTTATTGTCTTGGACTGGCCCTGAAAGGGTTAGGGTTAAGTCCCCCTACCTCGCCTGGGTGTATCCCCCCAACCTGGTCAGGCTATGCACAACCTTTAAACCCTGGCCTCAGAGATGTCACCAGAGATTCCTAACTCCTCTTCTGAATATTCCCTGGCTGCCTATCAATATTCTCTACCGCCAGAAAAAATTGCCCAAACCCCCGTTACCCCCCGCGATGCCTCGCGTCTGTTGGTCGTAGACAGCGCCAGTACCCACCGCCACCACCGCTTCTGCGACCTACCCACTCTGCTGCAGCCGGGCGATCTGCTCGTCCTCAACGATACGCGAGTGATTCCTGCCCGCCTGTTGGGTTACAAGCCTAGCGGTGCTCAGGTCGAAGTGTTTTTGCTCGAAGACCAGGGTGACAACCGGTGGCTGGCCCTGGTGCGCCCGGGTCGCCGCCTCAAGCCGGGGGCCACGGTACACTTTGGCCCCAACCCCGACCAGCCCGACCTGGTAGCCCAGGTGCTGGATACCGACCCCGACACCAGCGGTCGCCTGCTGAAGTTTGAGCCCCAGAGCAGTGAATCTCTCTTTGCCCTGTTTGAGCGCCTGGGGGAAGTTCCCCTACCGCCTTACATTACCGATACGGCGGCGTCGCCTGAGCAGTACCAGACGGTCTATGCCGAGGCTCCTGGGGCGGTGGCGGCCCCCACGGCGGGGCTGCACTTTACGCCTGAGCTGTTTGAGCGGCTGGAGGAAATGGGGGTGGGGCGATCGCGCATCACTCTCCACGTCGGCGTCGGCACCTTTCGCCCAGTGGAGACCGACAACATTCTCGACCACAAAATGCACGGCGAATGGATCGATGTCTCGGCTGAAACCGTGGCGCAGATCCACGCCACCAAAGCCCGAGGCGGTCGAGTAATTGCCGTCGGCACAACGGTGGTGCGAGCCCTGGAGGGCGCGGCCCAGGGCGGCGAACTGCAACCCTACCAGGGCAAGGTCAACCTGTTTATCTACCCTGGCTACCAATATCGGGCGATCGACGGGCTGATCACCAACTTTCACCTGCCGGGGTCTAGCCTGCTGATGCTGGTTAGCGCTCTGATTGGCCGCGAGCGATTGCTGGGGCTGTATGAAGACGCGATCGCCCAAGACTATCGCTTTTATTCTTTTGGCGACGCCATGCTGATTTTGCCCGAGGCAGTCCAACGTTGAAAATACTGGGCAATCGGGTGGGAGACTGCTCAGGCTACTCATATCTCTGGCAAGGCTGATAGAACGATGCCCTTTACTCGTCATACCCTTTCTAGTGCGTCCGTGCCTCTGGCCTACCGACAATGGGGAGACGGAGAGCCCCTGGTGCTGCTCCACGGGCTGGCCGACCATGGATTGGTGTGGCAGAGTTTGGCCGAAACCCTGGGGACTCGCTACCGCTGCCTGGCCCCTGACCTGCGCGGCCATGGCGATAGCGGCAAACCCGACGATATCGCCGCTTACGATGCTCTGGAGCTAGTTGAGGACTTAGAAGCTCTGGCGATCGCCTGCGCCACTGACTCGATCACGGTTGTAGCCCACTCTTGGGCCGCCAAACTCGCCCTGCTGTGGGCCAAACAGCAGCCCCAGCGCCTGCGCCGATTGATCCTGGTCGATCCGTTTTTTGTCAATCAGCTACCGCAGTGGTTGCAGCCCACGTTTCCCTTGCTCTATCGCACCCTACCCTTTTTGAAGGTGATGGGGCCGTTTGAGAGCTACGCAGCGGCAGAATCTGTCGCCCGCACCCTAAAGCAGTACCGGGGCTGGAGCCCGCTGCAAGCGGCGGCGTTTAGAGCTGGAATAGAGCAAAAACCTGACGGTACCTGGGGAAGTAAGTTTGCGATCGCAGCCCGCAACGGCGTGTTTTGCGACATTCTGCATCGGGCCGGGCTGACCACCGAACTGGCGGTGCCAACCCTGCTGCTGCTGCCCCAGGCCGGGCTTAACCGTATGGCCTGGCAGCTCAAACCCTACCGCACCCACCTGCCCCATCTGCATGTACAGGCGATTCCTGGCAACCACTGGCCTCACCTGGTAGAGCCAGAGGCGTTTAATCAAAGCGTGGCTGACTACCTGGATGGTAGTTAGGAATAGGGAGTATTAGGTCTACTGTGCAAGGTTTAGGCACCGTCCCAATCCCTGAACCTCTATCCCAACCCATCACACATCAATCGTGAATCGAGCCGTCGGGCATGATCGCCCCGGTGAGAATGGCTCCGGTGAGCTTGACCATGGTGCGGCCCCCCACGGCGACCTTAGCGCCGCTGAGGTCGGCCCCGCTGAGGTCGGCCCCGCTGAAGTCAGCCCCGATCAGGTCGGCTTCGCGCAGGTTGGCGTGGCTGAGGTCGGCCTGCAGCAGATTGGCGCGAAACAGCTTGGCCTTGCTGAGGTTGGCCCGGTTGAGGTTGACCTTGTGCAAAAAGGCATCGCTGAGGTCGGCCCCGCTCAGATTGGCCTCGCTGAGGTTGCGGCCCCCAAAGTCTTTTTCGCGCAGGTTGGCCCCGCTCATATCAGAGCCGCTGAGGTCGGGGCTCTGGCGCGATCGGTGGGTGCTGGCCGCTCCGTTGCGGGTGTGAGCGTTGTAGCTGTTGTAGGCGTCGCTGGGGGGCTTGCGGCTGGATGAGTCGCCGCTGGTTGTGCTGCCGCTAGTTGTGCTGCCGCTCGGGGCTTTGCTGCCCGTGGAATCGGCCTGACCTGGGGAGCCGGAGCTACCGCTGCTGGCTTTGCTGCTGCCTACCCCCGCCGCTGCATCGCGACGCTGGCGGTAGGTTTGGGACGAACCAGCGTTGGCCGAGGCAGATCCACTGCTGCTGGTGCCGCCGTTGCTCTGTCCGCCGCCGTTGCTTTGCCCGCTGCCGTAGTAGCTGCCGCCGTAGGCGCTGCGCTGGTAGCGGTAGTAGCGATTGTGGGAAGCCGATCGCGGCTCATCGTCGTCTAAATCATCGTTGACGCTCTGAGCGCGGGAGCTGCCATAGCCCTTGTTGGTGTAGCCACTGCCGTAGGCCGAGCGATAGTCGCTGGTGCCGTAGCTGGCGGTAGAGGCCCGGTAGCCACTGCTGGTGTCGTAGCGGCTGGCCGAACTGGTGCTGCTGCGGGCATTGCGGTTGTGCGATCGCAGCAAGTCCCGCGCATGATTTAGCGCCTTAATCTTGTCCTGAGCTTTTTGGTACAGCCGCTCGTTGTCTTGAGGAATGCGATCGGGGTGCCAGACAAACACCAGATCTTTGTAAGCCTGGTTGATATCCTCCAGGGAGGCACCAGGCTCTAGCTCTAGAATTCGATAGGCGTTGTCCAGCTCACGCATGTAGAAGCTATCTCGCGTAGGGTGCTGAGGCCGGTGCTCAACTCATAACATTTTAGGCGGCTTCCCCCCGTAGCGTAAGGCCTGGACTGTTATCTACCGTTTTGCTTAACGCCGTTGAGGGCAAATCGAGGCCAAATTCCTTGATTCTTCAAGAGAATGGAGGGGATCAGCGCAGCTTAATATACATACATTAAGTTCAGCGGGTCTCTCAGCAAGTCTTGGGGATCTCTGGCTACTGAATAGGAGGGAGAGGCAATGCGCGTACTGGTCATGGGTGGCACCCGGTTTATTGGGGTGTATTTAACCAAGCTATTGATTGAGCAGGGCCACGAGGTGGTGCTGTTTAACCGGGGTAACCGCCCCGCCCCAGTGGAGGGCGTGCCGACGATTGTGGGCGATCGCACCGATGCCGACAGCCTCAAAACCCAGCTCGCAGGCGAAAGCTTCGACGCCGTCTTCGACAACAACGGGCGCGAGCTAAGCGATACCCAACCCCTGATTGAAATTTTTGGGGATAAGCTCCAGCACTTTGTCTATGTCAGTTCGGCGGGGGTGTACCTCAAGTCTGACCAGATGCCGCACATCGAAGGCGATGCGGTGGATCCTAAAAGCCGCCACAAGGGTAAGTTTGAAACCGAAGCCTACCTGCAAGCCCAGGGGGTACCCTTTACCTCCGTGCGGCCCGTTTACATCTACGGCCCGCAGAACTATAACCCGCTGGAGCAGTGGTTCTTTGACCGGGTGGTGCGCGATCGCCCCGTACCCATTCCCGGCAACGGCATGCACCTGACGCAGCTGGGCCACGTGCAAGACCTGGCGGCGGCGATGGCGGCAGTGCTGGGGAATGAGACGGCGATCGGTCAGATCTACAACATCTCTGGCGAAAAGGCGGTCACCTTCGACGGACTGGCCCGCGCCTGCGCCACGGCGGCGGGGAAAGATCCCGACGGCCTCAAGATTGTGCACTACGACCCGAAGGATTTTGACTTTGGCAAAGCGAAGGCGTTCCCCATGCGGGTGCAGCACTTCTTTACCGCGATCGACAAAGCTCAGGCCGAACTGGGCTGGGCACCGACTTACGATTTGGTCACCGGGCTAAAGGATTCGTTCCAGAACGATTACCTGGCCAGTGGCCGCGACAAGGCCGAGGTTGATTTTGCTGTGGATGACATGATTTTGGGAGCTTAGGCCGGATTGTTCACAAAACCGGCAATTAGCGGCTGTCATTCCCGTGGAAACGGGAATCTATGCGAGGCACTTACTCCAGAGTGGATTCCCGCCTGCGCGGGAATGACGGACCTTTCGGTTGACTCATGAATAATGCATGTCATTCCCGTGGAAACGGAAATCTATGTGAGGCACTTACTCCAGAGTGGATTCCCGCCTGCGCGGGAATGACGGACCTTTCGGTTGGCTCATGAATAATGCAGGTTAGGTTGCTCAAAGGGTAGGTGGTGAGAGGGATGTAGTAATCGGCGTCGCCATGACCACCAGCAACGATCGCTTAGACCGTATAGAGGCTTTGGTCGAGAAGAATGCCAGGGCTATCGACAAGCTGACCGACGACAATATAGGCCGGTCTAATGAGCGTTTAGATACCGATGAAAAGTGTATGCGCTGGATGATGCAGCTAGCGTTTGCCCTCCTATTTTTAGCAACCGCTGCGCTGATTGTGAATGCGGCGGCGTTTCTGGTGAGGTTGTTGTTGCTGAACCAGGCGTAAGCGTTGTAGCGGTATACCTGTGGCTTGCTACCAATTTGAGGATGTAGTGGCTCACATTGCGATGTCCATGCCTTGCATCACGATATCCACGGCCCGCATTGCTATATCCACGCCTGCGATTGCTATATCCAGGCCTGTGATTGGCATGTCCACGCCTGTGATTGGCATGTCCACGCCTGTGATTGGCATGTCCACGCCTGTGATTGGCATGTCCAGGCCTGTGATTGCTATGTCCACGGCCTGCAATGCGATGTCAGCCACCTGCATGACCAGATCCACCGATCGCATTCCTTAACGCCTGTACGGATGTCCCACCAGATAACTTGCTGTACTGTATTCAGTGCGGGGAATGTATCTAAAACGGGCGTAAGGGAAGTAGCAGCTTCCCCTATGCCCTAAAGCATCCCAGCTTATCCGAGGTAAGTGAGATGCCCTAGGTGCATTCTAGGAGCTAGCGTCTTCGTTTGCCTTTGTTTGGGAAAGCGCTAGAGCGTTCCCCGTTTTCCTTCACCCGAAAACGGAGACAACCGCATGACTTTTCAACCCTCGGGGCAGCGTGGCCTGCCCACCCCGTTTGCCCTGCCTACCTATCGGCCCGATCGCCTGACGCACATTCTGCTGGGCGACTACGCTGCCGTTGTAGAGGCAATCAACCGTATGGAGTTGCTCAGATACTGCGATCGCGTGGCATGGATTGAGCCCATCCCCACCGGACGCAGCGGCGAATACATCAGCGTGATGACGCGCCGCCTTGTGGCCACCGACGAATAGCTTGCACCACCAATCTCCCCCCAGATTTTGGGGGGAGAAAAAAGCTCACAGCAAAGCGCTTCTAATGTCAACTTCTCCTGACGTATCGCAGTTGGTTATTCCTTGAGAAACTTCGACTGCAAAAGAGTTGCTATATGTAAACAAATTAAAACTTCTAAATCCCCAAAAAAGGCAGAAATTGTAAAGCCTTGATGAATATAACTATGACTGTTCTGGTTTCGTGTTTGTTCCCCGAATAAGGTGGAAAAACCCGACACTAAATTTTCCTAATGAGCTTAGTAAAGGCACTTCAGGATCTGCCCTCAGATGCCCCTGAAGTCGTTGTCGAAGGAGCTTTCTCCAAAGAGTTCTTGAAAGCCCTCGGCTTCGAGAACTTGGAGGTAGTTCCAGGATTTAAAGTTGGAACGAAAGTAGTTGATCACGCTGCTCGCAAAAATATTGATGACGATATATTCCTGCACACTCGCAAAAATCCCTATCTCTACATGGAGGTTAAGGGGCGAACCTGGAATCTAGGCGATGAAAAGTGTGCCAACTATCGCAATGCTCTCTTACAGCTTAGGGGCTATCTTTTGCATCCATCCTCTAAGTCTGTGCAGTGGGGAATTTTGATGAACTCCCTTCATGTGCAACTTTTTCGCAAACACGGCAAGGTCATTCATCCAGTCACGCCCTGTATACCGATAGATCAGGATATCAACAGCGTTGTTAAGCGACTTAAGGCAATTATTGAAGCCCCGAAGAAAGCGCTAACAGTAGTGGTCTACAACAATAAAGGAGGCGTTGGCAAGACCACCACGACGCTAAACCTTGCCGCTGCGCTAACGCTGCGTAAGAAGCGCGTTTTGGTAATCGACTTCGATCCTAACCAAAGTGACTTGGGCGATGCCCTCAACCTCAAACCTCTCAAGGGAAAAGTCCTTGATGCACTCAAAAACAAAGACATCAACATCAAAGACATCATTACGCCTTACAAGTTTGAACATCCCAAACTTCCAGAACCTTGGGGATTTGACGTAGTTCTGGCGGACGAAAAGCTAGTCAACGAAATAGATGAACGAGATATTAGAAAACATCTTAGGATTCACGACCTACACAAGGCATTAGATTCAGTTCGCAATGACTATGACTATATCCTCATTGATGCTCCGCCTAACTGGAGAATCTTCGCTCAAAAGGCAATGTATGCGTCTGATGTGGTTCTCATTCCAGCCCGTCACGATAATCTGCACTCTTTACAAAATGCTGGCATCGCCATCACTCAATTTATTCCAGAAGTTCAGGAAGAAAAACGAAAACAAGGTGAATATGGCCCCATTCCGTTGCCTATATTCATGAACAACGCATTTAAAGAAACCGATCACCAAATTCATTTGATGCATCAGGCTATCAGAAAGATTGTCGAGGATGTTAAACAAAACTCAAACAGCTTTAACTTGGCACCTTATTTCTACCCTAAAGCAAAGAAAGGCCAGTCTATCGATACGAGCAAGATGATAAGCATTCCACACATGGCTTTTATCTCTAGAGCAGATTTTATGCACATGCCTGCTGCATTCGCCTTTAAAACAGTTCGCGAACAATACCTCAACCTTGCATTGGAGTACTTTTTGCAATGAGCCTTTCCGATGTTGGCAACTTGATGTGTTTGCCCTTTGATGAAATTGAGCCCGGTCAACCCACCGAAGCACACGAGTATTTAATTCAGTTCGCCGCCAGCCAGCTAGGGCCAGAGGGGCGCAACTGGATTCCGCTGATTGTCAAAGAAACCGGCCCCGATCAGTACCAGGTGATTGGCAACAGCTTTGTCTACGCCGTCGCCGCCGAAGCCCAGCTAGACGAGGTATGGTGCATTATTGCCGAAGATACCCCCGAGGCCGTTGCGATTACGCGATCGCTGGCCCAAGAAACCCAGCCCAAGACCAATCTCTCGATCGCCAGCCGTGACGAAATTTCCGCCGCGATCGATTATCTTCTGGCGCTGCCCAACACTCCCCTCAAAGGCGTCAGCCATGCTTCCCTGGTGGCTCGCCTCGACGAAGCCCCCCGCCAGTATTGGAAAACCCTGCAACCCATCACCAAGCTGGGCTGTCGCATTACCGCTGGCAAAAAGCTTAAAGCCCTGCAAGAGGTGTTTTACTTGACACCCGAGCCCATGCCCGACGTCGTGACCGATCGCGCCTTGCTAGAGTCGATGACTGCCTCTCAACTTAAAGACATGGCCAAAAAACGCGATATTGCAGGCATCTCAAAGCTCAAAAAAGCCGACCTGGTGAATCTGCTAGCCGCCGCCTAGACCGCTGTTACAGAAACCCGGTTTCTCTTCGGGTGCAGGCCAGGTCTTGTAGGCTAGTCCAAGAAGAAACCGGGTTTCTAGCCACCCTGAACCGATGCTCTAGGCAGTAGTATGTCTGCGCACTGCTCACCTTTAGGACGTTGACTCTGAATCAGGCTGCTCGAACCGCACTTTGTTGTAAATGTCGCGCAGCGAGATCTCAAACTCCAGCACCGCCAAATTCAGCACCGCGTCTAGCCCGTCGTACTCCTGCATTAACCACTGTTTCACGCCAGTTTTGACGTGGTGCTCCACATGGGCAGAATACTGATCGATTAAGGCATACTCGCAGAAGCTATCGATGGTGCGATAGGCCGCAAACTTATCGCCACGGTCGTAGCTACGGGTCGATGCAGACAACACCTCAACAATCACCAGAGGATTCGTAATCGTATCGCGTCGCCCAGCCTGATACGCCAGCTCTCCCTCAACCACCATGACATCTGGATAGGTATAAATCTCAGCGGCTGGAATCCAGAGCCGCTGATCGGCAGCAAATACCTGATAAGGTTTTTGCCGCAAGACAAAATTCAAGGCCCCAGCCAGATTCAGCAAAATTTGATTGTGATTGGGCGTGCCGCCGGTCATGGGTACGATTTCTCCATGAATGTATTCGTGGCGGACTTCCGAGGCCACTTCCAGGTCGAGGTATTCTTCAGGCGAATAGGTGCTAGAGAGCTGGGGCTGAGCAATCATCGGTTTGGCCAGAGGGCAAAGGGTAGCAGCGGCATGTGCCCTCATTGTAAGCTCCTGAATTTTAGGCGTTCTGTAGAATATTGCGCCTACGACAGCCGCCGCACCGCCAAACCACCGACAATGGCAACAGCTCTAACGGCAATCAATCTCTAACCCCTGGTTAAGACAATTGAGAACGCTTCTGTTTACGATGGAGCCTGTGCCCCGTTGATGCGTTGGTGAATTTTCCATGGCCGATCGCCCCGACATTCTCTTTCTGGTGCTCGATACTCAGCGGGCCGATCGCCTCTCCTGCTACGGCTACGACAAGCCGACCTCGCCGAATTTGGATGCGATCGCAGCCGACGCCACCCGATTCACCCAGGCCGTTTCCGCCGCCCAGTGGACGGTGCCCTCCCACGCCTCCATGTTCACAGGGCTGTACCCCTCCGAACACACCATGGTGCAGTCGTATTCAGTACTGCCCAGCGATTTGCCAACATTAGCGGAACGCCTTGAGGCCAGCGGCTACTACACCGCTGGTTTTTGCAACAACCCCCTCGTCGGCGTCATCAACAACGGTTTGCGGCGCGGGTTCACTAGCTTTCTCAACTACAGCGGACTGCTCACCTCCAAGCCCAACCAGGCGGGCAGCCATCCTGGCCTGGTGAGCCGCTATCGCCAGTGGTTCAAGGGCAAAATTGCGACATTTCTCAACCGCATTCAGGACGCGTTTGCGCGATCGGACGCGCTCTTGGCGCTCAGCTTTACGCCGCTGATGGTGCCCCTGTGGCAAACGGCGCTGAGCTTTAAGGGCAACACGCAAAAGTCGCTTGAAGACACCGCCAACCTGTTGATCAACCGCACTGGCGCAGCCGCCGACCAGCCCGTCTTCGCCTTTGTGAACCTGATGGGCACCCACATGCCCTACCACCCGCCCCGCCGCTACATCGAGCAGTTTGCCCCCCACGTGCTGGCCGATCGCAAGGCCCAAACCTTTTTGCAGCGCTTCAATGGCGATGTCTACGGCTGGCTGGCCCCGCTGACCGGTGCGCTAGACGACCACCAAAAGCAAACCCTCGACGGCATGTACGACGCTGAAGTCGCCTATCAGGATGCGCTGCTGGGTCAGTTCTTCGATCGCCTAGAGAATTCTGGCCAGCTCGACAACACGCTGGTAATCATCTGCGCCGACCACGGCGAGCACCTGGGCGAAAAACAGTACATGGGCCACAGTCTGTCGATCTACAACGAGCTAGTGCGGGTGCCGCTGATCATCCGCGACCCGCAGAATCGCCTGGAGCAGGGCGCTGTCGTCGATGCTGTGGTATCTACCCGCCGCCTGTTTCACACGGTGCTGGCCGCCGCAGGCCTCGCCAACGAGAAAGAATTGGCCCTCGATCTGGTCCAGAGCCAGGGCGAACTCAAGGAACGCGACTACGTGTTTGCTGAAGCGATTCCGCCGCAGAACGTGGTCAACCTGATGCAGAAGCGCCAGCCCGAGCTGGTGAAGACTATGGGGTGCGATCGCGTCCGTCGCGCCGTCTGGATGGGCCAGCACAAGCTAATTGAAACCGAAGGCTCAGTCGCCGAACTCTACGACGTCCTCGAAGACCCCACCGAAGCCCTCGACCTCAGCGCCATCCTGCCCGAAAATGTAGAAGCGCTGCAAGACTGCCTGCAAGCTTTCGCCGATCGATCTGACCAGCACCTCGCCCAGGCTATCGCCACCCGCGCCACCGACTACGACGACCCCGAAGTCCGCCGCCGCCTCGAAGAACTAGGCTACCTGGAGGATTAATTTTATGATGGGTTAGGCAATGGGTAGATGAGTCAGTTACGAACGCATTTCCCGGCCATCCTTTTCTGTAAGGGAGACTGTTCATGACAGTGCAAGATTTGCTCAGAGAGGCAACTCAGCTATCCCTCAAAGAACAGCTTCAGCTCGCTACTCAGCTGCTTCAGCTCGTTAACCAGCAGCTAGACTACCCTTCAAACGCCAGCAATCCAGCGGTTGGATCCTCAACAAATAGCAACCCAGCGACTACCAATACTGAAAACGAAGAGGGCAGCATTAGCTACCTTTTAGCTCATCCCATTCCGGTTCAAAGCTTTACGCCCCTGAGCCGAGATGAGATCTATGACCGCTGCTGAACGTTGTTTTGTCGATTCGACCCATGTACCCCCCCGTCTCCCCCATCATCTTTGAAATCGGCCCCTTTGCCCTGCGCTGGTACGGGCTACTGATGCTGGCGGCGATTCTCACAGCGGCGACGGTGGCAGGGCGCTACGTCGCTCGCCAGGGCGAAAACCCCGACAACCTCTGGGACATGCTGTTCTGGATTTTGATTCCGGGCTTTATCGGGGCGCGGCTGTATTACGTGTTCATTCAGTCGCCGCGTGGGCCAGAGGGGCTGGGCTACTACCTGCAAAATCCAGGCCAGATTTTGCAGATCTGGGGCGGCGGAATTCACATTTTTGGCGGGTTTATCTTTGGGGCGATCGCCCTCTTCCTCTTCGCCCGCATTCGCAAGCTCAACCCGCTGCCCTACCTCGATGGCATTGCTCTGGGGCTACCCCTGGCTCAGGCCATTGGCCGCTGGGGCAACTTCATCAACCAGGAGCTTTACGGCCCACCCACGACCCTGCCCTGGGGCCTGCGCATTGACGCCCAGCGCCGCATCGCCCCGTACAACGACCTGGCCCAGTACCCCGACTCCACCCGATTCCACCCGCTGTTTCTCTACGAGTCGCTGTGGAACTTTCTAGGCTTTGCGGTGCTGTTTTGGATTTCACGTAAATTTGAGCGGCAGCTTAAGCCGGGGGATTTGGCTTTGGGCTACTTGATCTGGTATCCGCTGGGGCGATTCTTCATCGAGTTTCTGCGCACGGATTCCTGGTTTTTCCCTGGCACGCCCTTCAATGCTGTGCATATTTTGTCGGCTGGGGCGATCGCCCTCTCGTTCCTTGTCCTCTATCGCCGCCACCGCCGGTTAGCGGCCTAAATCTGCGCTTCCAACTCCTCCAGCGCTTGGGACGTTCCCACCTGCCACGATCGCCTCACTGTAGTCGCAATCCATTCCGCTAGCGGCAGACCCGGAAACGTGGGGCTCTCTTCAATGGCAACGTAGCGGTCTTGCTGCAAGACATAAATGGTCAGCTTGCCGTTGGCAAAAATCCACAGTTCGGGTACACCAATGGCCAGGTAGGCATCCAGAGTCGTCTTTGACGTCACATCGGTTTCAATCGCTAAATCTGGCGGCGGATCGCCCGGCTCTAGACGACGACGCCCCACCATCTGCTGATAGTTGGCAATGTAAAAGCAGGCATCGGGCTCTACCCCAGCCACCCCAGGCTCACGAAACGTTGTCGAACCAAAGGGCTCGTAACGGCGACCAGACGCTTTCAGCAGGGTTTTGACAATGTCGCCAATAATTTCCTTGGGCTTTTCGTGCTCCGGCAGTGGAACCATGAGTTCTAGGGTGTGCTCAAAGTAGGTGGCTCGCACCGCCCGATGGTTGCCCAGCTCTTCAAGAATGGCCTCAAATTCATCCCAACTTACATTGGGTATAGCCAGCAGGCTGCCAGGGGCCAACCGAAGTTGACTGATAGGCTTTGTGACGGGTGCTGCTGGGGGCATGGTAGAGCAAACTAGGGCCAACCCTATACTATCGCGGCGATCCTGTTGCCTCACTCAGGCAGGTTTAGCCAGCCACCCGCTGCCACAGACGGGAAATCTCAGCCAATAGCACCTGCACGTTTTGGGTAAACGCCCGATGTTCAGCAGCGTTCGCCGCCATCGCCTGGTCAAAGCGCTGGCGATCGGCTCTGGAGTCTTGTAAAAAGACTTCAAATCGCTGGTCGGTTTCCTGCTGCTGACGGCCCATGTCGGCAATCATGGCTACGGTGTCAGCGATCGCGGTTTCTAAGCGCTGGTCGCCAGTTGCAGCCATAGCTCTGGAGTCTGCTTCCGCGTCAGCAATGCGACCTGACCAGGCTTCAATGGCGCGGGCATTACTCTCCGTGATGGCTTTGGTTTCGCGCAGCCCAGCCCGAATCTCTTCCATTTCCTGAGTATGGATCTGGCGCATTTCTGCCATTTCACGATTGTGTTGGATGCTAGATGCCTCTAGCAAAGCCTCTATGCGGTCTAGACGATCGTTGCTTGCGGTCATGGCAGGCGGTGTTCGGTAGTAAGCTCATTATTGCCCAGGAGCTCGAATAGTACAAGAGTTCCGCGTAGTGAGACTGTGACCATAGGTGAAGGCCCTGTGGCTACAATGGGAGAATTGAGAAAATTACCTCATTGACGATCTGAGTACGGTCTTAATGACGCCCAGATCTGGTTGAACATTCCTCTGCCTAAAGGCTCACGTCATGCCACTGCCTGTTGTTGCGGTTATCGGACGCCCAAATGTGGGCAAATCTACCTTAGTGAACCGCCTGGCCGGGGCACAGGATGCCATCGTCTACGACCAGCCGGGGGTGACGCGCGATCGCACCTATCAACCTGCCTTTTGGCGCGATCGCGACTACCTGGTGGTCGATACCGGCGGCCTGGTCTTCGACGACGACACCGAATTTTTGCCCTACATCCGCGAGCAGGCCCAGCTGGCCCTGACTGAGGCCAGCGCGGCGGTGTTTGTCGTCGATGGCCAGGTTGGCCCCACCGAGTCCGATCGAGAGATTGCTAGCTGGCTGCGGCAGCAGTCGGTGCCGGTGCTGCTGGCGGTCAATAAGTGCGAATCGCTGGATAACGGTCTGGTGCAGGCGGCGCAGTTTTGGGAGCTGGGGCTGGGCGAACCCTACGCCGTCTCCGGCATCCACGGCAACGGCACCGGGGAACTGCTCGATGCCCTGGTGGAGTTTCTGCCCGAAAACGTGGAAGAAGCCGCCGAAGAAGAAATCAAAGTCGCCATTGTGGGGCGACCCAACGTGGGCAAGTCGAGCCTGCTGAATGCCTTTGTGGGCGAAACCCGCGCCATCGTCAGCCCGATTTCTGGGACGACCAGGGATGCGATCGACATGCAGGTGCAGCACGGCGACAAGATCTATCGCCTGATCGACACCGCCGGCATTCGCAAGAAAAAGAGCGTGGAGTATGGGCCAGAGTTTTTTGGCATCAACCGCGCCTTCAAAGCCATTCGCCGAGCCGACGTGGTACTCCTGGTGATCGACGCCCTCGATGGCGTCACTGAACAAGACCAGAAGCTAGCAGGCCGCATCGAAGAAGACGGTCGCGCCTGCGTG
The DNA here is from genome assembly GCA_003017855.1 of filamentous cyanobacterium CCT1. Taxonomy (GTDB): domain Bacteria; phylum Cyanobacteriota; class Cyanobacteriia; order Phormidesmidales; family Phormidesmidaceae; genus Nodosilinea. The sequence goes on from PYER01000010.1 coordinate 44,277, forward strand.
ATTGTGGTCAACAAATGGGATGCGGTCGAAAAAGACAGCCACACCATCTACGACTTCGACCACCAGATCGCCGCCCGCCTCAACTTTCTCGACTGGGCCAAGCGCATCTTCGTCAGCGCCAAGACGGGTCAGCGAGTGCCAAAAATTCTAGAGCTGGTCGATGGGGCTGTAGAGCAGCACCGCCGTCGGGTCAGCACCTCGGTCGTCAACGAAGTGCTGGAGGATGCGGTCAAGTGGCACACCCCGCCCACCACCCGCCAAGGCCGCCAGGGACGTATCTACTACGGCACCCAGGTCACCGTGCGGCCGCCCTCTTTTACATTATTTGTCAACGATCCCCATCTCCTGAAGGACAACTACCGTCGCTATGTAGAACGGCAGTTCCGCGAGAACCTGGGCTTTGAAGGCACGCCGATTCGAATTTTTTGGCGAGGCAAGGCCATGCGCGACCTGGAGCGCAACAACCCCAACCGAGCAACGAAAGTGTAGGCTTTGGTTTCAGGTGGTTTCGACTTCGCTCACGGTTTCGACTTCGCTCATGGTTTTGACTCCGCTCATGGTTTCGACTCCGCTCAACCACCAGGGGTCGAGGGCTAAATAAAGTCGGGGACCGAGGGCTGAGCGGAGTCGTTCGTGAAACGTCTCCCGAAGGGAGAAAGCCCGATTACGAAGTAGCAGTTTACGACTCTATGGATCTCCTTCGCTCTCTACCCATTGGCCTGTATCTGGAGCAGCCGGTAACCTGGCTGCACCGGCTCGACCCCAGGGTCAAGATGGCCTGGCTGATGAGCATTTTGGTAACGCCCATTTTGGCGAATGCCTACTGGCGGTTTGGGCTGGTGGCGCTGCTGGTGCTGCTGACGTTGGCGGCGCGGATTCCGTTTCGGGTATGGCGGCAGCAGATGGGCTGGCTGGTGGTGCTGAGCGGCATCGTCATGCTGCTCACCTTTGTGATGCCTGACGGGCTGCAGGTGGCGCAGACGCCGCGACTACCCACTCCAGAGGCTATGGAGACGCTGGAAGAACCGCCTGAGGTGCTGCCGGAGCTGCCGCAGCCGACGTCGTACCGCTATGTCGTGTTTGACTGGGGGCCGATTACGATAACGCGGCGATCGCTCGATTTGGGCATTCGCATTGGCACGCTGCTGTTTACCCTGATCTACGGCACAAACCTCTTCCTGCTCACCACTGCGCCCGAGGAAATCACTCTGGCCTTAGAGACGCTGATGGCCCCGCTGCGGTGGCTGCGCCTGCCGGTGACCGAGATTGCCCTGACGGTGACGCTCTCGCTGCGGTTTATTCCCCTGGTGCTGGAGGAAGTTCAGAATTTGGTGCGATCGGTGCAAACCCGCGCCATTAACTGGAAAAAGCTCGGCTTTCGCGGCTCAGCTCAGGTGTGGCTGGCGGTGACGGAGCGGCTGCTCGAAAATCTGCTGCTGCGGGCTGAGCAAATCGCGGCGGCGATGGAGGTGCGGGGCTTTACCAGCCCTAACGAGCACCGGGTGCGCTGGTACCAGCTGGTGCTGCGCAGCTGGGACTGGTTTGTCCTGGGGCTGCTGGCGGTGTTCTGGTGGGCCAGGTGGGTGTGGGGAGGCGAGATTTGACCCCAAAGCGGCACTGGTGGGTGCGATCGCAGCCCCTAGGGCACCGTACCGGCAGCGATATTTTTCAGTGCCTCTACGGCGACCTGCTGCGGCAGCCCCCCTCGTCTAAGACGCTGCTGGCCTTGCTAGAGAGCCCCTATCCCCTACCGGCGCTAGCCCAACCCCACGCCGCTCACAGCCGGTTTTCTATCTGTGCTGGGCCACCTCGGCAGGAGGGCGATTGTCCACAGGTATGGACGCCGATGGTGGGCAACATTCTGTCGACGCTGAGTGATCGGCTGGCTGAGGGGGACCGATTGAGCCTGGCGGGAAATGAATCAGAGGCGGCGGCGCGATCGCTGCCCTTCACAGGCGGTTGGTTAGGCTGGCTGGGCTACGACCTGGCCTGGGAGATCGAGCGGCTACCCATCTTAAATCATGATCCCTTACCCTTCCCGGTAGCCCTCTGGTACGAGCCCGCTACCTTTGCCGTGCTTGACCACCAGGCCCAGCAACTATGGCTCTTTGCGCTCTCCCCAAACGGGCTCGATCGCATGGAAAAGCAGCTCAGTCTGCCACCCGTAGAAGAGCCCCCGTTTGCCCCAGCAGCGCATGATCCCCGCGCTGTCACCCTGGGTATGGCGGCGGCAGAGTACCAGCAGGCGGTGCGGCAGGCCAAGCGGCATATCCAGGCGGGAGACGTTTTTCAGGTCAACCTGTCGCTGCGGTTCTCGACAGAGACTACTCACCACAGTTGGGAGCTTTACCGCCAGCTGCAGCGCATTAACCCATCGCCCTTTGCCTGCTACTGGCGCACCCCCTGGGGCGATGTGATCAGCTGTTCGCCCGAGCGGCTGATCAAGCTGCAGGATGGTCTCGCCCAAACCCGCCCCATTGCCGGTACGCGCCCGCGGGGCTCCACGCCCGCCCAGGATGCCGAACTGGCCCAAACCCTGCTCAGCAACCCCAAAGAGCGGGCTGAGCACATCATGCTTGTGGATCTGGAGCGCAATGACCTGGGCCGGGTGTGCCAGTGGGGCACCGTGCGGGTGAATGAACTGCTGACCGTGGAGTACTACAGCCACGTGATGCATCTGGTGAGCAACGTGGTGGGAGAGCTACAGCGCGATTCCCAGTCTGAGGGACAGCGCCAGCGCAACGCCATTGATCTGATTCGCGCTGTCTTCCCCGGCGGCACCATCACCGGCTGTCCCAAAGTGCGCTGTATGGAAATTATCGAAGACCTGGAGCCGGTTCGCCGCAGCTTGTTCTACGGCTCCTGCGGTTATCTAGACCGACGAGGGCATTTAGATCTCAACATTTTGATTCGCACCCTGCTGTTTGGGCATACTGATAGCCTATCGACAGCATCTACCGTATGGGGGCAAGTAGGAGCCGGCATTGTCGCCGACAGCGATCCCTTGAGAGAGTGGCAAGAATCTCTGCAAAAGGCCAGGGCACAACTGCTGGCCCTGGGTTTAGAGTATGCCAGTTAGGTGCTGATTCAAAGTCTTATAGCAACCTGCCCAACGGGTCAGTTTGCGACTTCAAAGGGGGCTTTTATTTAGATGGAATTTTCTCATACCTCTCCGCCATGATCTGTAATTAACCGCCGATCGGCTTGAGAATGCGTGCACATAGCACATCAGGTTCTAGAATGCATGTGGCGAATTGAACAGACATGACCACCATCCTGTCCTGCGACAGAACCTCTCCCATACTTGAATGAGCACAGAAACCTATCTCAATCACCCCAATTTTGGCCTGCTCTTCAGAGTGTGCATGGTAGACGACGGTCAAGAGCTGTATGCCACTCTGTACGCCCAACGGCTGTTTTTTGTGGTGACTCACTCCCCTACCGAAGGGCTGGTGTTTCAGCCCCTCGGCCGCAGCAACGCTCGCCTGATGCTGGAAAGTCGTCTGCGCACCTTGCGGCGGGCCGGCCAGCAGGCCGACTATGATCGCCTACAGCACACCTACAAGCAGACCTTTCAATGACCGCTGCTTCGAGCGCCCTGCCCCAGCACTTTGATGAGATTTACCAGAGCATTCCTGCCACGGTTACGCTGGTTGCGGTAACTAAGTTTTTGTCGGTAGAGACGATTCGCGCCGCCTACGAGCGAGGAGTACGGCATTTTGGCGAAAGCCGGGTTCAGGAGGCGATCGCCAAGCAAGCCCAGCTCACCGACCTGCCCGACATTACCTGGCACCTGATTGGCCACCTGCAAACCAACAAAGCCCGCAAAGCCGTCGAGCTCTTTGACTGGATTCACTCGGTCGACAGCCTGAAGCTGGCCCAGCGGCTCGACCAGGCGGCCCAGGAGCTGGATAAACTTCCCCAGTGTTGCCTGCAGGTCAAGCTGGTGCCCGACCCACCCAAGTACGGCATTGAGGCCGCTGAGCTAACCGATCTGCTGCCCCAATTCGACCAGCTTGCCCATCTTCGGCTGCGCGGAATTATGACTATTCCCCCCCAGGACGCTAGCCCAGAGACGGTGCGAGACGTGTTTGCTGGGGCCAAGGACCTGGCGAGTGCCATCAACCAAAAAGCCTTCGCCCGCCTGCACATCGATCAGCTTTCAATGGGGATGTCGGGGGATTATGCCGAGGCGATCGCCTGTGGAGCCACTATGGTGCGGTTGGGAACGGTGCTATTTGGCCCTCGCCCGCCATCGGCCTGACCCTCGTCTGTGCAGAAGCTGGCGATCTTGGTATCTGGTTTCTAACTCAAACCAGAGGCGGGGAAATGGGCAAGGCATGGGCTTGGGGCGATCGCCAATGGTCCTTAGCCTCGAGTCATTGCCTCAGCCGAAAGTTACGTTTGACCGTAAAATCAAACCATAGTCAAAAGATTCTTTAACTAATTATGAACTGACTATTCCTTTTTTTGATTTCGTGTATACTGTGGTCTCAATATTCTGTGTTCGGGATATTAATGTAGGCTCCTAAACCTGCTTTAGCTCAGCGAGAAGCGTTTCACTTCGGTGTTGGTGACCACTGGGTGTTTTAGGTCAGGTTTAGGTGGCCAGGTTTGAGAGGTCAAAGACCTGCTTCGGGGGTCAAAGTAACCCTTAACCCCAAGTTAGCTCCAACAATTTTCACAACAGCCGTTGCAAATGGAAATTTGGCGCTATCATGGCCCTCGGATAACCGGAGCATAACGCCTCCCCATCGGTCAATGGCCAAAGGGGTTGCCTACCTAAGTGATAGTCATCGTGGAGTGTAAGTTGTGAGCAACATGTTTTCTAAACTGCGGGACTTCGTTGGCCTAAACGACCCAGCAGACTACGACTACGAGTACGAAGAAATGGATGGTGAGGAGTACCAAAACCTCTACCAGGAAGAGAACACCCAGCCGATTGTGCAGCCCCAGCCCGAAGAAGTTCGGCGGAGCCGCCCCCGTCGCGAACGTATGATGCCCACTGATGCAGGAATGACCCCAATGGCCAGTAACGTAATTGGTATGCCCGGTGCCATGAACGGCACCTCCGAAGTGGTTGTAATGGAGCCTCGCTCCTTTGAAGAAATGCCTCAGGCGATTCAAGCCCTGCGGGAGCGCAAGTCGGTGGTGCTAAACCTGACCATTATGGATCCTGACCAGGCTCAGCGCGCTGTTGACTTTGTTGCCGGTGGCACCTACGCCATTGATGGCCACCAGGAGCGCATTGGCGAGAGCATCTTCCTCTTCACCCCCAACTGCGTACAGGTCAGCACCCCCACCGAGTACGAAGAAGAAATCTTCATGGGTCAGCCCCAGGGTATGCCCATGCCCGGTCAAATGCCCCCTGCGCCCACTTGGGGTGCAGAGCCGATGGCTCGTATGGCCTAGCGCGGTCTTAGACCACTCACAACTCTGACTATCACTGCCCCCAGACTGGCTCTGGGGGCTACCTTAGGGTATGGTCATCCTTGACGGCATGAGTAAGGAAGTCGTAGGAGAGCGTATGCCCGAGGCAACATTTGGGGTTATCGGCGGCGGGATGATGGGCGAAGCTCTCATCGCCCGCCTTCTTGATCAGGGCATTTTTGCCCCTGGAGCGGTATTTGTCAGCGACCCCCAGGCGGCCCGCAGAGAGGTGCTGCACCAGACCTACGGTGTGCAGACTACCGACAATAACCAGGCGGTAATCGATGCGGCTGAGACCGTTCTACTGGCTATTAAGCCGCAAATGCTGGCGGCGGTAGCTGAAAATCTCAAGCTTTCTACCCGTGACACGCCGCCGCTGCTGCTATCAATTTTGGCAGGCTCAACGCTGGCGCGGCTAGAGCAAGCTTTTCCGGGGTGGACGGTGGTGCGAGCGATGCCAAACACGCCTGCCACGGTGGGGGCCGGGGTAACGGCTCTGGCGGCAGGAGCATTGGTCAGTGAAGAGCAGCGATCGCAGGCCCGCACCATTTTCGCCAGCGTCGGCACCGTCGTTGAGGTGCCCGAGTCGCAGATGGATGCCGTGACGGCGCTCTCGGGCTCGGGGCCGGGCTATCTGGCGCTGGTGGTGGAGGCTCTGGCCGACGGCGGCGTAGCGGTGGGGCTGCCGCGAGCCGTAGCGCTGGAGCTGGCGATCGCCACCGTACGCGGCACGGGCGAACTGCTGCACCAGGGCGACCTGCACCCGGCAGTCCTCAAGGATCGCGTCACTAGCCCCGGCGGTACCACCATTGCAGGCATTGCGGCGCTGGAAGCGGGCGGCCTGCGATCGGCCCTGATGGATGCGGTGCGATCGGCCTACCTGCGCTCTCAAGAACTGGGGCAGACTTGAGCTAAGCGCTTAAGCGCGCGCGGTATTGGCGTCACACTCCATACAGACATCTCAATTTCGTTCTTTTCGCCATGCTGTCATCAGAAGCCAAAATTGCTCTGCTTATTGATGCTGACAACGCTCCGGCAGCTAAAATCGAGGCGATTTTGGCTGAGATTGCCAAGTACGGTGTGGCCAACACCCGTCGCGCTTACGGCAACTGGAAAAATCCTGCACTCAGGTCCTGGGAAGATAACCTCCATGAGTTTGCTATTCGACCGGTGCAGCAGTTTGACTTGACCAAGGGCAAGAATGCTACCGACGCAGCCCTGATCATCGACGCTATGGATTTACTGTACACCCGCAATCTCGATGCCTTTGCCATAGTTACGAGCGATTGCGACTTTACTCCTCTGGTGATGAGGATTTTGACCGATGGGCTCAAAGTCTACGGCTTTGGCGAAAAGAAAACTCCCAAGCCTTTTGTCTACGCTTGCTCAACCTTTCTCTATCTGGAAAATCTTGGCCAGGATGCTGAAGCCGGTCAGATTAAATCGGTTGAAAGCGTGAAGAAAACGACGAAAGAGCTTCGGCAGGATACAAAACTGGTTAGCCTGCTGCGTCACGCTGTGACCACTGCTCAGGATGACGACGGCTGGTCAAACCTGGCCGTGGTCGGTGTGCATGTGTCAAATCAGGCCTCCTTTGACTCACGCAACTATGGATATGCCAAGCTCAGCACATTGGTGGAAGCCACCGAACTGTTTGAAATGCAGCGTCGCCAAAACGGCGTTTATGTCAAAGATAAGCGTGACGTCAAAATCGCCAAGGCTTAGGCAGGTTTATTTACGATCCTATTGCTACTTCATTGACGCTCTGAGGTATCCGGAGAGGACCACCCCCAGCGCGGGTAGCCACCTGCTCGGCCATATGCTCGGCATCGCGGGCAATGCCGGAGAAGCGGGCCGACCCCCAGGTATAGAGCCACGGCAGCCCAAGAAAGTACAGCCCCGGCACGGTGGTCACGCCGCGACGGTGACCGGGGTAGCCCCGACCGTCGAACACGGGTAGCTCAATCCAGCTAAAGTCGAGGCCGTAGCCGATGCACCAGATTACTGAGGTAATGTTGGCGGCCCGGTAGTCAAGGCTGATTTCGACCGTCTCAGGCTCCCAAACGGGTCGATAGGGTGGATCCATAGGTACATCAATGTTGCGCTTGTCGATGTAGGCGTCGATGGTGCGCTTGATGCTTTCGGCGACGGCATCGGCCTGATCCAGGTTCTGCTTCAGGTCATCGCTAAAGCTCAGGCGAGTGCCCTGAACATCCTGAAGCCGACCGTGCAGCGCCATGCCCTGGAGAGCGAAGTGGCGCAGGTCAATTTCGCGCCCGCCGCCGCGTCCGGTGACGTAGTGGTTGGTTTTGTGGCGAACGGTCTCTTTTTGCGGGTGGTCATCGATCGCCAGATCGTAGTAGCCCATCTGGTCGAGCCATTCCACCACATCTTTGCCCCGGTAGCGGCGGGGCGATCGCGGTGCGCCCCCCACGCACAGGTGCACCTTTCGCCCAGCCAGGTGCAGGTCTTCAGCGATCTGACAGCCCGACTGCCCCGTACCTACCACCAAAACAGCACCCTCGGGCAGCGACTTAGGGTTGCGATACTCAGCCGAGTGCAGCTGCACAATGTTGGGATCCAGACGCTCCGCCAGGCGGGGGATTTTGGGCGTGTGGTAGCCGCCAGTGGCGACCACCACTTGGTCAGCGGTAAAGGTGCCCTGATTGGTCACCACGTCAAAGCCGCTGCCCTCGCGGCCCTTGACCCGTTTGACCTGCACCCCAGTTTTGAGCGGCGGATTGAAGTGGCTGGCGTAGCGCTCAATGTATTCCACAATGGCGTCGCGGCCCATGAAGCCCTCTGGGTCGTTGTCTGGGTAGGGAAAGCCGGGCAGCTGACATTGCCAGTTGGGCGTCACCAGACAAAATGAATCCCAGCGTTTGGTGCGCCAGGAATGGGCAATCTGGTGCTGCTCAAACACGATGTGGTCGATGCCCCGCCGCTGCAGGCAATAGCTGATCGACAGCCCCGCCTGACCGCCGCCGATGACGATTACGCCGTAGTGAGTGGTCATAGCTAAATTCTGAGTGAGGTGCGCTGGAGGTTCTGTTTTGTACCCTAGGCGGTTGTTTGGGGAATACGTGTAACTCCGGCTACCGAAAGCCTTGATCTAGCGTTAGTGAGAGGGATAGGCGCGGCGATCGCGCTTTCATCGCCATCTCGCTGACTCGCTCAGGGCAAATTGGGGCAATACCCCTGTCGAAAGTGATAGGGGTATTCTTTATTCAGAGAGTTCGATGGCCTCAGGACTTGCCCTGCCCCTGTTGATTAGGGCAGACATCGAAGGTTTGTAGTTGCTGATACGGGAACCCATTGGGATCACCCGTAATGTTCTGAAACATGCAGCCTCATACCCAGCGCTGCCAGCAACTTTGCCAGGAGCTAAAATCCATGCCTGAAGTAATGAAGCCAGCCAACCAGGCTGGGGATTTTTTGGTCGACTACGAAGAGAAGGTTTTTCCCGACGTGCAGGCTGAGCCTGGCGAGAAAGCCCTGATCACCTTCCACACCGTGGCCTTTGAAGGCTCCATCGGGTTGGTAAACCTGCTTCAGGCCACCCGCCTCATCCGCAAAGGCTTTGAGACCTCGGTCCTGCTCTACGGGCCTGGGGTCACCCTGGGGGTGCAGCGCGGCTTTCCCAAGCTCAACGACGAAGCTTTCCCCGGTCACCTGGCGATGAACAATCAAATCATTAAGGTGATGGAGCTGGGTGGCAAGGTCTACGCCTGCCGCTTTGCCCTGCAGGCCCTCTACGGCCACGGCGAACCGTCGCTCATCCCCGGCATTCGTCCCATCAACCCCCTCGACGTACTCGATCTGGTGCTCATGCACCGCAAAGAGGGGGCCTTCATCCTCGACACCTGGACGATGTAGAACCCTCACCCCTAGCCCCTCTCTCCAGGGAGAGAGGAGGCCCATAGGGTGGGCGCTGCCCACCATTCCCCTCCTGCCACCACCAACGCCCATGGACTACACCAAAACCATCCGTGCAGCCGCTGCCCAAATCAGCCCTGTGCTGTTTAGCTGCAACGGCACCACTGAGAAGGTCTTGGAAACCATTGCTCAGGCCGCCCAGGCTGGGGTCAATCTAATCGTCTTTCCCGAGACCTTTATTCCCTACTACCCGTACTTTTCGTTTGTGCAGCCCCCCGTTCTGATGGGTAAAGAGCACATGCGGCTGTACGAGGAGGCGGTGGTGGTGCCGGGGCCAGTCACTGATGCGGTGGGTCGGGCGGCCCGGTCCTACGGCATGGTGGTGGTGCTGGGAGTGAACGAGCGCGAGGCCGGTTCGCTGTACAACACCCAGCTGATCTTTGATGCCGACGGCAGCCTGGTGCTAAAGCGGCGCAAGATTACCCCCACCTATCACGAGCGCATGGTGTGGGGTCAGGGC
>PYER01000441.1 GCA_003017855.1 filamentous cyanobacterium CCT1
GGTCGTCGGGGGGCAGCTCACCGCCGATCGCGCCATAGATCTCGGCCTGGGCGGCAGGGGTGAGGGTAAAGACCTGGGGAAAGCTGGCGGCGATCGCCGTCATGGTTTCGAGGGGGGGCTGGCCAGAGCGGTTGGCGCTGGTGGTGGCCAGGGGGCCGGTGTGGCTCAGCAGGTGCCGAGCCAGGGGATGGTCGGGCACCCGTAGACCTACGGTGCCGGTATTTTGCGGATTCATGGAGGCGGGGAAGCGATCGGAGGCGGGCAGCACCAGGGTGAGGGCACCGGGCCAGTGCTGGGCGGCGATCGCGCTCCACTGGGCTAGCTCATCGTCAGTACCAGTGATGTAGGGCAGCAGGTCGTCCAGGCTGGCCCCCATCAAAATCAGGGGTTTGTCGGGGCTGCGCTCTTTGGCGGTGTAAATGCGATCGCCCGCCTCGGGCCGCGCCGCCAGGGCCGGTACCGTATCGGTCGGAAAGCTGACCAGCTCCCCGGCTCGCACCGCCGCCACCAGTTCTGTCAGAGATACTTCAGGCATAGGTTGAACTATAGAGCAAATTCCTTCCGGGCTGTAACCCGTACCAACGGCGGGTAGCATCTCCCCTCAGCGATCGCCTGCCGCACCCCCACAATGGAAGCTGTTGTCCCAGCCGATGCCCGCGATGAATCCGATTCACGACCACGACCACAGCGCCGCCGCCCTCAATGCCAGAGGCTGTGCCCTGTGTGAACAGAACCAGTTTGCCCAGGCCCTCGACAGCTTCGATCAGGCCCTGGCCCTCGACAGTACCTACTGCACCGCCTGGAACAACCGCGCCAACGCCCTCTGCGGCCTCAACCGGCAGGCCGAGGCCCTGGCCGCCTACGATCGCGCTGTAGCCCTTAACCCCCAGTACCACCAGGCCTGGTTTAACCGGGGCAAGCTGCTGGCCGATATGGGTGCCTACGGCAACGCGGTGGAATCGTACAATCGCGCGATCGCCCTGGTGGCCGACCCCATTTACCTCCACGCCAAAGCGAACATTTGGGTGAAAAAGCAGCTGATTGCTACGGTCTAGCGATCGCCCACCGTCTGCCCAAACGGCAGGCCCTAGGATGCCTCGGTGTCGCCAACGCTCCTGGCCACCCCAGGTTGGCCCTATACTAGTGGCATCCCCAAACGTCGGATGACGGCTTTTGGATTCCCGCTGGGGCTGCCTCAGAACCCATTTTCTGTACCCTACCTGGGTTAACTCGCATGCGTGCTCGCCGTCGCCGTCAGGTCAATGCTCAAATTCCCGAGGTCAACCTCGTCCCCATGATGGACGTGCTGATGACGGTGCTGACTTTCTTCATCATTATTTCGATGAGCCTGACCGGGCAGCAGTTGCTCAATGTGCGTCTTCCCCAGTCAGTGGCGGGCGACGGAGCAACTGAAGAGCCCCAAATCGTGCAGGTCGACGCCCTGGTGGTGGGGTTAGATAAAGACGGCAATATGCTGCTAGACAACGAAACCATTACCTTTAACCAGCTTAGTCAGCAGGTGCGTACCTACTTTGCCCAAAACCCCGACGGCAAGCTGGTGCTTAAGGCCGATCGCGAGCTGACTTATAGCCAAGTGTCTGGCCTGCTCACCGACCTGCGGGCGATCGGCGGCAACCGGGTCTCGCTGGCGGTGGAGTGATGGTGCATCCGCGCAGCAATGCACCCTACAGTTGTCGGGCTTCCAGCACACCTTCGGCTTCGTTAGCGATCTGTCGCAGGGCGTCGAGCATTGGTTCAGGGGCCGTCTGCCACAGACCACGCTGGTGGGCCTCCAGCAGGCGTTCGGCCATGTCGCGCAGCGCCCAGGGGTTAGATTTCTGCACAAAGGCTTGAACGTCTGGGTCGAGCATGTAAGCCTGAGCCACTCCCTCGTACATGTGGTCGGCGACGCAGCGGGTAGTGGCGTCGTAGGCAAACAGGTAGTCGACGGTGGCGGCCATCTCAAAGGCCCCCTTGTAGCCGTGGCGCATGACTCCCTCGATCCACTTGGGGTTGACCACGCGGGAGCGATAGACTTTGGCAATTTCGGCGGCCAGCGATCGCACCTTGGGCTTGGCCGTCACCGCGTTGTCACCAAAGTAGGTAGCTGGCTGCTGACCCTGCACGGTGCGGGCCGCCACCGTCATGCCCCCCTGAAACTGGTAGTAGTCGTCAGAATCCAACAAGTCGTGCTCGCGGTTGTCCTGGTTGTGGAGCACCACCTGCAGGTGCCGCAGCCGCTGCTCAAAGGCCTCCGGCATAGCGTGCCCCTGGGCGTTGCGTCCGTAGGCGTAGCCGCTCCAGTTTAGGTAGGCGCGGGCTAAGTCCTCATCGGTGGTCCAGTTTTGCGATTCGATTAGCCCCTGCAATCCAGCCCCGTAGGCCCCCGGCTTGGAGCCAAAGATGCGGTAGCGCGATCGCTGCTCCGCCTGCTCCAGCGTTAGCCCCTGCTTTTGCCAATCAACAGATTCTTGCCGCACCCGGTCGGCCAAAGGATTCTGCTCCGGCGGTTCTTCCAGCGCCGCCACCGCCGCCACCGCCTGGTCAAACAGGTCAATTAGATTGGGGAACGCATCCCTGAAGAAGCCCGAGATGCGCAGGGTGACATCCACCCTGGGCCGACCCAGCGCCGATAGCGGCAGAATTTCGAAATCGACCACCCGCCGCGAGGGGCCATCCCACACCGGGCGCACCCCCATCAGCGCCAGGGCTTCCGCCAGATCGTCGCCCCCGGTGCGCATGGTCGAAGTGCCCCACACTGAGAGACCCAGGGTTTGGGGGTACTCGCCGTAGTCCTGGGTGTACTGTTCTACCAGCACTTCCGCCGCCCGCCGCCCCACATCCCAGGCGCTCTCGGTGGGGATGGCGCGAATATCTACCGAGAAAAAGTTGCGCCCGGTGGGCAGCACGTCGGGCCGGTTGCGGGTGGGTGCTCCCGCCGGACCGCTGGGCACGTAGCGCCCGTCGAGGCCTTTTAGCAGATTGGCGATTTCGTTGGTGGTGCGGGTCAGGGCGGGGATGAGGGTGTGCTGAATCCAGTGGAGTTCGGCGCTGAGGGGGGTAGATGGGTAGGAGAGTGG
>PYER01000442.1 GCA_003017855.1 filamentous cyanobacterium CCT1
GTCGAAGGGGGTGGGTAGGTGAGGGAGGTGGGGAAGTGAGGAGATGAGGAGATGCGGGGTGGCTTATTGCGGGGTGGAGGTTGGTTGGCCTGTGCTGCCTGGAACTATGTGGCGGTGAGGGAGGCTAGAAATTGCGATCGCTAGATTGCAATCATCAAATCAGAAAAGTCTCGATTCATGGCCTCAAACCTGGTTTTGACACCGCTGCGGCGGATGCCGCCTGATTGACTATCAAAGCCAATGATTTCGCCTTCCAGTTCAGGAATGATGCGGCAGGCGTAAAGTCCCTGACTTTCAGGCATTAGAACATGGAAGTTTTGGCTGAGTGGAGAGAACCTGAGCCCATTTTGTTTTGGGTTCAAAAGATTTGGAATGGTCAGGCTGTGGAAGCCGCCCAGACCGTTTGTTGTCGGCGCGAAGTCATATTTTGCCCAGGTTGAAAAGACTAGCTCATGGCTACCCTGGGGATGTTGGTAAAGCTGTGGCACTTCCATTTCGGCATAGCAGCTGGGCTGGGATGCGGGGGGCAGGTATTCCCATTCGCTCTTGCCGCTGACGGCGTCTGAGAAGGTTTCGTCGGTGACTGTCAAGACTGCGATCGCGCCATTTCGCCCTATAGTGCCGTCTGCCAGTTTGGCTGATGCCAGCATGTAAATTTGGTTCTGTTCTGCCAGTCGAAACAAAAAGGGATCGCGCCAGGCGTGAAAGGTTAGATCACCAGCCAGGCTTTTGGTTTGGTAGACGGCATCGGGTTGAATTCGGGTGTCTAGAACCTGCCACTGGGTAGACCACAAACTGTCGGTATAGGCAACGCCGATGTTCTGCGTCAGGCCGTCATCTTGATTGCGATTGCGGGAGGTATAGAACATCAGGTAGCCGTTCTTAACCTTGATCACATCGCCACTCCAAATGGAGGTATTTGCCCAGTGGCCTGGGGGTGGCTTGAGGATATTAGTACTGTCTTCGTCGCCCCAGTCTATGGTGTCGAAATCAGAAGTGACGGCATGACCGACGGTGGAGGCAAAGTGATGCTGATTTGCGGGAACAAGGGTTCTATCGGCATTCAGATAAAAGATGTGGAAGAGCTTGGCCTGAGCATCAAGGTGATACCAAAAGTCCCACACGTGGCGACTGGGATGCTGCATTGAAGGAGGCATACTGGGTTTAGGTTTGTGGACAACTTGTTTTGAGTGTAGCAAGGAGATTGATGGGGCGATAGCAACGTTTTTCCACCGTCTGCCGCAGTGTTTGGAATAACCGTCCGTCACTACTTAAACCCAGCGCGTAAACCCCTACCTGAACTACCGTAGAATCCTCTCCTGGCTTTACTTCTAGCGATTCTAAAAGCTATTTATCATAGATGTATATCGGTAGTAGACGTAGTCAGCAGCATGAAGATTCAGTCGTCGGTATTAGTCCATTTAGGTTTTGGCAAATATGTGCGATCGGACCAGGTGACATCCCTACAGCCGGTCGAAGAGGAGCGCGGCCCCGGGCGGCGAACGTTCGTGTATCTGGAAGGGCATACCGATCCGATTGTGGCGTCACGGGCGGAAGATACAATTGTGCGCGATCTGGTGCAGGAGCCGCGAGAGGTCACTCAATCTCGGCAGCAGCAGCAAATTTTGACTGACTTGCTGGAGGATTTGTCGAAGGTTAACTCGACGGTGCGCCGCATCAGTCGCGACGAAGGCGGTCTCGATCTCGATCAGCTAGAGCGTCGAATTCAGCAGGTGCTGGAAGCTTAGCATTAGTAACGCCTTTCGCTTGGATAAAAAAGCTATGTTAGAAGGGATTTGTTACCGAGGCAGCAAATCCCTTCCGGCACATAGAACTTAGCTGTTTTGCATCATCCAGAAGAGCTTAACTTGTTGCATTCATGAGGTTTCAGCTATATTCACTATTCACCTTTAGATTTGGTTGTATTTTGTTGCATTAACGATAGATAAAACAACCGTAAAGAATGCAAACAAAAACCAAAAAATAGCGTTTGCATTAAGCAGGCTTAGCTCGGTCAAAATCCCATTGAAAATTGGTGAAATTGCAATAAAACAGCAGATTATCAATTCTGCATTGTAAGGGCGTAAAACTGCGAATGGGCGAAGCTTCCCCTGTGTCCGAAGCTCCTGAACATATTTTTCCCACCTAAAGCCACTGTTGTCTTTGCAGACTTCGTTAGAGACAAAAAAAGCGATTTTGCGTATACTGAAACGCTTCTCCGTAAAATAACACAAGCTAATGAAAGCCAAAAGGCTTACAAGCCATTCTAATTGTACTGAATACAGCAATCCAAATCCTGCGACCAAGTAACCCATCATCAGTAGGCAGATGTTATCAGCCTGAAGGATCTCAGCTCTTAAAGCCGTGTACTCTACTCTCACATTTTCAAGTTGCTCTTTATTGTTAAGTTCCATATGCAATGTCCGTATGGGAGTCACTCACCCTGGCCTACTCTGCATAGTAAGCTTCCGCGAATGAATATGCAGATTCCTTCAGCAAATCTTCAGCACCTAACCCATCTGTTGGCTACAGTTGACTTAGGTCAATCAAAAACTGTCCTGTTAAGTTAATCATTCTGATAGAACAGCACTATGCAGAACTCGAAAATCTTGGTGCTGTTTGAGGGATCTACCAACACCAACAGCCAGCTAATCCCGCAAGCCCCACGGGTGTATTGAGAGACCAAGGGGAACATACCATAGTCTCCCCAGTTTGTATTGTATCTGCGGGTAGCTAGGGTTTCGCGTTCTGTTTTCTTCCCATCATCAAAGGAAACAGAACCGATGTTTGAATATCTCGAACTCGGCGTTAGGGATGATCTAGAGGCCCAGTCTCTGCCGCTGCTACCTAAATCTAGTGCAACTAACGGAGGTACTCGGCCCCAAACCCTTAGAAGGTGCGGCATATGCTTTACGGCAGCCCCGCCGCCATAGATCGCACCATCAAGACTCTTCACCGATGTAGTTATGCTGCTTAGTGGTGCAGAAAAGTTTTGGGTAGTACATTTTAGTAAAGGACAGAGGAAAAGATGGACTCTTCCCTATCTGCCAGTTTCTTTCTGACTTGGCGATT
>PYER01000110.1 GCA_003017855.1 filamentous cyanobacterium CCT1
GATGAGGGGAAGAGGGGGATGAGGGAGGTGGCTTCTTGTAAGGTGAGGGATCAGAAGGTGGGCGGAGAAGATTGGAGGAACAAAAACTGGAGGGATTTGGTGATGTCATTGGTGCAGCCTTGGAGTACTATTCCGTAGGTTGAGGCATTGGCAAGAGCCGTTCACGGTGCGGCTCGGGCGACGACCTGGCTCTTCTGACGGGGGGGTGGCCTGCTCTCAACGGTCGGCAGATTGCCTGCAGAAAATGGCCCACAGTTTTTGGGAGATGTAATTTTGGCTCGCCCGATTGTGCTAGCGGTGTTTAACGGCAAGGGCGGCGTGGGCAAAACCACCACTGCCGTCAACCTGGCGGCGGTGTTTGCCGAAACCCACTCGGTGCTGCTGGTAGATGCTGACCCCCAGGGCTCGGCTCTGTGGTGGACGGGCCGCAGCCCAGTCGATTTGGGCTTTGAGGTCAAGGCCCAAACGAACCCAGCCCGCCTAGCTCGCCTGGGACAGGAGCACGACCACAGTTTGATTATTGTTGATACGCCGCCGGCACTGGGTTCAGCGATTTTGGCGGCGGTGATTCCATCGGCTGATTACTTGTTGTTGCCAACGCCTCCCGCACCGATGGATTTGGCCGTTTTGATTACTACAGTGAATGAAGCGGTAGCGCCCAGCGGGGTGTCTCATCGAGTATTGTTGACGAAGGTGGATTCCCGCAGCGTCGGCGAAGCCATTGAAGCTCAGAACACCCTGCTGGAGCTAAAAATCCCGGCCTGTAATGCGTTTATTCGCGCCTACAAAGCTCACGAGCGGGCGGCCCTAGATGGCCTGCCCATTCTCAAATGGCGCGGCAAAAACAACCAGGAGGCCCGTTCTGACTACTGCCGAGTTGCCGAAGAACTACAGCGAGACTGGAACCAGCCATGACCAAAAAACGCCTCTCCGACCTCCTCAAAGAAGAAGTGAACAAGGCTGATGCTCCAGATGTCGCCGTTCCGGAGGCTGAGACTGCTCCCAAGCCCAGCCGCCGCGCCTCTTCGGCACGGCGCACGGCAACCAGTCGTCGCACTAAGGCGACGGCCAAACCAGCCGCAGCGCCAGAGTCTAAGTCGAAACCTGAATCAAAGCCTGAGCCGATCGCTGAAGCTGAGCCGGTGGCCCCGGAGCAGCCCACGGAGGCGATCGCCCCTCAGCCCCCGGCCCCAGACGATATGGCCGATCGCCTGAGCGCTTTGGAGAAAGACCTGGCGGCGACCCAAAAGGATAAAGCCCAGCTGGAGAAAACCGTTGCCGGGCTGCAAAAAGACCTGGAATCTCAGCAGAGCAGACTGTTTGAGCTCAAAGACAGCCTCGATCAGGCCGAAACCGCCGTCAAAGCTAAGGCCGACGCTCTGGCCAAAACCCAGGCTGAGCTAGACGAGGCGAAAACAACCATTCTGAAGCTGACTGAAGCAGCAGCCCCAGCCCCACACCCACACCGCATTTCTGGAGTCGACATTCTACCTCGCCGCCCGGTGGAGACCAAAGCCAACAAACCCGCCTACCACCGGGGCGTACCTGACTATGCCATTCAAAAAGGGCAGCCCAACCCCATGTTGACCGATGCCGACATTGGCTGGGTTGATTAGGGGCTGTCGTCTGTGACCGAGTACCGTCATGCCCGTGTATACGGGCATCCAGTCGAGCCGCTGATCCGAATGGATTCCCGCTGCTGCGGGAATGACGGGCGTGAGCTATGTTCAGGGCGTGACGGGCTGTTCAGTCATTGAATAATGCCGGCTAAGGAGTGTAGTCGAACAGGGCGTCGAGGTAGATGCGGTTGATGTCGCGATGGCCTTTGGCGGTCGATCGCGGCCCGTTACCCTTGACGTTCTGCATTAAAAACAGCGACAGGGCCGCACAGAAAACTCGGTGCTGGTTCCAGGCAGGGTTGTTGTCCAGATACACCTGGAGCGCTTGATAGAGCTCTTCGGGCACTTCAGCCATGAGGCTAACTTTGGGGGTGGTGACGTCAAGAGTCATAGGGCGTTGCCTTTTTGAGGGGATGCAGATTGGAGAGGAGTCTGAAGCGTGAAACGGGGTAGTATAAATGCACCTGTGAGTCGGGCTGGGGCTGCTTTAGACAGCGCTGTAAACGGCTTTGCCAGCCGCTGTCTGTAAAAAATAGGCGAAAGCAATCAGGCGAGAAAACGACCGTTCCTACCCACCACGGCGCCACAATTCAGGAGCATTCTGTTTAAGAATGCTCGCCAGGGATGCGAGCTTGGCCAACTGGGCCGATCGCGATCAAACCCCGGACAGTATTTAGTTAGAACACTCTAAAACCAGGTTGTAAAAACGTTAGACCCGAAACCTGAAGGCCGACCAGTGCCTATGGCCAGGCCAATACCCTACAATCCGCACCAACCATTGACCTGAATCAGGTCTGAGGGGGCTGCAGAGCAGGGGGCTTGGCTGTGCCAGTCGCATTATTCTGCCGAACTCTCCGGATGGTGTCAATCTTGCGCTGGTGGCGTGTTTAGGCTAGTCGATCCAGGGCATCTACGACGGGATGAGGGTTTTGGAGATTCCTTCGGGGAGGCGAGGGCTATTTCAGGGCATTGCGCGATCGCCGGGAGCAGCGGTAACGTTTTCCACAGAGCGCTCTCAGGCCCCAATTCGCCGTCAAAGCCTGGGGAAAACCTGGGGAAAACGCCGGTCAGCCTGGGGAAAAACCTGGGAAAATACGGCAAAAAGATTTTGTTTTGTAACGTTTTTGGGCAGAAGGAATTGACGATCAGCCAAAACCTTGCTCTAGCCTATGGTGGCGAGGCTAGGGCCGTGCAACCGAGTTAATCTTTCGTAGTAATGGTTTCTCCCTCGGCCCCATCTAGGGCCAGGGTTGAGGGCAGCAGTGGGGGCCAGTGCACATCCCACAGGGCCCAGGTGGCGGCCATGAGCAGGAGAGCAATGGCCGGGGTGCGCCAGGGGAACAGGGGGCGATCGCCTGACCAAGCCAGCTGAGGGCTGCCTTCACCGGCCATAAATCGATGCAGCTGATCGCTCAGGGCGGCGGCAGAGAGGGGCGTGCGCACCTCGGGCAGCGTGAGCTGTCGCCCCGGCCCCAGCAGGGTCAGGCGGTGGCAAAAGCGCACCCCACCGCGTGGCGTGTTGTCGCACAGGTCTGAGGCAATGGCAATCTCTTGCAAAGCAAACCCCTGGGCGCGGGGTAGCCAGGCCCAGGGCCGGGACCGCATCGCCTGACAGTAGACTTGGCCAGGGGCGGTACGATTGCATAGAACACTGCTAGGACTCGGCAAACTCAGGCTCCACAGCCCCAGCAGGGCTGTACAGAGCAGCAGCACTACCGGGACCTGCCGTAGCCTGGAGACCCAGGGGTTGACTGTTTTTGCCGCCATTGTTTTGGTAGCCATAGGGCGTAGCTTTGCTTTGACCAGCGGTTTCTCCCATCCTGCCACAGGGATGCACCGCCGCCCCTTGCGCCCCCGGCCAGATTAGGGCATGCTCAGCCATAGCTTGGAGTCCAGCCGCTGGGTTTGGGGTCTGGGCTTCTGCTAGGGCTGAACGCGATCGCTTTTCTACTCACGCATCTCTTCCGTACCTACCTATGGGCAAACACATCGTTATTACTGGGGTCAGCCAGGGGCTGGGCCGAGCCATGGTCGACGGCTTTGTGGCCGAGGGGCATCGGGTTTCGGGCTGTGCCCGCCGGGCCGAGGCGGTGGCTGAGTTGGTGACTCAGTACCCCGATCCCCACCAGTTCAGCGCTGTCGATGTTCGCGACGACGCGGCAGTGGCGGCCTGGGCTGAGGCCGTTGTGGCAGCCAACGGCGTGCCCGATCTGGTGCTTAACAATGCCGGCTTGGTCAACCACCCCGCTCCTCTGTGGACCGTGCCCGCTGAGGAGTGCGACGCCGTTATTGCCGTTAACCTTAGCGGCACCTGCAACGTCATTCGTCACTTTGCCCCGCCCATGGTCGAGCGGCGATCGGGCATTTTTGTCAACTTTAGCTCAGGCTGGGGGCGATCGACCTCGCCAGGGGTCGCCCCCTACTGCGCGACCAAATGGGGCGTTGAGGGCCTGACTCAGGCGCTATCGCAGGATTTGCCAGCGGGAATGGCGGCGGTAGCCCTCAACCCAGGCATTATTCACACCGCCATGCTGGAAACCTGCTACGGCGACGATGCCGCTGCGTACACCCCGATCGCAGCCTGGGTCAAGGCGGCGGTGCCATACATTTTGAGCCTTCGACCGGAGGATAATGGGCGCGCGTTGACGGTGCCGGGGTAGGGAGTGGATGGGTAGGCGGGTGGATGGGTGGCGGTCGGTCCCTGAGCGGAGTCGAAGGGAGCGGAGTCGAAGGGAGTGGATAGGTAGATGGGTAGGCGGGTGGCGATCCCTGAGCGGAGTTGTTCGCGTTAGCGTCTCCCGCAGGGAGAAAGGGAGCGGAGTCGTTTGTCCTATGGACAGGCTTCGCCAACGCGTTAGCGTCTCCCGCAGGGAGAATAGGGAGGGAATTGGGGTAGGCGGGGCGTTTAGGCGTCTGGTTGCAGGGCGGTGTGTACGACGTTGACCAGCTCTTCGATGGTGTAGGGCTTGGCTAAAAAGCCCTGAATTTCAAGGGAGGCTACGGAAGTCAGTTTGGAGTTGTTGTAGGGCAGTCCGCTGACGGCGATCGCTTGAACTTGCGGGTTGATCTTTTGCAGCACTCGAAACGTGGTTGCCCCGTCTAGAGACGGCATCATCATATCGATGATCACCAGCTTAATGTCGTCCTGGTGTTGGGCGTAGAGGGCGATCGCGTCGAGGCCGTCGCAGGCGGTTAAAACGCGGTAATTGTAGGCTTCTAAGGAAGCTTTGGTCACCTCACAAACGGGGGCTTCGTCATCGACAACCAGAATTAGCTCTTGATGGCCAACCAGAGCCTGTGAAGGGCCGATCTCGGAGTGGCTGGTGGCCATTACGGCGGGCAAAAAAACTTTGAACTGGGTTCCTGTTTCTGGCGAGCTGACGCTGGGTGAGCCAGGTGCTGACGAGCTTAACACGGTGATAAAGCCGCGATGGCTTTTAACAATGCCCAGGGCGGTAGATAGCCCCAGCCCGGTGCCGCTGCCAACCTCTTTGCTGGTAAAGAAAGGCTCAAAAATGCGATCGATTAGTTCGGGCGCAATGCCGCAGCCGGTATCAGCCACGGTAATGGCAATATATTTGCCCACCCTGGCGTCCAGATTTGTGCGCACGTAGGTTTCATCCAGGGTCAAATTTTCGGCTGAAATTTCTAGCTTTCCCCCCTGGGGCATGGCGTCACGGGCGTTGACGCAGAGGTTCATCAGCACCTGGTGAATCTGGGTTGGGTTACCCGAAACTGTCCACAGATCGCGGGGAATATCTACCTCTAACTCAATGGATTTGGGAAAGGTTTCTCGAACGATTTGCTGAATCTCTCGAATCAAATGGCCGACCTGCAGGACGGTGTCGTTGCCCTCAATACCCCGGGCAAAGGACAGCACCTGTTTGATGATTTCAGCGCCCCGCCTGGCGTTTGTCTCCAGCACCTGCAGCATGTGCAAACTGCGTTCATCGAAGGTGTCAGCCTTCATCTGTAGTAGCTGAGCGGTGGTGAGCACCGGGGTCAAAATGTTGTTGAGATCGTGGGCAATGCCGCTGGCCAACGTGCCGATGCTTTCCATGCGCTGAGCGCGAAAAAATTGAGCTTCGAGCTGTTTTTTGGCTGTCACATCGGTACTGACGATCAAAATAAACTGGGGCTGCTCGTCGTCGTCACGCACCAGAGACCAGCGGCTTTCGACGATAATTTTTTGCCCAGTTTTAGTCACCTGGTTGAGTTCGCCCTGCCATTCGTTTTCAACCATGAGCTGCTGCTGAGCTGTCTGAAAACGCTCTAAATCATCTGGTGTAAACAGAAGGTCGGTTGTTTTCTGGCCCAAGGCCTCAGCACTGGTCCACCCGTACAGCCGTTCTGCGCCCTTGTTCCAAAACAAAATTTGGTTTTGCACATCGCGGACGAGAATGGCGTCTGTGGCAATATCGAGCAGTGCCGCTTGCTCACGAATTTTTTGCTCGGCCCGCTTCCGTTCGATCGCATAGCGAATCGAACGCACCAGCAGTTGGCCGGTAATTTGGCCTTTAACCAGGTAGTCTTGAGCCCCCGCCTGCACCGCGTTGAGCGCCAGCGTTTCGTCATTTAAACCGGTGGTGACTACGATGGGCACGTTGCGCTCCTGCTGGTGCAGCCGCTCAAACGTGGCAAACCCGCGACTGTCGGGCAGAAACAGGTCTAGCAGCACGATGTCAACGGGGGTCTCTTTGAGCTGCTGTATGCCCTGGCTGAGGCTGCCGGCATAGTCGAGCTGAATGGGAACCGAGATAGCTTCGCGCAGCAGTTCCTGCAGCAGACGCCTGTCGCCGGGGTTATCTTCAATCAGCAGCACGCGGATTGGGGCTTGGGAATCCATGGTTTACTCCGAGGGCAGCTCGACCATAGATAACCAGAAATCTTCAATGGATTTGATGCTTTTGGTAAACCGCTCCAGGTCAATGGGCTTAGTGATATAGCAATTGGCGTGGAGACTGTAGGCGCTCATAATATCTTCTTCGGCGTGGGAGCTGGTAAACACGATGACCGGAATATGCTTGAGCGTCTCATTGGTTTTGATTGTTTTGAGCACGTCCAATCCGCTGCGGCGCGGCAGGTTGAGGTCGAGCAAGACCAGCTGTGGATTGGGCGCCTGACTGTAGGGCGCGGTACGGGTCAAAAAAGCGATCGCCTTTTCGCCGTCCTCTACTACGTTCAGGTGGTTATAAATCTGGCCCTCATTGAGCACTTCCTGGGTGAGCCGAATGTCGCCAGGATTGTCTTCGACCAGCAAAATTTCAATTGGATTCAGGGACTCAAGAATGGGTTTAACCATCACCATCAGCTCGTGCCCCCCGCTGGAATCGTAAAGTAGAAGGTTGATCCCTGATTTGGTTTAGACTGTACCCAAATTTTACCACCGTGCCGCTCAACAATTTTTTTGCAAACCGCCAGCCCTATCCCTGTCCCTGGGTAGGTGATTCGATTGTTTAACCGCTGAAAAATCACGAAGATTTGGTCAGCATATTGGGGGTCAATGCCAATGCCATTATCTTGGACAGAAAACAGCCATACATCCTCCTTTTGACTGGCTTCAATGACAACGCGGGGCGATGCTGCGCTGCGAAACTTGATGCCGTTGCCAATTAAGTTTTGAAACAGCTGGGTGAGCTGGGTGGGGTCGGCCTGCACCTGGGGCAACTCGCCATAGGTAATGGTGGCCCCGCTTTCATCGATCGCGACCTTGAGATTGGCGATCGCCCGGTCGACGGCCTGGGTGCTGTTGGTCAGCTCAAAGGCGCGGCCCTGGGTGCCCACGCGGGAGTAGGTGAGCAGGTCGTTGATCAGCGTTCGCATTCGCAGGGCACCGTCGACGGCGAAGTGAATAAAATCGTCGGCGTCGGCGTCGAGCTGGCCCTTGTAGCGGCGCTCCAAAAGCTGCAGGTAGCTGGTGACCATGCGCAGCGGCTCCTGCAGATCGTGGGAGGCGACGTAGGCAAACTGCTGCAGTTCATCGTTGGAGCGGGCCAGCTCCCGGCGCTGGAGCACTTCCTGCTCGAGCAGCTGAGCCTGGGTGAGCGCGATCGCCATTTGGTTGGCCAGCTGCTGAAGCAGCTCGCTCTCGGCGGTGGTCCAGTGGCGCGGGGCCGAGCACTGGTGGGCAATCAGCAACCCCCACAGGTCGCCCTGGGTAATGATCGGCACCACCAGCTTGGCCTGCACCCAGAACTGCCGCAAAAAATCGACCAGGCAGTCGGCGACCTGCTCATCCTGGTTGACGTTAGCCAGTCTGCGAATGCGGCCCTGGCGGTACTGCTCCCTGGACCCGGGGGGAAACACCTCCTGGGGAAAGACCACCCCCATCACCTCCGGCAGACCGGGCTGCACCGCCTCGGCTACGCCGCTGCCGGTACCATCAGACCAGAGGCGGTAGATCAGCACTCGATCGGCCTGGAGCAGGGCTTTGACCTCGGTCACCGAGGTCTGCAAAATGTCGTTGATCTGCAAAGACTGGCGAATCTTGAGCGAGACGCCCGCCAGCAGCTGCGATCGCTGATTTTGCTGCTGCAGGGCGGCTTCAGTTTGCTTGCGCTCCTGCACTTCGCGCTCCAGGCGGGCGTTTTGGTCCTGCAGCTGCTGGGCCAGCGACTGCAGGCGCAGATGGGTCTTGACCCGGGCCAGCACCTCCTCGTACTGCAGCGGTTTGGTAATAAAATCGACTGCCCCCAGGGCAAACCCTTTGACCTTGTCGGGCGTATCCGTCAGCGCGGTCAAAAAAATCACCGGGATCGCGGCAGTCAATTGGCTGGCCTTGAGGCGACGACAGGTTTCAAACCCGTCCATCCCCGGCATCAAAATGTCGAGCAAAATCAGATCGGGATCGGCGTAGTGCGCCTTTTCGATCGCGCTTTCCCCATCCTCAGCGAACAGCACCTTAAACCCGGCGTTGCTCAAAAAGTCGAACAGCACCTCCAGGTTAGTGGGGGTGTCGTCGACCACTAAAATCGTTGCTGTGCTAGCGGTATCCTCGCTCATGTCGGTAACTGATAGCGTTTGATCCAGGCGATCGCCTGTCTTCCCTTATAGCCTATGGCCAGCTGCTTCAGCTGAGCGGCAAAGGCGGTCCACTGTGGGTTGAGCGCCTCTAGCTGCTGGGTGTAGGCAACTACACCCTTGAGATCGCCCCGCTGGGCCAGATCGAGCAGGGCATTGAGGTCTGAGGCGGGCGGAATGGCCTCGATCGGCAGGGTGGCCGTCAGAGGGGATGCCTCGGGGGGAGGAGGGATGTCCGCGCCAGCATAAACCCAATCTAGCTGCAGGTGGGTCTGAAGCATTTGGAGCAGGGCGGCTTCCTGAACAGGCTTGGGCAAAAACGCGTCGCACTGGGCGAGCTGGCTAGCGCGCTGGTCTAGCTCCAGCACGCTGGCCGACACCGCAATGATGACCGTCGCCTGCAGCTCGGGGCTCTGCCGCAGGCGGCGGGTCATCTCAAAGCCATCCATCCGCGGCATGACCAGATCGACCAGCACCGCATCGGGCCGGTGCTGCTGGGCCTGCTCTAGCCCAGCCTGGCCGTTGGCAGCCTCCAGTACTTTAAAGCCCAGCGGAATCAAGACGTTGATCAGCACGGCCCGGTTGTAGTCTTTGTCGTCAACGACCAGAATGGTGCGCGGGTCGCCCTGGTAGCCCGTGATCGCCCGCTGCGTCCCCGCCCTCACCGGGTCACTGGGCTGGGAGACTGACAGGTGAAGGTCAAACCAGAACCGGCTGCCCTGGCCCAGGCGGCTGGCAACGTGAATGTCGCTACCCATCAGCTGGACCAGCTGGCGGCTGATGGACAATCCCAGCCCGGTGCCCTCGCTGCGGCGATGGGGCTCAGGGGCACAGTGAAATGGATCAAAAATTTGCTCGAGCTGCTCAGGCGCGATGCCAATGCCCGTGTCTTCAATTTGAAAGCGCAGGGGACTGGTTGTCGAGCGATCGCCCGACTGGTTTTGCCCGTCTAGATCGCTAGCATCGCCCTCGGTGGGACAGAGGTGGGTATACCCCACTTTCAGCGTCACACTGCCCGTCTCAGTAAACTTGATCGCGTTGCCCAGCAGGTTGAGCAGCACCTGCTGCAGCCGCTTTTCATCGGCCTCGACATGCTGGGGCAGGTCCGAGAGCACCTCGTAGTAGAGCGGAATGTGCTTTTGGCTGGCGCGAATGCGGCAGATCTCCAGCACGCTCTCAAGAAACTGGGGTAGGTGAAAGCGGTTGGGGTGCAGCTCCATTTTGCGCGCTTCGATTTTGGAGAGATCGAGCACGTCGTTGATCAGCGTCAGCAGGTACTCGCCGCACTGGTGAATCACATTCAGCCCGGTTTGCTGCTGCTCGGTGAGGCTCTGATGCCGTTTAAGCAGCTGGCTATAGCCCAAAATGCCGTTCAGCGGCGTGCGCAGCTCGTGGCTCATATTGGCCAAAAACTCGCTCTTGGCCCGGCTGGCCACCGTGGCCGCCTCTTCGGCCCGCTGCCGCTCCTGAATTTCCTGCTGCAGGTGAATGTTGTTTTGCTGCAGCTCCAGGGTGCGGGCGGCAACGTTGGCCTCCAGGGTGCGGTTGGCCTCTTCTAAATCGGCGTAAAGGCGGGCGTTTTCAATCGAAATCGCGGCCTGACCCGCCAGCAGCTGCAAAATTTCCAGCCGGTCTGGCGTGAATGCTCCGGTGGTGAGGTTGTTCTCCAGGTAGAGCATGCCGGTCAGCTTGCCCTGGTGCAGAATGGGGGCGCACAGCACCGACTTGGGCTGCCGCAACCGCACGTAGGGGTCGCTGGCAAACAGGTCTTCTTTGTGAGCGTCGTTGAGCACCAGAGCCAACCGGGTGCGGGCCACGTAGTTGACCACCGACAGAGGTAAAGCCGGGCCAGCGGCACCGTCGAGGGCCGAGGTTAAGTCGGCCCCGTCTGGGTCGCTCTGATGAATGGCGATCGCCCCCTCGCCCACCCGACCCGAGGCTTTAACCACCAGCTGCCCAGCTGTCTCTAGCAGCAGCAGGCCGATTTCGGCCCCGGCGTTTTCGAGCACGATCTGCATCAGCGTGGTGAGCAGATCGCTTAGCACAATTTCTTTTGAAAGCGCCTGCGCCGCCTTCATTACGGTGGCTAGATCAAAGCCTTGTAGTCCGCTGGTCGAGCTGGTATTGGTAACCCGCGCGGGCGCTGCGATCGCCTCTCGCTCCGTCGTCTGGTTCAGCAGCTGAGGATAGCGGCCCATCAGCTGGTTAGCTTTGGCGATCGCCCCCCAGCGCAGATAGCCGTAGTAGGCCTCAGTGAGATACACCTGCCCCACCCGATCGCGGCCCTGCTCCAGATAGAACTCGGCGGCGCGTTCGTTGGCCAGGGCGGCTTCGTGGCTGTAGCCCTGCTCGCGGGCGGCGGCAATGGCGCGATCGTAGTGCTCCATCGCCTGCCAGGGCTGGCCCAGCCGCCGCGCTTTCTCGGCCTCCACCAGGTCATATTTGTGCTGAAAGTTCATCGGGGCGTGGTCGGCCCACCGCCGCAGCTGGGCCTGGTTTTGCTCAACTTTGCTGAGCGCCGCCTCTAGCCGATCGGGCGACTGAGCCAGCTGGGCCAGCGAATCGTAGAAATAGAAGACGGGCACCACCAAGAACCCCTTCACCCCGTCTAAATACTGCTCGGCCTCGGCGGCATCGGCCAGGGCCTGCCCATACTGGCCAAACAGGTAGCTGAGTATGAGGTTGTTGAGGTAAAGGTAGTGCAGCCCGGTGCGATCGTTGCCCGTCTTGAGCAGGGGCAGGGCCTCGGTTTCCTGGTAAACCTTGCCCCGCAGGCGGTAGGGCGGTTCGCCAGCCTGTTCGGGCGAGCCGGTTAAGTTCAGCACCGCCTGCTGCACAATCTGATTCCAGCCCAGGGTGTTGTCCTGCTTGAGCTGGGCCAGGGTATCGCTGATGGCGGCCATCTCAGAGGCCAGCTGGGTCAGGTCTTGCCCCATCAGGTAGGCGTGGTGGCAGTGCTGAATCGCCGCGTAGCCCCCGTATTCAAACTGGCCGTTTTCGAGGCCGCTCTGGTAGCCGTCCCACAGCCGGGGTAGCGTTTCGCGCACGTGAACCTTGCCGTGCAGCGTACAGGCCCCGCCCACAAAGCAAACGCTAGCCTTAAGCTCGACCGCATTAAACCGCTCAACCACCTGAAGCGCCAGGTTGCCAAACTGGTAGGCCGCCTCACTATCCTGCAAAATGCCGTTGAGAATGACGCCGTAGCACACGTAGCCATAGGCGGCAAAGGGCGAGCTGCCGTAGGCGACCGTCAGGTTGACCTGCTTGCCGATCACCAGCGGAAACAGGTGTGGGGCCGCCTGGTAGCAGGGCGATCCTAGGCTGGTGAGCATACGCACGGCGGCCAGCTTTTCAGAATTGGTCATCGGCGGCAGATTCAGCAGGTCGGCGGTGCTCTGGCCCGCCAGGGCAGCGGCGGTTTGGGCCAGGGCCTGTTGAATATCGGCCCCGCTGGGCGACTCGGGGATCGTTACCCCCAGCTGCTCTAGCGCCTCTAGCCCAATCTTGACCGCTTCCAGCTGCTTGACCTGGGCCATACAGGCCTGAATTTTGACTTCGTAGACTTTCATGGTGTGAATGGGCGATCGCACCCGCTCCAGGGCCAGGGCCGTCCAGGCCTCCATCTGCTCAAAGTCGCCGTTCAGGTAGGCCGACTCGGCGGCGGCTTCGTGCAGGGCCAGGGTCAGGTTGTACTGCTGCTGCCAGCTTGTGTCGGGCAGCAGATCTAGCCCCGTGCGCAGGTAGCGCAGGGCCGAGTCGTAGGCGGCGGCAGCTTTGGCTTTTTGGCCCGCCATCCGGTTGAGTTCGGCCAGCTGGTAGATTTCGGCTTCGGCGGTGAGCAAGTCGGCCCCGTAGTTGAGCTGGTTGACGATGGCAAAAATATTCTCGCTGCGCTCCTCGGGCGAGCTGTTTTTGAGCAGCAGCTGACCAATTTTGAGGTGGGTTTCCTGCCGCTGCGACTCGGGGATCAGCGAGTAGGCGGCCTGCTGCACCCGGTCGTGCAGAAATCGGTAGGCGATCGGTAACTCGGGGCCAGCAGGCGACAACACCTCCGAGGGTTCGATCGCCCGAGCCTCGGCATCGAGCGCCAGCGGAATTTTGTAGAGCTGGTTGAGGGGCACCACAAAGTCGGCCTGCAGGGCTTCCCAGAGATCGGCAGCGGTTTCGGCCTGGGAGGCCTCGCTGACAATGGCCAGCACGTCGAGGGCAAACTTGTCGCCAATGCAGGCGGCCAGCTTTAAGACCCGCTGGGTTTGGGCAGACAGCTTTTGAATCTGGCTCACCATCAGGTCGACCACATTCTCGGTGATGGCGATGCCCTGCAAAACCGCCATATCCCACCGCCACTGGCCCTGGTCAAAATCGAACCAGAGCCGCTGGTCTTGGTGCAGCGATTTCAACAGCTGGGTGAGAAAGAACGGGTTGCCCTGGGTTTTGCGAAAGACCAGCTCGGCCAAGGGCTGGGCCTGCGCCTGGCTGGTGTGTAGCGTATCGGCCACCAGCTGACTGACCTGGGGCAGATCGAGCGGTTGCAGCACCAGCTTACGGGCGATCGCTCCCGCCGCCTGAATTTGCTCCAGGGTGTGCATTAGAGGGTGGGTGAGGCTAACCTCGTTGTCGCGGTAAGCACCCAGCAGCAGCAAATAGGCGTTTTCTGAATGGGTCACCAGACGCTCAATCAGCTTCAGCGACGGCAAATCGGCCCACTGCAGGTCATCGAGAAAAATGACCAGGGGATGCTCAGGCTGGCTAAACACCCGAATGAACTGCTGAAAGACGCGGTTGAAGCGATTTTGCGACTCCGATGGCCCCAGCTCAGCAACGTCGGGCTGCGGGCCAATAATTCGCTCCAGCTCGGGAACCACGTCGATAATAATTTGACCATTTGGGCCTAGCGCCTGCAGCAGTTTTGCTTTCCAGCCCGCGATTCGGTCGTTGCTTTCGGTCAGCAGCTGCCGCATCAAATCTTGAAAGGCCTGGGCCAGCGAGGCGTAGGGCACGTTGCGCTTAAACTGGTCAAACTTGCCGCTAATAAAATACCCCCGCTGCCGCGAAATGGGCTTGTGCACCTCATTCACCAGCGAGGTTTTGCCAATGCCCGAGTAGCCGCTGACCAGCATGAGTTCGGTAGCCCCGGCGCTCACCTGCTCAAAGGCCGTCAGCAGCGTGGCGACTTCGGCCTCTCGACCGTAGAGCGTCTGCGGAATCAAAAACTGGCTAAAGCAATCGAGCTGCCCTACCGGAAAGGCGGCGATCGCACCGGTTTTCTCAAGCTGAGTTTGACAGATGATTAGGTCGGCCTTGAGGCCAGACGCGCTCTGGTAGCGATCTTCAGCGGTTTTGGCTAACAGCTTCATAACCACATCAGCCAGGGGCAGGGGCAGGTCGGCCTTGATTTGATCGGGAGCCACGGGCGTTTTGGCCATATGGCTGTGCACCAGCTCCAGCGGGTCAGTGGTTTGAAACGGCAGCTGCCCGGTCAGCATTTCGTAGAAGGTGACGCCCAGGGAGTAGAAGTCGCTGCGGTAGTCGATCGCGCGGTTCATGCGGCCAGTTTGCTCGGGCGACAGATAGGCCAGCGTGCCTTCGAGCAGGGTGGGGGTACTGGCTGCCGAGTTTTCCTGAGACAGGCGAGAGGCAATGCTGAAATCGATGATTTTGATCTGCCTGCTCTGGGGCTGAATCAAAATATTTTGAGGATTAATATCTTTATGAACAATTCGGTTTTGGTGCAGGTTGATCAGAGCGTCGACCAGCTGCAGCGCAATCTCCAGAAACTCAGCGATCGCCAGAGGTTGTTGGCCTAAATAGTCTTTTAGCGCAATGCCACCAAAGTCTTCTAAAACCAGCGCCAGTCCATTTTGATCGGTTTCTAGCCCGATCGGCTTAACAATGCCGGGATGGTTTAGGCTGTCTAAAATCTTAAACTCGTGCCTGAGTCGAGTAATGTCTTCGAGCGATGGGTAGTCACCCCTGAGCCGCTTAACGATGACGGGCTGCTGATTTTGTAGCCTCACCCCGGCATGAACCCTGGTGTGCGCCCCCTCATGAATAACCCGCTGAATGGTATAGCTAGCCGCTGTTTTTTTCAAAACGCTGAAAACACCTATCTATGGGTAGAAATCGCTATCACCCGTTCAGAGGAACTGTCACGAAACAGGCTGAAAAGTCTTAAAAAACCTTTAAGTTACAGTGCTTGGCCTCCTCTAACTTAAGCGTTTAAACGCAACTGCCTGCCTGATTTTATCATCGGGTTAGTGTTGTCAGGCTGAGTGTAATCGGGCACAGACATTGCATGCAGTAGCGTTGTCCTATAGAGGATGGTTGAACAGCCTATGGCAGCGTTTAATTGGGGGTTTCTAACGCCTACGCTGCGTAAATCTCAAAAATTAAGTTTGACAAAGCAATTACAGTTTTCTGCTAACCTGCACGGTTCTCAATCGAAATCGGCAGCTTGCGGCACTGCATAATGACGCGATCGGCGATCGGCAATCCGGCCTCGGCTTCCTGTTGTCGAATATCTCGAAACCCTGACAACAGCTCGGCCTCATCGAGGGGCTGAAACCCTAGCCTGGCGTAAAAAGGCGCGTTCCAGGGAATGGTGCGGAAGGTCGACAAAGACAGAGCAGAATAGCCCTGCTGGTATGCCCATACGCTGACCGTACTGATTAGCGCAGTGCCAATGCCTCTGCGCCCGTGGGTTAGGTCAACATCAATCTGCTGCAGATACAGGGTGTGCTCAACGGGTTTAGTGACGACATAGCCGACAACGGCAGACGGACTGGCGATCGCGACCCACACCTGCCCGGCCCGAAATCGCTCTAGCACAACCTCGTAGGACAGGGGCGTGGCCTGAACCAGAAAGGCGTAGGGGGTGCCCGCAAAGAGCCTAGCGGCTGATTGCTCGATCGCCGCCAGCTGGACCAACTCTTCGAGCCGAGCCGAGCGGATCACATACCCTGGTTCCAGCATTTTCATAGTCATACATGAAGCCTCAGAACCAGACATCGAGCGCTTCTGGCTGGCTGAGCAAGCGCGTGGAACCCTAACGTTAACTGCCGTGGACTTGGGTAAACCCTGGCACAACTCTATCGAGTAACAGAGACCTTTGGCGCACAACACTGTCATTGGTAGGAGGAAGGGCGGCGTTCAGCCTTGTAGCCTGTGAGCAACCGCCCTGGCCGAGCATAGCGGTGGAGCCGTCTGCCCGCCAGCCAAAAATAGCCGTCCCCCAAAGACCGCACAAGGAGTATCTAGCATGATTGCAGCCACGCCCAGCAAGCAACAGCCCCTGAGTGCCGAACAGCTTCAAACCCTGCACGCCTACTGGTGCGCGGCGAACTACCTCTCGGTGGGTCAAATTTACCTACTCGACAATCCGCTGCTGCGCGAGCCGCTGAAGCTAGAGCACATCAAACCTCGCCTGCTGGGTCACTGGGGCACCACGCCGGGGTTGAACTTCATCTACGCTCACCTGAACCGGGTGATCAAGGCCCAGGACCTGAACATGATTTACATTGCCGGACCAGGGCACGGTGGTCCGGGCATGGTGGCCAACACCTATTTAGAAGGCTCCTACAGCGAACTCTACCCCAACATTTCTCAGGATGCCGAGGGCATGCGGCGGCTGTTCAAGCAGTTTTCGTTCCCCGGCGGTATTCCCAGCCACGCCGCCCCCGAAACGCCTGGGTCGATCCACGAGGGGGGCGAATTGGGCTATGCCCTGGTGCACGCCTACGGGGCCGCCTTCGACAACCCCGACCTGATTGTGGCCTGCGTAGTGGGCGATGGGGAAGCGGAAACCGGACCTCTGGCTACCAGCTGGCACTCGAACAAGTTTCTCAACCCGGCGCGGGATGGCATGGTGCTGCCGATTTTGCACCTGAATGGCTACAAGATCGCCAACCCCACGGTGCTGGCCCGGCTGCCCCACGAGCAGCTTGAAAGCCTGTTTGTGGGCTATGGCTACAAACCCTACTTTGTGGAGGGGTCCGATCCCGAGGCGATGCATCAGCTGATGGCGAGCACCCTGGATGCGGCGATTGCCGACATCAAGCAGATTCAGCGCGAGGCCCAGGTGCACGGGTTTCAGCAGCGGCCCCTGTACCCAATGATCATTCTGCGATCGCCCAAGGGCTGGACCGGGCCAGAGTCGGTAGACGGCAAAAAAACCGAGGACTACTGGCGATCGCACCAGGTGCCCTTTTCGGAAATGGCCAGCAACCCCGACCACATTGGGCTGCTGGAGCGCTGGATGAAGAGCTACAAACCCGAAGATTGCTTTGATGAGGCCGGGCGGCTGGTGCCAGAACTGGCCGAACTGGCTCCGGAGGGCGACAGGCGAATGGGCGCAAACCCCCACGCCAACGGTGGACGGCTGCTGCGCGACCTGCACCTGCCCGACTTTCGCGACTACGCCGTTGAAGTCACCCATCCCGGCACCGAAATGGCCGAGTCGACCCGCATTTTAGGCCAGTTTTTGCGCGATGTCATGCAGCGAAACTTAGAGAGCCGCAACTTTCGGGTGATGAGCCCCGACGAGAACAATTCCAACCGGCTGAACGCGCTGCTGGAGGTCACCGATCGCGTCTCCACTGCCGAAATTTTGTCTACCGACGACCACGTATCACCTACGGGGCGGGTGATGGAGGTGCTGAGCGAGCACATGTGCCAGGGCTGGCTGGAGGGCTATTTGCTCACCGGCCGCCACGGCTTTTTCTCCTGCTACGAGGCGTTCATTCACATCGTTGATTCGATGTTTAACCAGCATGCCAAGTGGCTGGAAACCTGCATCGATATTCCCTGGCGGCGGCCGATCGCCTCGCTCAACTACCTGCTCACCTCCCACGTGTGGCGGCAGGACCACAACGGCTTTAGCCACCAGGACCCCGGCTTTATCGATGTGGTGACTAACAAAAAGGCGAAGGTGGTGCGGGTGTACCTGCCGCCCGATGCCAACACGCTGCTCTCGGTGGCCGACCACTGCCTGCGCAGCCGCCAGTACGTGAATGTGATCATCGCCGGTAAGCAGCCCGAGCTGCAGTGGCTCGATATGGAGAGCGCCATCAAGCACTGCACCGCTGGCGTCGGCATTTGGGAGTGGGCCAGCAACGATCGCGGCGGCGAACCCGATGTGGTGATGGCCTGCGCGGGCGACGTGCCCACCCTGGAAACCCTGGCGGCGGTGGACTTTCTGCGATCGCAGTTTGCCGACCTCAAAATTCGGGTGGTGAACGTGGTTGACCTGATGACCCTGCAACCCCAGAGCGAGCATCCCCACGGCCTCTCCGATTGGGATTTTGACTCAATTTTCACCGCCGATAAGCCGGTTATCTTCGCCTTTCACGGCTATCCCTGGCTAATTCACCGGCTCACCTATCGGCGCACCAACCACGCCAACTTCCACGTGCGCGGCTACAAAGAAGAGGGCACAACCACAACCCCCTTCGACATGGTGGTGCTCAACGAGCTAGACCGCTTTAATCTGGCCCGAGATGTGATCGATCGCGTACCCAAGCTGAAAAAATTGGGAGCCTACGTCAAACAAACCATTCGCGACAAGCTGATCGAACACAAGCACTTTGTCACCACCCGCGGCAAAGATCTACCCGAAGTTCTGGACTGGACCTGGCAGTACTACAGCGGCGACAGCAGCCATCGCTCAGAGGCAGATACTCAGACCAGTGATCGCAGCAGTCCAGCTCAAAAGGGGGCCGAAGGCACCGCCCAGTCGCGCGGTTGAGCTGAGTCGTTCTCCTCTGGGGAGGTGCGGAGATCGTGCAAAATCCTGGCGGGCAAAAACGTTCAAACGTTGAACGTTCATTTGACCTGACCGATGTCCTACCCCGACTGACTACAGCTATACAACCCCTACCGAGGCGCGTCGGGCTTGTAATAATCGTTGGGGTTTGCCGCCTGGCTGCCGCCGTCTTTGTTAATACAGCCCGGTTTATCGACGTAGCGACAGACGCGCGCATACAGCCGCGCGCGGGTGCCCGGTGGGCCAGCGGAAAACAGGACGCGATCGCCCCCCACAATACCCACCAAAATTTTGACGCCGCAGACAGGGCAGGTTTGGGGAGCAGCCATGGGTTTACCTCAGTCGGACTGTGAGGATTTTACCCTGTAGGGGTGGGGGAGTGGGTGAGTAGGCGGGTGGATGG
>PYER01000443.1 GCA_003017855.1 filamentous cyanobacterium CCT1
TCCCACTTTGGCCACCTGGCAATCATCTTTCTGTGGACGTCGGGCAACCTGTTCCACGTCGCCTGGCAAGGCAACTTTGAGCAGTGGGTAAAAGACCCGCTGGGCACTCGTCCCATCGCCCACGCGATTTGGGATCCGCAATTTGGCCAACCCGCTGTGGATGCCTTCACCCAGGCGGGGGCCAGCTACCCGGTTAACATCTCGTTCTCTGGGGTCTACCAGTGGTGGTACACCATTGGCATGCGCACCAACAACGACCTCTACAGCGGGGCGCTGTTCCTGCTGATTTTGTCGGCGGTGTTTCTGTTCGCGGGCTGGCTGCACCTGCAGCCCAAGTTCCGCCCCAGCCTGGCCTGGTTTAAGAACGCCGAGTCGCGCCTCAATCACCACCTGGCTGGTCTGTTTGGGGTTAGCTCGCTGGCCTGGGCCGGTCACCTGATTCACGTGGCCATTCCTGAGTCACGGGGTCAGCACGTTGGCTGGAATAACTTCCTGTCGGTGCGGCCTCACCCGGAAGGGCTAAAGCCGTTCTTTACTGGCCAGTGGGGGGTCTATGCCCAAAACCCAGATACCCCTAACCACCTCTTTGGTACGGCGACCGGGTCGGGTGATGCGATTCTCACCTTCCTGGGTGGCTTCCATCCTCAAACTCAGTCGCTTTGGCTGACGGATATGGCCCACCACCACCTGGCGATCGCGGTGATCTTCATCATCGCCGGGCACATGTACCGCACCAACTTTGGCATTGGCCACAGCATCAAGGAGATCTTGAATACCCACCGCCCCCCCGAAGGCACTCCCTTTGGCGGCATG
Organism: filamentous cyanobacterium CCT1; assembly: GCA_003017855.1. Classification (GTDB taxonomy): domain Bacteria; phylum Cyanobacteriota; class Cyanobacteriia; order Phormidesmidales; family Phormidesmidaceae; genus Nodosilinea. The sequence goes on from PYER01000443.1 coordinate 814, forward strand.
CTTGGCGAAGGCCACAAGGGCATTTATGACACCTACAACAACTCGCTGCACTTCCAGCTGGGCTGGCACCTGGCCTGCCTCGGGGTCATAACCTCACTGGTGGCGCAGCACATGTACTCGCTACCGCCCTACGCGTTCATCGCGAAGGACTACACCACCCAGGCGGCGCTCTATACCCACCACCAGTACATCGCTGGATTCATCATGGTGGGGGCCTTTGCCCACGGCGCCATCTTCCTGGTGCGCGACTACGACCCCAAGGCCAACCACAACAATGTGCTCTATCGCGTGCTAGAGCACAAGGAAGCGATCATCTCGCACCTGAGCTGGGTGTCGCTGTTCCTGGGTTTCCATACCCTGGGGCTGTACGTCCACAACGACGTGGTGACCGCCTTTGGCACTCCCGAAAAGCAAATTCTGGTCGAACCCGTCTTTGCTCAATGGGTGCAATCGGCCCACGGCAAGCTGCTCTACGGCATGGATACTCTCCTATCCAACCCCGACAGCATTGCCACAACGGCCTGGCCTAACCACGGCAACGTGTGGCTCGGCGGCTGGCTCGATGCCATCAACAGCAGCACCAACTCGTTGTTCTTGAATATCGGCCCCGGTGACTTTTTGGTTCACCATGCGATCGCCCTGGGGCTGCACACCACCACCCTGATCCTGGTCAAGGGTGCTCTGGATGCCCGCGGTTCGAAGCTAATGCCCGACAAGAAAGACTTCGGCTACAGCTTCCCCTGCGACGGCCCCGGCCGGGGCGGCACCTGCGACATCTCCGCGTGGGATTCGTTCTACCTGGCGATGTTCTGGATGCTCAACACCATTGGCTGGGTCACCTTCTACTGGCACTGGAAACATCTGGCGCTGTGGTCGGGCAACGTGGCTCAGTTCAACGAAAACTCGACCTATCTGATGGGCTGGTTCCGAGATTACCTGTGGCTTAACTCGTCGCAGCTGATCAACGGCTACAACCCCTACGGCATGAATAATCTGGCCGTTTGGGCCTGGATGTTCCTCTTTGGGCACCTAGTCTGGGCCACCGGCTTCATGTTCTTGATCTCCTGGCGGGGCTACTGGCAAGAGCTAATCGAAACTCTGGTCTGGGCCCACGAGCGCACTCCCCTGGCGAACCTGGTTCGCTGGAAGGATAAGCCCGTTGCCATGTCGATCATTCAGGGTCGAGTGGTGGGTCTGGCACACTTTACCGTGGGCTACATCCTCACCTACGCCGCCTTCCTGATCGCGTCAACCTCTAGTCGCTTTGGCTAGCCAGGCTAACGCCTCTCCCGTAGGGTGGGCACTGCCCACCTTACACCTCCGGAGCAAAATCCCCTCCTCGGAGGGGCAGGGGTGGGTTGGATCAAAATGGTAGAACCCACCCTACCTCCGGACCCTTTGTTAAAGAGAGAAAAGCAATTTTTAGTCAAATCAATTTATTCGTAAAAGCCATAGTCTCTGGTGGGCAGTGCCCACCCTACAGAAAAAGTCAAAAATAATTTGAGATGGTAAATGGCTCTCTACGATCGCTCTTTGCCATCTCCCAACCTTGAGACGGATGGAGACTCTCCGCTTCTCAAGAGTCCTGGTTCTTCGGGGTAGTTGAGCCAGGACTTTTACTGTCCAAACGAAATATCTACATCACTGCCCAGGCACAAATACTCTCAACTCAATCGGTCACAATGCTAGCTTCGTTGACGTGGCCTGCGGCATCGAGCTTAATCACCAACCATTCGTAATCGATGCTGATGAAGCTGCGCTCTGGCCCCAAAACGTAGACCATCTCATATTCTGAGAAGCTGTTTTCAGGTTCTGGGGTGCCCAGCAGCTCAATCACGCTAGCCTGGGATCTGCCCATCAAAATATACTTGCCCACTAAGTCATCCACCATGCAAAGGCGCACGTAGGTTGGGGCGGCACTAAGGGTTGGATCATTCCACTGGTTGAAGTTGAACTGGGTGTAGCCCCGGCAGTGTTGCCACTCATCCCAGTTGGTTTTGGCCAGCAGACCGCCCACGACTAAAAACGGAAAGCTGGTTACCAACACACCGCCCACAATTAAGGCGATCAGCAGACGGCGTCGGTTTTTGGGTTTTGGCTTTTGAGGGGTCGGTAACATCGTGAATTGCGGCGATAGCGCAGGCCTATCGAGACATACTACCCAGGCTCAACCAACTTGACTTTGGACAAACGCCGCCAGCCCACGGAAGATTTCGGTGGGCTTTCAGGTCAAAGCGAGGGAGCTAAGCGG
>PYER01000111.1 GCA_003017855.1 filamentous cyanobacterium CCT1
AGGGGCTTTAGGGTGCATCCAGAGTCACTCCTAGCCTTATTTTCGGCTATACCCTACATACAAGGGTGCATTAGGCCATAGGCAACTCGGTGCCTTTGGGCGGTGACTTAGGCTTGGCCGTAATGCGCCACTGCGAGAATGAGCAACATAGAGAATGGGAAGAACATAGAGCCACTAAAGGGTTGCTTGCGGTGCATCTCTGCGCGGATGCCCGTACGGGATCATTCCACTACCCTCACCACGTCACCGTCCTGCAGGAATCCGACGCCGGAGGTGACGACCTGTTCCCCAGATTGCAGCCCCTGGAGAATTTCAACCTGGGCGGCTTCGTCATTGGCGGCGGCGATTCGGTTGCCGACTTCTACCGTGCGCGCCGTGACCTGGTTGCCTTCGCCCAGCACAAATACCTGGGTGGTGCCGTCGGGCTGGGGCTGTAGCGCCGTTGCGGGAATAGTTAACCCCTGGCGAGAGCTGACGGTGATTGCGCCGCGCAAAAACATGCCGGGCTTGAGCAGCTCACTGCTGGGCAGCGCGATATTCACCGTCGCCACGCGGGTGTCGGCATCGACCACCGGGTCGATCGATCGCACCGTGCCCTGAAGGCTAATGCGGCTGTCGGTAGTAGAGGTAATCGCCACCGGGGCACCGATCGCGACCTGGTCAAGCTGGGCCTGGGGCACCTCAGCGGCCAGCTCCAGCTGGTTGTTTTGAATCAGCGTCACAATCGGCGTACCCGGCGACGAGACATCGCCCACGGTGGCCAGGCGCTCGGCAATCACGCCCGCGACCGGAGCCCGCACGGTGGTCTGGCTGAGCTGGGTTTGCAGGCGCTCGATCGCGGCCTGCTGCGATCGCACCCCCGCCTGGGCGCTCTCTACCTCGGCTCGCGCCAACGATACCGACTCGCGAGCATTGACGGTTTCGGTGCGCTGGCGAGTCAGCTCCTGCTGGCTAACCGCCCCGCGATCGGCCAGAGACTGAATGCGATCGAGGTTGGACTGCGCTTCTGCCAGACTCGCCTGAGCCTGGGCCTGGGAGGCCTGCTGCTGACTCACCTCGGCCTGCGACACCGTCAGCTGAGCCTGGGCCTGGCGCAGGTCAGCCTGCAGGGTAGCGTCGTCTAGGGTGGCGATCGCCTGCCCGGCGCTGACGGCATTCCCCTCGCGCACCAAAATTTGGCGAATCTGCAAACCGCTGGCCTGGGGCGCGATCGAGAGCAGATCAATCGCTTCAACCGTACCGTTAACGGCCAGCGTATCGGCGACGGCAGCCGGGGTGGCGGACTCTACCGTCACCGTTTGAGTGGCCACTGCAGCGGTTTCATCGGTTTCTGGAGTCGCTGCCTCTCGCCCGCCGAGCAGGCGAGTGCCGGCCAAGGTCAGCAGCACCCCGGCCCCCAGGCCCAGCAGCACCCCCGACCATCGAGTCGACCGTTGAGCTGGTGTGCGGCCCGAAGCGGTCTCGCTATAGTGAGTCATATTTTTCTCAGCAGATGAGCTAGTTGTCTCTAGGGGCGTCTCCAAAGGGGTTTCCAAAGGGTCAGAATAGGGGAGTGGCGGCACGAGTACACCCTCAGGACTAACGCCTGGATAGGTTACGAAATGTTTATTTTCTCATTATGACTTAAACCCTTCCGTCCTTGGGATCGCTTGATTTGTCGAGGAAATCGCCCTCATCTTTAGGCTTATGCGACTAATCTCATCATTTTTACTGACTCGAATCACACCCCTGAGTCGGGAAGGTTTGGTCTAATAGCAGGATGTACCAAGTTCAGTTCGGGAGCCGGCGTCTTCCCCCCGGCAAAACCCGACGTCTGGACTTGGATTTGGTCCATCTACCGCGAGAGCTCGCTCTACCCAGTCGTCACTGCTCTCTCACGCCATCGGCTCGATTCTAAAAAGGCAGGTCTTGGGAATGTTTAACGCTACCGAAATCCTCATCAGTGACTTTGTAGAGAAGCTGCGGACTGGGTATCACCGCACCTACGGCGGCCAAAACCCGGACTACGAAGACATCATTGCCTGGGCGGGCAGCATGGCGCTCGAAAATATTGCCAACAGCGACGCGCTCTATCACAACGTTGAGCACACCGTTTTAGTGGCGCTGGTTGGTCAAGAAATTCTGCGGGGTAAGCACATTCGCGAGGGTGGCGTCACCTGCAAAGATTGGATGCATTTCATTATTTCCCTGGTCTGTCACGACATCGGCTACGTCAAGGGCGTCTGCCGCAGCGACCAGGATCGCAACCTCCTCTACTCCACGGGCAAGGGCGACGAGATGGTGCCGCTCAAGCCCGGAGCCTCCGATGCGGCGCTGACACCGTACCACGTGGACCGGGGTAAGCGGTTCATCGAAGAACGTTTCGGCAATAACCCGGTGATTGATGCCAGCATTATTAAGTTCAACATCGAGCTGACGCGCTTTCCAGTGCCCAAGGAAGAAGACCACCAGGATACCCACAACTTTCCTGGGCTGGTGCGGGCCGCAGACCTGATCGGGCAGCTCAGCGACCCCCGCTATCTGAAGAAAATTGGGGCTCTGTACTACGAGTTTGAGGAAACTCGCCAAAATGAGTACCTGGGCTACCAGCACCCCGGCGATCTGCGGGCCAACTACCCCACCTTCTACTGGAAAGTCGTGCACCCCTACATCCAAGATGCATTGCGTTATCTGTCGCTGACCCAGGAAGGTAAGCAAATAATTGCTAACCTCTATTCAAATGTGTTTATGGTGGAGAACGAGCAAAACGTAATCCACACCTGACCCCCTTTTACAATCGGCCTATGACCTGGTGGCGCAAGCTTAAAACCAATCGCCTGGCTCAAATCGGCGCGATCGCGCTGATCGGCCTTTACACCGTGGCTCTGGGGGCCGACTTTTTTGCCCCCTACAGCCCCTACGAATCTCAGCTCAACGGTTCGCTGCTGCCGCCGACTCAGGTGTACTGGCGCGATGCCGAAACCGGGCGGTTCTTTCCCCACGTCTACCCCACCACTCAGGGGCCAGTCGACATCGACACTGGGGAGCGGAACATCATCGTCGATCGCAGTCAGCCGTCTCCCATTCGCATTTTTCATCGCGGCGACGACGGGCGACTCACCCTGTTCGATACCGCTGGCCCCGCCCGCATCAACCTACTAGGCACCGATGAGCAGGCCCGAGACCAGTTCAGCCGCCTCATCCACGGCAGCCGGGTCAGCCTCAGCGTGGGGCTGATCGGCATTGCTATCTCGTTTCCGCTGGGCATGCTGGTGGGGGGGCTGGCCGGGTACTTTGGCGGCGCGGTCGATGCCGTGCTGATGCGTCTGGTCGAAGTGCTGATGACGATCCCCAGTATTTACCTGCTGGTGGCCCTGGCGGCGGTACTGCCAGCGGGTATCTCCAGTACCCAGCGATTTATGCTGATTGTGCTGATCACCTCGCTGGTGGGCTGGGCCGGACTGGCGCGGGTGATTCGCGGCCAGGTGCTGTCAATTAAAGAGCAGGAGTTTGTGCAGGCCAGTCGGGTAATGGGCGGGCGATCGCTGTACATCATCACCCGCCACATTCTGCCGCAGACCGCCACCTACGGGATTATTGCGGCCACCCTGGCGATTCCCGGCTTTATTCTGGCCGAGGCGGTGCTGAGCTTCATTGGTCTAGGTATTCAGCAGCCCGATGCCTCCTGGGGCAATATGCTCACCCTGGCGACCAATGCGTCGATTCTGGTGCTCCAGCCTTGGCTGGTGTGGCCCCCGGCCATTCTGATCGTGGTGACGTCGCTGGCCTTTAACCTGCTGGGCGACGGCCTGCGCGATGCCCTCGACCCGCGCACGCTGAAGCAGTAGCTGGATCTGGCTTTCTTCGCGTCCCCGAAAGCAGTAGCCTGAAGGTAGGGGCTTGAGCAGGAACCGCCAAATGGCAACCTTAACCTTCAAAAGACTGGGGCGAATTGTCGCGATCGCCTTGCTGTGCCTGTCGCTGTGGAGCTGTGGCCTGGTAAACCCTCGACCGCCGAGGGCCGTAGTCGAAATGGCGATCGCCCAAAAGCTTTCTCAAACCCAGGCCGTTCTCTACCGGCAGCTCGAGTCTTCCGTTGACCCTGCCGACTTGGCCCAGGTGGGCCGTATTCGCATCAGCGATCACCACTGGACTACCCTGGCCAACCAGCCAGCGGTGGAGGTTGCCGGTACCTACCACCTCAAAGGGGGGCAGCTCACCGCCGCCCAGCGCCGCCAGACCAGGGACTTCGACCTTTACCTGCGGCGAGGCGACAGCAAAGACCAGTGGCTACTGCTAGAGCCTGTGCTAGGGCGATCGGGGGAGGTCTTGCGGTGGCAGTCAACGCCGTTGGTCAAGCCGGAGGCCGCCAGCTCAGTCTAGCGATCGTGGGGATGGCGTTAGTCAGCGCGATCGCGCTCCAACATTAGGGTCACCGGCCCGTCGTTGTGGATTTCGACCTGCATCATCGCCCCAAATTTGCCCGTTTCAACCCGCAGACCGCTGGCCCGCAGCAGCACCACAAAGTCATCGTAGAGGGCCTCCGCCTGAGCAGGTGGCGCCGCCCCATCAAAGGAAGGCCGTCGCCCCTTGCGGCAGTCGCCGTAGAGGGTAAACTGACTGACCACCAGCAGTTCGCCGCCAATGTCTTGAACAGAGCAGTCCCAGCGACTGCTGCCGGGCGATGGAAACAGCCGCAGGTCTAGGCATTTGCGGGCTATCCAGGCCAGTTCGGCGCTGGTATCGGTGGGGGCAATGCCCACCAGCAGGTTGAGCCCTCGGCCAATCTGCCCTACCACCTGCCCATCGACGATGACGCGAGAGGCGGTCACCCGCTGCACTACGACTCGCATGGTGTCGAGGTCTGGGAGGCAAACTTTTGCTGCCACACCGCTCGAATCTGCTCGGCGGCCTTGGCCATATCGGCTTGGGAAGGGGGCTTGCCCAGGGTGCGAAACACCTGTAGCTCCAGCCCTTTCAGCCCCAACTCCTCAGGGTGATGGCCGTCGGGGTAGCGGGGCTGTAGGACAAAGTGGACGTGGTAGGGCGGTTGGTCAACCCAGAGGCCTACGTAGACCCGCTCGGCCCCCATCGCCAGGGCGATCGCCTCTGACATCTGCTGCAAAAAAGGCCCCATCGAGGCTGACTCCGCCGTCGTTAGCTCCCACAGGTTTTCGCGGTGGGTGCGGGTTTTGATCACCACCGACCCCAGGCCGTAAGGGCCAACGCAGTGGTCGGCGACCCACCAGAGGTTCTCGGCGATGGTGCCGCCGGGCACCGTCTGGGTGCCGGCCAAAATTTGGCAGGCCAGACAGTCCGGGTGTTGCTGTGGGGTGCCGTTGTCGGTCATAGCGCAAAACGATACCGATACGATGCCAGGACGTCAGTTACTCTAAACCCTGACCATGACCTGATCGCCCTCAATCTTGGCCTCAAAGGTGGTCAGCGGGTTGGGCGGGGGGCCACCGCTCACCGTACCATCTGGGTTAAAGCGCCCCCCGTGGCAGGGGCAGATAAACAGCTCCTGGCCGCGGTCCCAATCTACAGTGCAGCCAGCATGGGTACAGACCGGGCTTACCGCCAGCGCCGCGTCTGGCAGGCTGGAGTCGCGCACCACGATCAGGTCTTGCCCGCTGACTGTGCCGGTTAAGCTGCCCTGGGCAATCAGATCGGCCATGCTGCCCAGGGTCGTAAACTCGCCGCTGGCTTCACTTTGGGCTTCAGGGGCTGGGTCAGATCGGCAGGCGGCGATCGCGATTGGCAGCGAACCGGCCAGCAGCCCCAGACCCAGCAAGTTGGTAACGTCTCGCCGCTTCATCTTGCCGCTATTTGCCAAATCCCTGGCCTCGCTTGACGGTCGGCATGCCCAGGCAGGCGTTGAGCTGCGATCGCAGCTCGTCGTGGTCGAGGTTTTGGCCAATCAGCACCAGCTGGTTCTTCGGTACGCCCTTCCACTCGTCGTCGTCGAGGGAAAAGCGCTTACCGCTGAGGTGAAAGATGTGGCGCTTGGGGCTTTCGTCAAACCAGAGAATGCCCTTGGCCCGAAACACCGACTCGGGCAGCAGGTTGTCTAAAAAGTGCTGAAACTTGCGAATGGCAAAGGGGCGATCGCTGGCAAACGATAGCGACGTAAAGCCATCAATGGCGAGGTGATCCGAGTGGTATTGCCCGTGCCCGTGATCTTGGTGATCGTGATCATGGTCGTGCTCACAGTGGCCATGGTCGTGGTCGCAGTTGCTGTGGTCGTGAGCCTCGTGATCATGCCCGTGGTCGTGATGATCGTGGTCATGATGGTCGTGATCGTGGGCCTCGGCGCTGTCACTGCCAAAGTACTTGTCTGACTCAAACAGACCCACGCTGAGAATCAGCGGCAAAGGCACCTCAGATTTGGTGGTGCGGAGAATTCTGGCCCCCTCTTTCACGTCGCGAATCTTGACTTCCAGCAAATCCAGGTCGGCATCGTCGACCAGGTCAGCCTTGTTGAGCAAAATAATGTCGCCGTAGGCAATCTGGTTGTGGGCGGCCTGGCTGTTGAAAAGGTCAAGGCTGTAGTTCTCGGCATCCACTACCGTCACAATCGAGTCGAGCCGAGTCAGGTCACGCAGCTCGGTGCCCAAAAAGGTGAGGGCAATGGGCAGCGGGTCAGCCAGGCCAGTAGTTTCGACCACCAGGTAGTCAATTTTATCCTGGCGCTCCAGCACCTTATACACCGCCTCCATCAGGTCGTTGTTGATGGTGCAGCAGATGCAGCCGTTGCTGAGTTCGACCATGGTGTCGTCGCTGTTTTCGGTGGCGATCAGCAGGTCGTTGTCGATGCCGATTTCGCCAAACTCATTCACCAGCACGGCGGTCTTCAGCCCTTCCTGGTTGGCCAGAATGTGGTTGAGCAGGGTGGTTTTGCCGCTGCCCAAAAAGCCGGTGATGATCGTGACGGGCAGGCCGTGTTTAGTGTCATCCATCGCCTGAGGCTGGATGGGGGGAGCAGCGGTAGACATAGGTGCTCTTCGAACGCAAGGACATTTTCCATACTAGCGATGAATTGCAGTCGTGGCGGCGAGGGTTGGGATTGTTTAAGGAAGCAGCCAGAGCCTGTGCCCACAAAACCCGCTCAGAGCAAGCAGCCAGTTGCCCGCTCTAGACGTTAATCCACCTGACGCCCTAACCAGTACAATTGCATTGATTGTGCTCCAAAAAAGGCCTATGTCCCTCACCAACGACGATCTGCCCCGCTGCGGCTGGGTTCATGCCGACCCGATCGAGATCGCCTACCACGACACTGAATGGGGCGTACCGCTGCACGACGACCGCAAGCACTTTGAGTTCATTCTTCTCGACGGCTTTCAGGCCGGGCTGAGCTGGATCACCATTCTGCGCAAGCGCGAAAATTTTCGGGCCGCCTTCGATGGCTTTGACCCCGAGGCGATCGCCCGCTACGACGAGGCCAGGCATCAGGAACTCTTGCAGGACGCTGGCATTGTCCGCAACCGGCTCAAAATTGCCGCCGCCACCCGCAACGCCCGGGCCTTTCTCCAGGTGCAGGAAGCCTTCGGCAGCTTCGACCGCTACATCTGGCAGTTCGTGGATGGCAAAACCGTGCAAAATCGCTGGGCAACGCTGGCCGAGGCGCCTGTCCGCACTCCGGCCTCCGACGCCATGAGCAAAGACCTGAAGCGGCGCGGCTTCACCTTCGTCGGTTCTACCATTTGCTACGCCTACATGCAGGCCGCAGGTATGGTCAATGACCACACTGTCGACTGCTTTCGCCATTCAGAACTGGACTGAGCTGAGCGGCTGCAAGATCCCTCAGCTCAGCATCCGACTCACCGATAGCCCGCTCTGGGCAACGGGGTGGCTTGCGGGTTTTTGTACAAACGCCCCTGGCAGCCTCAGGTTTAGGCGGCGGCGGAACGGTTAAGCCTGGGGGGCGGCCAGGGTCATCAGCGCTCGAACCAGGCGTTCTGGCTCAAGGGGCTTGGTGACATGCTGGTCAAAACCACTGTTGATCGATCGCTGGTAGTCTTCTTCTCTGGCATAGGCCGTGAGGGAGATCGCTGGAATCTGTCCCCCTTGTGTAGCCGGTAAGGTTCGCACCTGTTGGATGAGCGCATAGCCGTCCACATCGGGCATTGCAACATCACTGACTAACACATCGGGTTGAAACGATTCCAAACTTGCTAGCACTTCTGATGCGGAGGCAACCGCCAGAACGTCTGCTCCATATTCAGTCAGTAATACCGTTACTAGCTCACGAGCATCGGGTTCATCATCAACGAGCAGAACTCGAATTCCTGCCAGATTGAGGTCCTGCTGTGGTTTCCCATCGGCTGTTTGAATTGCAGGGGTAACATTCAGGAGTGGCAATCTAACGGTAAAGGTAGCTCCAAACCCCTCACCAGGGCTGTCGGCTGTAATTGTGCCGTCGTGAACCTCAACTAATTGACGAACAATGGCTAAACCTAGACCCAATCCGCCGTATTGGCGCGTAATTGAGGCATCCTCTTGCCGGAAGGTCTCGAAGATATAGGGGAGAAACGCTGGGTTGATCCCTTTACCGGTGTCTCTCACAGTGATTTTTGCTTGATCGCCATCCCGTTCCAAATGGATGTCGACTCGTCCACCCTGGGGAGTAAACTTGATGGCATTGGACAATAGGTTCCAGACAATTTGCTGCAAGCGAGCGACATCACCGGACACTAGTCCAATATTGGGTAACAGTGAATGAATCGAAATTGATTTAGCGATCGCGTTTGCTTTGACGGTCTCAGTTGCCGCCTCAATCATGGAGGAGAGATTGACCGAAGTCACATTCAGGCTGAGTTTGCCGCGCAAGATTTTGGCAACATCCAGCAAATCATCAATCAGTTGGGTTTGCAATTTAGCATTGCGCTCGATCGTGGCGAGGGCTTGGCTGGTTTGGGTTTCATCAAACTTCCGCATTTGCAACAGCTTTGCCCAGCCCAGGATGGGGTTTAGCGGCGATCGCAATTCGTGAGAAAGCACAGCCAGAAACTCATCTTTGATCCGGTTGGCGCGTTCAGCCGCTTCTCGTGCGGCTTGTTCACGCTGCAGGAGTTGCTCCCGTTCTGCCTCCGCCTGTTTGCGGTCAGTCACATCGCTATGAACGCCGACCCATTCTCGAATCGCGCCATTGTCCTCAAACACGGGCACGGCGCGCACCGTCATGTGGCGATACACCCCATCGCGCCGCCGCACGCGATGCTCAAATTCATACAGGGCACGGTTCTCTAAGGCGATTAGCCAGGCTTGAGTGGTGGCTTCGCGATCGTCGGGATGCACCGCATCGAGCCAGCCCCAGCCTTTTAATTCATCAAACGTTTGCCCGGTGAAGGCGCTCCAAGCCGGTTGCGGACTGATAAACTCGCCGCGATCGCCTAGCTCATTCCAGATGATGTGAGCGGTAGCTTCGACTAGCGATCGGTAGCGCTCTTCACTGACTTGTAAAGCGGCTTCTGTTCGTTTGCGTTCGTCTTCGACGCGCACGCGTTCGGTAATGTCGGTGTTTGTGCCAAACCATCGCAGCACCTTGCCCTGGTCATCGCAAACGGGGACGGCGCGGGAGAGAAACCAGCGATACTGACCATCTTGACCGCGCAAGGGGAAGGTATCCTCCCAGGTTTCCCCGGTTTCAAGGCAATGACGAAATTTTTTCACCACGCGATCAACGTGATCGGGGTGATGTACTCTCTGCCAGCCCCAATCCTGCACCTCTTTCAGGGTTGTCCCGGTGTAGTCAAACCAGCGCTGGTTGCACCAGATCACCTGCCCACTGCCATCGATCATCCAGGCAAATTGAGAGATATTGTCTGCCAGGGTACGGAACCGTGCTTCGCTTTCTTGCAGTTCTTGCTCTGCTTGCTTCCGCTCGGTGATGTTTTTAAATAGAACGGCAACTTTTCGGCTATCGGGTTGCCCAATGCGAAAGGCATACAGGTCGTACCACCGCTGCAATACTTCAGCCGAATTCTCAAAGCGGATGGGTGTGCCCGTTAGGGCGACGCTGCCGTAGATTTCAAACCAGTGTTCGTCATGGTTGGGAATCAGCTCCCGCATCCGTTTGCCTTGCACGTTGTAGAGCCCGCACTGTCTCTCGAAAGACGGGTTGGTCTCCAAAAAGAGGTAATCGATCGGCTTGCCGTTTTGATCAAACAGCATTTCAATGACGCAAAAGCCTTCGTCCATCGACTCAAACAAGGTGCGATAGCGCTCCTCGGATACTCGCAGGGCTTCCTCGGCTTGTTTGCGTTCGTCTTCGACGCGCACGCGATCGCTAATGTCAATCACGGAGCCGATATAGCCTTTAAACTCCCCATTTTCGCCCAACCAGGGACTGGCGGCGTCGATCGCCCAGCGATAGTCACCGTCCTTGTGCCGCAGGCGATACTCTAAGCGGAATGCCTCCTGCCGCCGGGTGGCGTTGAGGAAAACGGTTTTGGAGGCTTCACTATCGTCGGGATGCACGGCATCTAGCCAGCCAAACCCCAGGGCCATTGTCTCAGTTTGGCCGGTAAATTCATACCATCCCCGGTTGAGATAGGTGCAGTACCCCGTGGCGTCTGTCACCCAAATCATGACGGGCGCATGATCGGCCATATCGCGGAAGCGTTCTTCACTGGCTCGCAGGGCCGCTTCGATTTGAATTCGTTCTGTAATTTCTTCACAAACAGTACTGATGCCAACCACCTGATCGCCCGCTTTCAGAGGCAGGAAATGTTCTAGCCAGGTGCGCTGAACGCCAGGTTGGGCCGGAGTTTCACCATGAATTTCGACATTCAGCAGGGGTTCTCCCGTTTGCAAAATTGAGCGCAGCAGGGGTTCAGCTGTATCTGCCAGTTCGGGAAAGAGTTCTCGTAACGTGCGCCCACGATGAGCGTCAACGGGTAGCCCGTTAATGTCTGCCAGCCGCTGATTGATGCGCACAAAACGCAGCTCAGGATCCAGAACATTCAGGCCGATCGGCGCAGACTGATAGATCGCTTCAATTTCCGCCAGCTGCCGCTGCACGATGGCTTCACTGCGCTTGATGTCGTCGATGTTCGTAATCGTGCCAATCCAGCCGGTAATTTGGGTTTGACTGTCTCGAGTCGGGATGGCTCGACAGATAAACCACTGGTACTCGCCATCCCAACGGCGAAAGCGGCACTCCGCTTCAAAGGGCTCTCCAGTGGCGATCGCCGCTTGCCACTGCGCTAAGGCGCGATCGCGCTCATCCGGGTGCACGGTACTGGCGGTCGAGATGCCGATCGACTCCGCTTCACTCAACCCGGTGTACTCGTACCAGCGCTGATTCCGATAGGCGATCGCTCCGGTTGCATCAGCCGTCCAGATCATTTGCGGCATGGCTTCCGCTAACTCGCGATAGCACTGCTGGCTGGCCTTAAGAGCTGAGGCGTCCTGATTGCGCTTGGTGATGTCTAAAAAGGCTCCGACCACCCCTCTCACTTGATTCTGGTCGTCGCGCAGGGGAGTCGCATAGGAGAGCAGCTGATGCACCCTGCCATCGGGCAGCAGGATATCAAACTCTGCGTCTCGCACCTCTACCCCCAGTCGGGCCGCCATCTGCATCGGTAAATCAGTCGCAGGGATCTCCTGACCGTTTTGAAGCACCCGATAGGCCGGTTGCTGATCGGCGGGGGCGCTTTTGGAAATATTGCTGTCAGGGCTAACGCCAAGCAGCTGCCGCAGATAGGCATTGTGGTGCATCTGGGCACAGGTGGGGTCGGTGGCGATCGCAATCCCCACCGGAATAATGTCTAACAGACTTTGGAGTTCAGCAACTCGATGGGTCAAATCCTGGTTGAGCTGTTGAACCGCTACCTCTTGTCGTTGCAAATCGGCTACGGTGCGGCTCAATTCCACCTCCAGCCGCCTGTCCTGCGTCACATCCCGCCAGGAGGCCACAAAGCCATCTTTTAATTTGGCAGCACGAATATCAAAGGCCCGAACTAGATGCTGCTGTTCGCCATCGCCATAATCATCCTCGTAGATGAGGGAGTCTTTAATCAGCGGTTCAGCCGTTTCAACAACCTGGCAATATTCCTCAAACAGCCCCGATTCGCGATGGGCGGGCAGTACCTCGCACAACCCTCGACCAAGCTGCATTTCTTTGGTCATCCGGTTGTTCTCACAGGCGGCCTGGTTGAGATAGTCAATCTGAAAATCGACAATCTGCCCCGACTCGTCTCGCCTGGCGGAGAAGATGCCAAAGCAGTCCAGCATAGTTTCAACCGAGGCTTGAAACTGCTCCTGACTGCGCTGCAGTTCCCGTCGTAGCTCAGCATTTTCGATCGCATCTCGCATCGCCAGTCGCAAGTCCTCAGGCGTTACCCGGTCTTGCACCAAATAGTCGGCTGCCCCGTGTTTGAATGCCCGCACGGCTAACTGGGTATCGTCACGGTCAACCACGACGATGGGGGGACAGCGATCGCCCATCTGTTCCTGCAATAGCCGCAAAAGGTTGATGCTACTAGATTTGGGATGGTGAACGCCTAGCAGAATGCCGTCGATTTGCTGCGATAGGAACAGCGGCAGACTTGAGGTCTGATACTGCTCCGACAAGATTTTGTACTCAACATTCCGCTCCTGCTGTAATTGCTGCCTGTAGTCGCGATCGCCTGCTTCTGAGTCAGCAATGACAAGGAGTGTTCGATGAATTGTCATGTTGAACCCAATCTTCAGGATGAAGCGAAGCGAATGGAGCTACAGAATGTGAACTATTTCAAACAGGAATTTATTAAACGTAGCCATCCAGCACCTGCTCAGTCATGTTGGCCGGCTCTCCCAGGCCCCGCAACATAAACTTGAGGCATCCTGATTTAAGAAGTATAGCAACTTGGGAGAGAGTGAAGCGGGGTGAGCTGGGATGGGCGACGGGACGGGGCTTTGTCCTCCAGGCGATCGCCCGCTACGACGGGTCCAAGCACCTGCTACAGGCATCGTGCGCAGCCCGATCGCAGCAAGGCTTGGTTCCCTTCATTGGCTTCATGCCAACAGGTGAGTTACTGCGGTGCTGTATTCCTGGTACGACTCAACACCGATTAGGGTCTTTAGCCGCTCGCTATCGCCATGCATCAGTTGTTGCAGGTGGCTCTCGTCTTCAACCACCACACATCAAGCGCCTGGGTCAGAACCCCTCAGTCAGAGGCCTGGCCGTCGCGTCGCCCCAGTTCGTACACGCCGCATCCGATCGCAGAAATCACGCCCAGGCTGACCGCCCAGCTGCCGCCCAACGAGAGAACCAAGCCGTAGTAGGCCAGCCCACCCACCAGCAAAAACGGCACAATGCTGAGCAGCGATGCCGCTGGAGACCCTGCCCCCAGCCAGCCCTCTAGGGTCGTGATGATGCGATCGACTAGGGGTGAGCCGCCAAGGTAAAACGCGATCGCCCACAGAGCAGTACCGGCAATGGTAGCGGTGTCGAAGGTGACGGGCAAAGGCGACAAAGCAATTACCGAAATAAAACCAGCGGATGGGTAGGGATCAGCGGATGGTTGCGATTCTAGAGCGGATCGCGATCGGGGCGGTAGTCGCGCGGCGGCGGGCCGGGGTCGAGGCGGTAGCGATCGTTGTACTCGCTGCGGCTCTTGGGGGGACGACGACGGCGCACGCGATCGTCGCCGGGACGAGGACCACTGCCGTAGTAAGGTGGTCCATCGGGGCCATCTACAGGAGGGCGATCATTAAAAGGACCGTTCAGGGGCGGGCGATCGTTCATGGGGGGACGATCGATGGGGCCATCGTTGGGGCGCATGGGGCGACCATCGCCATAGACATCGGCGTTGTAGGGCGGGCGACCGCCTGGCTCACCGCGTCCCTCCAGCATGGGACGGGGCCGGTTATAGGGGTCGGCGGGGCCATAGTCGCGGCGATCGAGCTCAGCCCGCAAGTTGGTGCGGTTATCGGGCGCGTAAGCCGGGGGCCGACCACCTCGGCTGGGGGGACGATAGCCGCCGCCGTAGTCGCCACCGTCGGGCGGGCCAGAGCGCAGAGTAACGGGGGTTCTAGCGTTGATGTTCTGAATCATCAGCGACACCAGCATCCCTACCATCAGCATTTGCTGAAAGGACGGAATGATGTCCATGGTCAGGTTGCCGAGCAGAAACACCCCTGACAGCAAGAACAAAATGGCATAGACCTTATCGGAGTCGCGCTCGTAGCCGGGCTTGAGCCGGTCTAAAAAGAACAGGGCCACAGCGCAGCACACCATAAAGATGCCCAGCAGCAGGGGGACGGGGGTACCAAAATTCACGGCAAATTCCTCTTGAGACGCCTCTGCCAACCGAACACGTTAATTCTAGCTGACTTGACGAAAAAATCGGGAACGCCCGTGGGGTTCCCGATCGCAAAACCAGCAAGTTGTGCCCCCAGACCTATATCCGGGGGGCAACCCTTTACCTGCTGCGCTGAATCTTATCGCGCTGGCTGACAAAAAATAGGAAGGCGCTAGCCGGTACAACAATAATCACGGCCCCAGCTAGAAGGCTAAGCAAGAAGTTGGCTAAAGACGGTGTCATATGTCCTTGTCCTGATAATGATTTAGACAAATTGTTACTGATCATTATTGATCAAGTTAGGCCCCCTGCCCATAGCCTGAGATGGGCGATCGCAAGAATTGCCTGAGCTTGGCCATCTCAGCGCCAGGAATGGGCTGAGTAAGGCTTTAGAATTGTACATGTAGTAATCACTAGGACGGTTAGACTGTTCCGGTACGTCTCAAGCGATGGCTACTCACCAGTTCGCTGCCTCAGTTTTTGCTGGTGGCAAATTACTGATGGCTTAAACGAACTGGCTACTGCATACACCGCAACGGCGAAGTTTTTGGAGGGTTTAACCGTGGACGCTACACAAGTGCTAAGTATTGGTGTGGGCCTGCTGCTGGGGCTGATGACCCTGCTGTTTATCTTTCGCATTGTGCTCACCTGGTATCCCCAGGCCGACCTTTCTAAGCTGCCCTTTGCTCTGGTCGCGTGGCCAACTGAACCGTTTCTCGCCCCCATGCGCAAGCTGGTGCCCCCGATTGGCGGCGTCGACATCGCCCCTGTGATCTGGGTCGGCATCGTCACGCTGCTGCGCGAGATTCTAGTGGGGCAGCAGGGTCTGCTGCGGATGATTGGGTAGATGGGTAGCCGGGTGGATGGGTGGATGGGTGGATGGGTGGATGGGTAGCTTTCCGTAGGGTGAGTTAGGCTCAAGATAAGCTCTGGCTTAGCCCTATAAACCTTGGAAGGGCCGTAACCCACCACAGCTTTGATAAAGAAAACCTTAATCCGTTGCTTGATCCAGGACAGGCTTGTAATCATTCGCTCCTTTTCTGGGCGGTGCGTTACGGCGGGAATCGGATTAGCGGTTTATTGCTGAGGACTTTAGCCGCCTGACGCACCCTGCTGTTGTCCAGTTTGAACTACTTGACGGCCATCATTTCGACGACAAAGTTGGTATAGACATCACCGCTAATAAAGTTGGCGTTTTCGAGCACCTTTTGGTGAAAGCCGATAGTAGTGGGAAGGCCGGTGATAGCGCATTCTCGCAGGGCGCGGCGCATGCGCTGAATGGCGGTAGGCCGATCTGGACCCCACACAATCAGCTTGCCCACCAGCGAGTCGTAGTAGGGCGGAATTTCGTAGTCGGTGTAGACGTGGGAATCCATCCGGACGCCCATGCCGCCGGGGGCCAGATAGCCGCTGATGCGACCGGGGTTGGGGCGAAAGTTGTGGTCGGGGTCTTCGGCGTTGATGCGGCACTCGATCGCATGGCCACGAATTTGAATATCCGACTGGGTGAAGGGCAGCTTTTCGCCCTGGGCAATGGTGAGCTGGGCGGCAATCAGGTCAATGCCCGTAATCATTTCGGTGACGGGGTGCTCGACCTGAATGCGGGTGTTCATCTCCATGAAGTAGAAGTTGCCCTGGCTGTCGACCAAAAATTCGACGGTGCCCGCCCCCACGTAGTTGATCGATTGGGCGGCGAGGACGGCGGCAGCCCCCATTTTTTCGCGCTGCTCTGGGGTCAGGCGAGGGCTGGGCGCTTCTTCGAGCAGTTTTTGGTGCCGCCTTTGAATTGAGCAGTCGCGCTCGCCCAGGTGCACCACATTGCCGTGGCTGTCGGCCAAGATCTGAAACTCGATGTGGCGGGGGCGATCGATGAACTTTTCCATATAGACGCCGGCGTTGCCAAAGGCGGCCTGAGCCTCACCCTGGGCGGCCATAAAGGCTTTGACCAGGTCGACCTCGCTGTTGACTAGGCGCATGCCGCGTCCGCCGCCCCCGGCGGTAGCTTTGATCATCACCGGGTAGCCAATTTCGCTGGCCACCTTATAGGCTTCGGTTTCATCAGTAAGCAGGCCGCCGCTGCCGGGCACCGTGGGTACTCCCACCTTCTGCATAGTATCTTTGGCGGTCGACTTGTCACCCATTTTGCGAATGGAGTCGGGGGAGGGGCCGACGAAAACAATCTGGTGGTCGGCGCAGATTTCGGCAAAGCGGGCGTTTTCGGCCAGAAATCCGTAGCCGGGGTGAATGGCGCTGGCGTTGCGGGTCAGGGCAGCGGCAATGATGTTGGGAATGTTGAGGTAGCTTTTTTGGCTAGGCGCTTCGCCAATACAGACAGCCTCATCGGCCAGCTGCACATGCAGGGCGTGGCGATCGACCGTGGAGTGAACTGCAACGGTGGCTATGCCCATTTCTTCACAGGTCCGGAGAATGCGTAGCGCAATTTCTCCCCGGTTGGCAATCAAAATTTTGGAAAAGCGCATGTACGTAGGGCAAATAGCAAGAGACCATTGAGTTTTGGCGTTAGCAGCCTAGCTAAGCAATCCCAGCCCACCACTGCAACCGACCATAATCAGCATCATACGATGACGACGGTCGCTGATTCTATCATGGTGGTGGCACGACGCTAGGGCGACAAATATTGCTGAAAATCTGCCCTTACAAGGGGACCATTATGGTTTACTCTTATATATCTGAGCGATCGCTTGGGCGACAGTTTCCCTCAATGTGCCCGTTAAGTACAGCTCAGAACATCACCAGCGGATGTGGTGGAATTGGTAGACACGCACGCTTGAGGGGCGTGTGGCTTACGCTGTGCGAGTTCGAGTCTCGCCATCCGCATTTAAAAATATCCTGTACCCAGATTGAACCGGGTTAGGCTTATTCACGTTTTTGAAGAGCGCAGAGACTTCTAGTCTCTGCGCTCTTCAGAGTACTTTAGGGGAATAGCGTGGCTTACCCCACCTTTTGCTCGACCCCGAACCCGACCAGCACGAGGGTATCCATCGCCTCTCCCTCAGCGGGACGCTGGTAGTTAAGAATGCGGCGAATGCGCATGTTGGGGTTGATCAGCAGAATGGAGTCGACCGAAACGACCTTTGTGTAGGGGGTAGTCATGAGCAGCTCACGGGTGCTCTGGTCGTAGGTGAAGCTGGACACAATGGGCCGTTCTTCTTCGTAGGCGCGATCGCGCAGATAGTCGCCTCTCAGCATAGGTCCCTCCTGGTGCTTGGGCACAAACAGCGCCCGCAGTTCCTGGGTGACTTCTTCGCCTTTGTCGGAGACGGTGCGAAAGGCAAGCTGAAAGCCGGGCAGCTGGTCAATGTTTTCGACGGGGTCGTAGCCGTTGTCGGCCAGCACCTTGCGCCGCAGTTCGGGGGTGATGGCCTCGACGCGAAAGTCGGTATGCGATCGCTCAATCTCCTGGTGGGTGAGGTAGTGGTAGGTGCGCTCGATCGACCACTGACCCATGCAGCAGTCAAAAAAGTAGGTGATGTCGGCCAAATCCATCGTGTTAGCCCCAGGGATGCTCGCTAACTTATACGGTACCAGGGTTGCGGGTGGGCTAACCAAGACCTCAGGCTGATATTCAGCGATCGCGTGCCTTAAGTATTAATGCTTACAGAATCTGCTGACAGACGTCGTAGAATCTGCGACAGCCTGGACTTGTCGATGCAGCTAAATGACCCTGACGAGTGATTGCCGAACCTATCTTCACCGCCTATGATGTAGAAACTCGAAGTTAAGAAATTTAACAAATCCATTTCTGTGGATTGACTTTCACTACCTTATGCCCCTTGCCTGGACGAGTGACTATGCCTTTCTCCGCTGATACCGCCCGCATTTTAGCTGAGCCTCTGGTACAGGCTTTCTTTCGAGACACCGCCGGAGACTGGCGTTCGGAGCGCCGCTACTACACGCTCAAGAGTGGCGAAACTCAGGAAGTAGTCAGTCAGATCTCGATCGCATTCTTAGAAGCCGACGCACCTCAGCTGATTGAACTGGCCCAAATGCACCAGCTAGACCCTACCAAACCCCTGATCTGCGGCACCACCGTCACCTGGGAGAGCGACTACGTGGGCACCGGCAAAAAGCCGGTGAAGGGCAGCACCATCTTTGGGGTGCGGGGCACGACCCTGTATCGCGATCGCGGCTTTGCCACCTCCAAGCCCGTCACCGCCCAATACCACTTCAACGACAACCGCACCCTGGTGCTCAAAACTCAGTACAACGACTCCAGCTTTGAGGAAGAGCTGCGGCTGATTGGCCAGCGCTACCGTACCCGTCAGACCGTTATCTCCCGCGCCGGGGAAGAAATTATGATTGGTCAGTACTTAGAAACACGGGTTTAGGGAACTCAAAAACCGGGTTTCTTGGCCAGCAGCCAAAGTTTGGAGCTAGCCAAAGAAGAAACCCGGTTTCTAGAAGCAGGGTTATTCGTTACAAACTCGTTAGCCCTACCGCAATGCTTCGACTACGGTAGGGCTGACTAGGCCCCAGTGGGGGT
>PYER01000444.1 GCA_003017855.1 filamentous cyanobacterium CCT1
TTGACTCAGCCACCCCCTGGTGGCTGAGTCTTCACGCTCAGGCAACCCCATCGCAGCTCTGTTACCCAAATTGCTGATTTTTTCAGCAAGCCCTAATTAGACGCGTTAAAAACTGTAGAACCCCGGATTCCTTGAGAATCCGGGGTTCTTTTTTAGGTTCTGCTTTGACGGAGTAGGTTTTGTTGGAATTTAGGACTACTTCTCTAGAGCCGTAAAGCGCTCTTTGGGAATTACCCCGTGAATGCCCTTCACAATATCCACCACCTGAGACACCTCAAAGTCGATATCGGCACTGCCGTAGAGCAGCGCATCGGCTTTAGTCAGCCCGTACTTTTCGTTCATAATCCGCAGGTATTCGCGCACCGACTTCTTCATTGCTTCGTTGAGGTCAGTGTCTAAGCCGACGGCAATCCAGGCGTCTGCGGTTTCGCCCATGGGAGCGGGTAGCTCCATGTCTTTGTGGAGAACCAGCTCAAAGGTGGGCGTCAGCGAACATTCGATCGCGGTCAGCGCCACTTCGCCATTGCCCTGAGCACAGTGGGGATCGCCAGAGTAAAACAGCGCCCCCGGCACCTGAACCGGTAGGTACAGGCTGCTGCCCCGACCCAAGTGCTTGATGTCAACGTTGCCGCCGTATAGCCCAGGCGGTACGGAGTTGACGGTTTCCTCCGCGTCGGCAGGCACGACGCCCATCAGGCCCATGAAAGGCTTCAGCGGAATTTCTAGATCGGGTAGGCCGTTGGAGGGCTTAAAAATACCGATCTCTTTTTCCATATCTACCGGGATGATCTTGGTGTAGATCGGGGCCTCGTTTTCGGGATATTCACCCGGTAGCGAGCCCTTGCCGTGGCGGTTAGAGATAACGCCGTAGGGGACGCGGTACTCGATGTCGATGGTTTTGATTTCGAGCACGTCGCCGGGTTCGGCATCTTCAACGTAGATAGGCCCGGTGATGACGTGGGGGCCGGGGCCAGATTTGGGGACGGTGCCTTTAATGGTGATTTGATCGGGCAGAATGTCGTCTGCTTTGATGCCGCCGCCGGTTAAAAACTCAACGGTGTCGCCCTGATCGGCCAGAATGCCCTCGTGGGAGACGGTCTCCATACGAATGCGATCGCCCGATTTGACGGTCAGAATTGGCTCGCTGTCGGGCTTAAACAGCTCGCCCCAGATCACGTTGCCGGGTACCGATTTGACCTCGTAGGTTTCAACCTGGGCGGTAGCGGGGACAAACCACCCCGACCAGGCCGTCGCCACCAGCAGACACACTCCGACTCCACTGACGAGCTGTAGCAGCCGCTTCGACGATCTCAGGGACGGCTGCCGCTTCATGCGCTTGAACAATTTCATAGACGTAACTGACCATAAAAACCAGACCAAAATAAGTGAACAGGTTTTCAGGCCTTCAGATTGTAATTTTTATTACTTAAAATGCAGCAAAACCCGGCAAACGCTTTGGTATTGGCGCTAGAAAAAGCCTTAGGCCCGGTAGGCTATAGCTGCAGCCGCCCCTTAAGCACTTCGTACAAAACGCGGGAGAGTTCGCGGCGCTGGAGGTTTTGGCGATCGATTGGGGTGCGGCCAAAGGCTTTGTCGTAGACCTCGGGCATGGCCCGCTTGACCAAAAACGAGAGCTGTTCGCGGGTGATAGGGGCATTGGGGGCGAAGCGATTTTTGCCAACTCCGGCAATCATGCCGTGGGCATAGAGCGTTTCAATCGGCATGTAGGCCCAATGCTGGCCGGGGAGCACGTCGCTAAAGGTCGGCTTGTCGGGCAGGGTGGTGGGCAGCTTGAGCACGTTGACTAGGGCTGTGGCGACGACGGCGCGACTGACCGGCGCATAGGGCCTGAAGCTCAGGCTTCTGGGGTCTTCGCTGCGCACAATGGCCGCCGCCGCTAGCACCTGAATCGCTTCAAAGTCGGGGTCGTCGTGGCTGACGTCGTTGAACCAGAAAATAGGAATGCCGTTACGGGCCATGAAGCCCTGAATTTTGCGAATGTGCTTTTCTTCGGTGGCCAGCACCCGAGGCTCTAGCCCGGTCCACACCGCGAATACCGCCAGAAAGCCGCTGGCCTCGCCGATCGCCCATTCCATTGGATGCATGCGGTAGGCGGCGTTGGTAATGTGGGTGGTGCCAATGCTCTTGGCTGACAGCACCAGGCCATCGGTATCTCTGGGCACTAGCGACCCCAGCGGCAGGCTAAAGGGCCGGGCGACCACGTCTTTACCTTTGGGGCTGACGTGGCCCTTGGCGTCGTTGCCGTGCAGATCGAGGTAGTGGTACTGGCCGATACCCACCGAGTCGTCGAAACAACGCGCCCGCGCCTGGTCGGGGAAGAAGGTTTCGGCTACATCCTCATGGCGAATGGTGGTGAGGGCAATGCCGCGCCGGGCTTCGCGAATGTAGGGTTCGAGGGCAATGCCGTCGCTGGTCCAGGTGAGGTCGCCGCGGGGCTTGAGGTCGGCGGCCCCGTGGGTTTGCAGGTAGTGGACATAGGCCTGGGCCCGCTGCCGCGCCCGCTGGATGTGCAGTTTCCGCTCCTCGCGGCTGACGCCCACCAGCCGACCGGGGCGGTAGTCGTTGCCGCAGCAAAAGGCGCGGTTAGGCTCGCTAGAGGTGCCCCAGTTGAGCACGGCCACATCGCCAGGGGCGACTTTTTTGTCGTGGGGGTGCGATCGCAGCAGCCGCCGATAGCGAAAGATGCCGAAGTCGCTGAAAAAATCCCACTTTTGCCATTTGTCGGGCTGCGCCTTAGTCCAAAAGTTGCTGGTAAATTCCTTCAGGCCAATCCAGCTCTCGGTGTCAAAGCCGTTAGGTTTGCCGATCGCAACTCCTCTGCCCCGCGCCGTGTGCTCGACCACCACATCAAAGGTGATCGACTGCTGGCACTGGGGTCGGGCATCCTCGGGCAAAATCGCTTCGCCGGTCTCATGGCGAGCCTCCTGCCCCACCCGCGAGGGAATGTTGCCCACCTCCAGCAGGTCGCCCAGATCGGTCGCCTCGACGGTGACCCTGGCGCTGACGGTGAAGGTGTGGCCTTTTT
>PYER01000445.1 GCA_003017855.1 filamentous cyanobacterium CCT1
ACCCCATCCCCGGCGTCACCCGCACGGCGTTTCTCAACACCCTCGTCACCAATCCCAACATCGTCGTTGGCGACTACACCTACTACGACGATTTCGAGAATCCTGAAAACTTTGAGCGCAACGTGCTCTATCACTTCGACTTTATCGGTGACAAGTTGATCATCGGCAAGTTTTGCTCGATCGCCTCCGATGTCAAATTCATCATGAACGGCGGCAACCACCGCACCGACTGGTTCACTAACTACCCCTTCCCGGTGTTTGGCCAGGGCTGGGAGTCGGTTATGCCCAGCGAATGGCCCCACAAGGGCGACACCGCGATCGGCAACGATGTTTGGATTGGCTACGGCGCCACGCTCATGCCCGGTGTGCAGGTGGGCGACGGGGCGATCATCGCGGCCCAAGCCGTTGTGACCAAAGCGGTGCCCGCTTACGCCGTAGTCGGCGGCAACCCCGCCCAGATCATTCGCTACCGCTTCGACGAGGCCACCATTGAAGCCCTGCTGGCGATCCAGTGGTGGCACTGGGATATTGAGAAAATCACCCGCCACCTGCCCGCCATCTGCGGGGCTGACCTCCAGGCCCTGCAAGCCGCCGCTTAGGACGCTGAGAAAATCCTCGACCAAGAATCGTTCTGGATAGACGAAGGTTGCCCAGCCCAAGGGGGCTAGCCAGGGCGGATTCACTATGAGTCGTAATCTTTTTGGTGGGCTGCGATCGCACAGCAAGGTTTCCCAGCGCCAGCCAAATTCGCCTCTGCGGCGTTAAAAAGCCTGTTTCAGCGTTCTCAACCCAAAAAACTGCGTTATTCTTTGGGCAAATCCTTCCTGGTGGCTGAGCATATGAGTCGGCGCGGCGTAGTCTTTGGTTTTGTTGTCGCCCTTGGGGCGGTGCTTCTTTTGGCCGTACCGCTGGGGCTGCGAACCCCCGCCCAGCAGGCTCCACCCCTAACTGGGTTGGTGCGCGAGTACGAGGTCGTGACGATGCCAACGGCGACGGCCTACTCGGTCTACACCACCAACACCACTACTCCCCATCAGGTGTGGTACCGCATTTACGGTGGCGATGCGCTGTTTCGCCAGCGCATGCGGGTGTACCAAGAAAACGCCGCTCCCAGGCCGATCAACCAGCTTCCGCCCGAGTCGGAGCTGCGGCAGGAAGTGACCAACAATGACCCCACCCGCTGGTATTCGTTTCCACCGGCAGCGGACCTATTTACCTACTATTTTGACGGCGACAACCGCCTGACGGCCCGCAGTCCCTGGCGCGACGCCTTTGGTGTGCGGGTCAAGCGCACCCGCTACTCCAACGGCAACCGCTACGATATTGCTTTTGAAGATCAAGATTCCCTCGATGACTTCAATGACCTCAAGCTGGAGGTCGTGATTATTCAACCGGCCTGAGAACGTTCTAGCTCAGTGCTTACAGGGGCTCACCGCGACCTACCTGGATGTCCGAGTTCGCGTTCCTGGCAAAGATATTGCTCGATTTGGGCTGATCTAAAGGGCTAAAACCCGGCTTTCTGTGCCAATTAGGGCAATTTACGCGATGATAGATCATAGGTATGGGTGAGGAAAGCCATGAATCGCTTTATTATCGGGGGCATTCTGGCGGCCATTGCGGTGATGCTGGCGGGTGGGCTAAACCAGCTGTTGAGCGATCGCTCTGAGGATGGCCCCGAGGGAGCGCGGATATCCAGCCGGGGTGACACCACGACCCAGGCCAATGGCGGCGACCTGGGGTCTGTGCCCATAGAGCAGGCCGGACAGCTGGTGCAGCGCCAGAGCGAAGTGGGCGTTAACGGTATCTCGGCCCAGGGCGACAGTACATTTGGTAACCAGGGTACGGTGCCCCCCGGCGATCGCGCCGTAATTTCTCCCAACACTACCGGAACTGCGGGTAGCACTGCGCCTGCCTCGGGTAACGTGATTCCGCGCACGGGTGAGGCCGCTACCTTTCCTGCGGTGACTGGAGATATTGCCCCGATTCAGCCGGGTCTGGTGCAGCCCGGTGAGGTGACTCGCCCCGCCCCTGACCCCGAGTTAGACTCTATTCCTGCGCTGTGGTAGCGGCTCACCCATCGATTTACCCATCGCTCGACAGAGCCAAGCTGAAACCGTCGCGGCTTCAGGTAGCCTAAAATGGCAGTGAGCACTTGAGTTGAACGGCATGGTAAATCGGGGAAGCGACGTCCTGGTGGTGGGCGGCGGCGTCATCGGGCTGGCGATCGCGCTGGAGCTACGGCAGCAGGGCGCCACGGTTGCCGTGCTGAGCCGCAATTTTGCCCAGGCTGCCAGCCACGCCGCCGCTGGTATGCTGGCTCCCCAGGCCGAGGGCATAGCCCCCGGTCCCATGCGAGAGCTGTGCCTCGCCAGTCTGTGCCTCTATCCCACCTGGGTGAGCAAACTCGAAGCGCTGAGTGGGCAGTCGGTGGGCTACTGGCCCTGCGGCATTTTGGCGCCGCGCCGTACGGCTCCCGATCAGCTCACCGAGGAATGGCTGAGTGCGGATACCCTGAGTTATTATCAGCCGGGCCTGAGCGATACGGTTCAGGGCGCATTCTGGTACCCCGACGAGGGCCAGGTTGACAACCGGCTGCTGGTGCAGGCGCTGCGTCAGGCGGCGCTTGATCTGGATGTTACCCTGCACGAGGGCACCGGGGCGATCGCGCTTCAGCAGCGCCAGGGCCGGGTTGAGCGAGTCTGCACCGCCGAGGCGGGCGACTTCAGCGCCGACCACATTGTGCTGGCCCCAGGTGCCTGGGCCCACGAGCTGCTGCCCCTGCCGGTGTTTCCTCGAAAGGGCGAAATGGCCAGCCTGCGGGTGCCCTCCGGTGCCGGTGCGCCCCAGCCCTTGCAGCGGGTGCTGTTTGGCGAAGACATCTACATCGTGCCCCGCCGCGACGGCCGCATTGTGCTGGGGGCCACCAGCCAGAACGTAGGCTTTGCGCCCCACAATACCGCCGGGGGGGTAAGCCAGCTGCTCAGGAATGCGATCGCCCTGCTGCCCCAGCTGGCCGACTTTACCCTCGATGAAACCTGGT
>PYER01000112.1 GCA_003017855.1 filamentous cyanobacterium CCT1
CAATGCAGCCCGACGAGCTGACGTAGATCGCCTTGCCCACGCCGGCCTTTTCAGCGGCTTCGAGCAGCTCGATGGTGGCGTCGATGTTGAGGCCCTTGAGCTGGGGCCAGTGGTCGCCCAGTCCGTAGGATTCGCGAAAGTAGGCGGCGGTGTGAAACAGCACGTCGCACCCGCGCAGCTCGGCGGCAAAGGCGGGAATCGCCTGCAAATCGCCCTGGATAAACTGCACCTGGGGCAGGTCGCCCAGCAGAGCCTTGGCTTTGTCGATGGATCGCACCAGGGCCTTGACCTGATAGCCCCGATCGACCAGTTCGCGGACCAGGTTGCTGCCAAGCAGCCCAGTGCTGCCGGTTACGAAAGCTTGCATAGCGAAGATTCCTTTAGTTAGAAACGCTGACGGCTTGACCGGGCACCACTCGATGGGTGCCAGAGGTGATGACGCGATCGCCCGCTTCGACCAGCCCCTGCACCAGCACCCGATCCCCCTCGGTATGGACAATTTCCACCGGCTGACGCGCCACTGCGGCAGTGTCCCCATTAGGATCGGCCACATACACCGACCACAGCCCCTGCTCCCCCTGCACCAGAGCGGTAGAGGGCAACCAGAATCCGGCGGTGGCTTGATTGTCTTGCAGAACGAGGCGGGCGGTTTGGCCTAGAATTGGCTCCTCTGGGATATCTAGGGACAGCACGGCGGTCACGGTGCGGCTGGTTGACTCCAGCTCCGGCAGCAGGGCCGTGACGATCGCAGGGAACGTACGCTCGCCCACCTCCACGGTCTGGGCACTACCCACGGCAATGGTCTGAGCCAGATCGGCGGGCACTCCAATGCGGGCCTCAGTTGCGCCTCCCTCGCTGAGCTGCAGCACGGTCTGACCGCCGCTGACCACCATGCCCTCGTCTACGGGGCGATCGCTGATTCGCCCGCTAAATGGGGCGGTAATCACCGCCTTTGACAGGTCCACATCCACCGCTTGAATCTGAGCCTCTAGCTGGCGCACCCGAGCCTGCTGGGCCGCAATCTGCTCGGGCCGGGTGCCTGCCAATAGCTCGTTGAGCTCACTCTGGGCCTGGGCCAGCCGGTTTTCTAGCGCCCCGCTGCCAAAGGTTTGCTGGTCGAGTTCTTCGCGCGAAATCGCCCCCCGATCGTAGAGATCGACGCGGCGATCGCGCTGGGTCTGCGCCAGTGCTAGCTGCTGCTCCAGATCGCCCACCGCGGCCTGAGCCGCCGCGATCGACTGCTGGCGGGGGCCATTCTGCAATTCGTTCAGGCTGGCCATGGCCTGGTCGCGCTGGGCGACCAGCTGCTGCCGCTGGGCGGTCAGACTGCGGGTGTCGAGGCGGGCCAGGGGTTGACCGGCGGCAACACGATCGCCCTCCTGTACCAGCACCGCCACCACCGTACCGCCCTGCTCAAACCCCAGGGTGCTACTGCGCTGGGCCACGATTTCGCCCGTGTACTGGCGCTCCACGGTGTAGCCCTCGACCGGCGTTAGCGCCACGGTTTCGACGGGTAAGGGCGGGGCATCGGCGATCGCATCGGTGGATTGGCTCAACTGCTGCAAGCCTACCCCTGCGGCTAGGGGCACCGTCACCAGGGGCAGCAGCCACCAGCGCCGAATCCGTAGCCGCCTACGGCGCTTGCCCCCGTCGTTTGCCGCCACTGGAGTGGGGCGAGGCTGAGCAGAGACTAAATCAGCTGAAGCGGGAGCGTCGGTCATGACGACACCTTTGACTAGAGAGGTCAATAGAACGCAGAGCCTATGCCCTACACAACAGAGCACTATTCAATAAGTAGGTATTCAACAAATAGATATTCAAATTGTTGTGTACCATGCCCAAAGGGTATACTCAAACAGTTGAGTATGTCAATGGGCAAACGAACCCTCTCCCCTATGGCCCTGTCCCACACGATTTTGGCGGTGCTGTCGCGCGAGTCCCTCAGCGGCTACGACATCAGCAAGCGGTTTGAAGAAAGCGTCAGTTGCTACTGGCAGGCCAGTCAGCAGCAGATCTATCGCGAGCTGGGCAAAATGGAGCAGCAGGGCTGGGTCATCCACGAAACCGTGCCCCAGGTGGGCAAACCTGACAAAAAAATCTACGGCATTACCGATGCGGGCAGGGCTGAACTACTCCGCTGGTATGACGGGCCCACCGAGCCCACCCCCATTCGAGAAGATCTGTTAGTCAAGGTGCTGGCGGCCCCCTACGCCTCTGTGGATGTGCTGCTGCAGGAGCTACAGCGTCGCCGCCAGCTGCACCTGGAGAGGCTGATCAACTATCAAGTAATGGAATCGAAATATCAGGAGCTGGTCGACCCGCCCAAAGCTGAGCAGTTTCGCTACCTCACCCTGCGGCGGGGCATGCGCTACGAGCAGGACTGGATCGACTGGTGCGACGAAGTGCTCGATTTCTTGAAGGCTGGCGAGCACTCCTAGGGCCAAATGGTGCCGGTGGGGCGGCAGTGGTTAAAGACCTCGTGCCAGCTGACGACATGGCCGATTACGGCGATCGCAGGCGCTTCAAAGCCAGTTTCGGCCACCTGAGCCACAATGGTCGCCAGGGTGCCAATCAGCGTTTCCTGGTGTGGGTAGGTGCCCCAGCGAATTAGCGCTACAGGCGTCTCGGGGCTGAGGTCGGCGGCCAGCAGCTCAGCGGTAATGGTGCCCAGGTTGTGAATGCCCATGTAAACCACAATCGTTTCAGACCCCTGGGCCAGGGCGCGCCAGTTGACCCTGGGACGGTACTTGCCCGCCGACTCGTGGCCGGTGACAAAGGTCACCGACGAACTCTGACTGCGGTGAGTCACCGGAATGCCCGCATAGGCCGGTACTGCCACTCCTGCTGTAATGCCCGGCACCACCTCAACCGCAATGCCCGCTTCCACCAGAGCCGCCATTTCCTCGCCGCCGCGCCCAAACACAAAGGGGTCGCCCCCCTTCAGCCGCACCACCACGGCATTGTCCCTGGCCTGGTCGATAATCAGCTGATTGATGTCTTCCTGCAGCAGCGAGTGGCGGCCCCGGCGTTTGCCCGCGTTAATCACGGTCGCCTGGGGATTGATCATTGCCAGAATAGGATCGCTCACCAGGGCATCGTGGATAACAACGTCGGCCCCCTCCAGCAGCCCTTTACCCCGCAGCGTAAACAGGCCCGGGTCGCCGGGGCCTGCCCCCACCAGATAGACCTTGCCGTAGGGCTGGCCCCCGTGAGGCCCCGAAGCAGCTGACACCATAAGCGTGCTCAAAACTCAAACCGTAGTGATGAAAGAGACGGCGTAATGCCTTAACGATTCTTTAAGAATAGACCGTTGATGACTAGGTTGATGACTAGGATGTGATGGTCCAAGCCCGGCCCTTTGAAGCCATCGCCCGGTACCAGTCACAGGCGCTAGCTGGCCTACGACACCATTGACGAAGAATGAATGCCGTGGCGGAAGGCTAAGCGCTGCATAGGAACAGGGATCTGCTGTCCCCGGTTGGGCACCCGGTCCAGAGCCAGATCGATCACCAGGCGGGCCAGTTCTGGCGAAGGCCCCAGGGGCGGCAGCAGGTGAAACCCCATTTTCGGAAAGCGCTCGGCCAGCTCCTCGGTGAGGTGAGTAAGCGCATCGGTGGTCGTGCCCGCAAACAAGAAATAGGGCAAAATAGCTACCCGCTGCACCCCCGACTGCATATGGTGAATCACCTGCGACTCCAGGCTAGGGGCAACGGTCCAAAACGCCGCCGTTCCTCCCAAGGCCTGAGCCAGCGCATAAATAGCGTCGTTGCCCCCTGGGCGGCGGCTGCCGTGGGCCAGCACAATAGGGGTTTTGATCGCCGTTGTCTGCAACTTTTGACGCAAGAGCCCCTTCAGGCCAGGGTGGTTGCCCAGGTGAGGGCAAACCTCCAGGGTTAAGCTAGGTAGCATCTGGCGCGCCTGCTCGACCTCAGCCGGAATATCGTCCACAACGTGCACCCCAGCCAGCAAAAACAGGGGCACCAGCCGCACCCGCTCGGCGCCTGCGGCACAGGCTCGTCGGCTAAACTCAACAATTTGCCGGTGCAGGGGCAGCGCCTCGGTCTCTAGGCAAGCTGTACCGACTAGAGGCCCATGCATCGCGTCAGGCACCGATACCCTGGCCCGGTAAAGACCCGATGTGCCCAAAAAAGAGGCATCTTGACCCGGCTTCAACCCATCGGTGGACGTACTGCGCCGCAGCAGCAGCGACGCCTCGCCGAGGGCCAGCCGGGTGGAAGCAGATCGTCTGCTATCGCTACGGTCTTTAGATCGGCTGCCAGTTTCCCAAAGCCCGGCCTCCTGCGATCGCACAAAGTGAGCTAGGCGCTCCATGGCTTGACCAGGTCGGGGGTCGCGGCTACCGTGAGACACCAGTAAATAGGCTGTCGATGCAGATGCAGACACAGGCAAACCCTAACTCGTTAGACAACAGCAGCCAACCGCTGCACAATCTTGAACTTAACCTTGAGACTGAATTTGTCCCTTTGCTCGTCCTTCACGACGGTGTTGACCTGGAGCAACCCGTACGACTATTTAGCAACGGTTGAACGTCCTATTATAAAGATTTAACCTAAGGTGCCTGGTATCGTATCCATCAAAAGGCGGCTCAGATAGGTAATTTACCCCCTATCTGTAGCGATCGCTGGAGCGTGTCAGGGGCTCCGCAGAGAGACAATGTGGTAATATAAACTATGGTTTGCGGGTGTAGTTTAGTGGTAAAACCTTAGCCTTCCAAGCTAATGATGGGGGTTCGATTCCCCCCACCCGCTTTAACTCTTAAAACCCCTGAATGCTAAGGCTTTCAGGGGTTTCGACGTTTTTAGGCCTGCTGAAAATGTAGTGCCATTGTTCTAATTTTCGCTCGGTGTTGGGCACAGTTGGGCAAGGTTGACCAGTTTATTGGGGTAGGATTGGGGTAATTCGCTTCATCCCCTACCCCAATTTCTCCCATGTCGTTTAATACTTCTCACCAAGGCCCTCCGAGCGGCCTACGGGCTGCCGAACCCCGTCGGCGCAAATCTTCCAAAGGAACCGTTCAAGTTAAAAACTCTAATGGCCGCTTGCAGCTGGTCTTCACCTACCAGGGCAAACGGAGATACCTATCGCTCGGGTTTGAAGATACTCATGAAACGCGGGAACTGGCGCAGATGCGAGCCAATCAAATCCGGCTCGATATCATCTCAGGAAACTTTGATGAAACCCTGGCTAAGTACAAGCCTGCTTCTGCCCTTTCAGTCGATGAACCAGAAGCTGATGATCCACAAGTGGTCCCGTCCCTGATGGAGCTTTGGATGCAATATGTGGAGTACAAGCGGCCCCAGTGTTCGCCCAACACTATGTATCACGTTTACGGCACCTACACCGGCTACCTTGAGCGCATCCCGACCCACGAGCTTAAGAAGGCTGCTGAGATCAGAGACTGCGCTCTCCAGCTCATTCCCGTTGAGTCTTGTAAGCGATTTATCGTTCGCTTGAATGCCTGCTGCCGGTGGGCGCTTAAGTCAGGCGTTATCACCGAGAACCCCTTTGAGGGCATGGCTCAAGAGATCAGGCCCCCTAAGGCTCAAAAGAATGATGAAGACACGGACATCTTCCCGTTTAGCCCCAAGGAAAGGGATACGATTCTTCAAGCTATTCAGGAGAATGCATTCTGCAACAAACACTCAGGGTACAAGCACTCCTTCTACTACGGTTACGTTAAGTTTCTGTTTCTGACAGGGTGTCGCCCAAGTGAAGCGATCGCGCTTCAGTGGAAGCACGTTAGTAGAGACCTAAAAACCATTACCTTTGAGCAAGCAATCATCAGCACCAAGGAGGGCCAGCAGCTGCGCGAAGGGCTAAAAACCCAGGAAAGGAGACGCTTCCCTTGTAATGGGATTGTTCAGCAGCTCCTGGCTCAGATTAAGCCACAGAATGCGGACCCAGAAGCCCTGGTGTTTCCAGGCTACTCTGGTGGCATATTAAATACGCCGTCATTTCGAAAGACGGTGTGGAAGTCAGTCCTCAAGGGGCTCGGTATTGAGTACCGTAAGCCTTACCAGACCCGCCATACCTTTATTACCCTCGCTTTGGAGAATGGGCTTGACGCAAAAGATGTGGCTCGTCTAGTGGGTAACTCGCCCGAGGTGATCTACCGCCACTACGCGGGTAATAAGCGCGAACTCTTTGTGCCCGAGTTTTAAGGAGGTAGCTGCAAATATTGCCACTATGAGGAGTCGCGTCCGGTAATTACGCCTTCGCCTTAAGCGATAGCGTCCTTCATGCGACTCCTCGCGATCGTGACGTTTCTTCGGAGCGACGTCGCTCCGACTTCCTCAAGTAGTGTCTCTATCTCTCCCAGAGGGCGTTCCAACTGATTCCTCTTAAGAGATAGCTCTTGCAGATTTGTTTCTGTTTTTAGCCGCTTAGCTATACCAGCAAGCCTTTTTATAAAGATTTTTTCCCCTACCCTTTCAAGGAGAGGCCTTCGCTTAGAGGCGTCTTTTTCCTTGAGGAGCTCCAGGGCTACGGAGTGTAAGAGCCCTGCTCTAAGTGAGCTTTTTTAAGGTCATCAGCCAGAGCGAGCGTCTGGATATTCTTGGTACGAAGGGTTTGTAGTTTGACGCCGAAAGACGAGAGCACTGCCTCTATCTTATTCATCTCATCGTTCGGAGCGACGTCGCTCTGAGAATAGAACTTTAAGAAGCGCAGGCCTCTATGCTGGAGGCTCTCCTTCGGAAGCCGGTGCAATGGCAAATTGGAATCCGAGCGCGGAAATCACTTTGTGAACTGTGAGGAAGTGAGGATTCCCGCTCTCGGAGAACGCTTTATAAAGGCTCTCTCTACCCAGCTCAGTTTGTGAGGCGACCTGACTCATTCCCTGGGTAGCGCGGATGATGTTCTTAAGGGCCAAGAGAAACTCCTCAGGGGATCCGTCATGAAGAGCATCGTTAAGATACATCGCTGCATACTCGGGATCCTGTAGCTCATGCTCCAAGGTCTCCTGCATATCTTTCAACTTCATTTGCGTACCTTCTCCATAAAGACTTTGCTCGCGTAATGTCGGCTCTCTGGGTGCTCTTATCTCCACCACCGAGAAGAACTACCAAGTTGTCTATCCGAGCAAAATAAATGCGATACCCTGCCCCAAAATGCAGTCGCAGCTCATGGACTCCTTCCCCAACAGATTCGGCGTCGCCAAAATTCCCAAGTTGAAGCCGATCAAGCCGCCGCCGAATTCTAACCCTCGTGACTTTGTCCTTCAAAGATGAGTACCACTCCTCAAAAGGGACTTTGCCTTCTTTCGTCTCTAGGAACTGTACGTGGATGGTTGGATCCATCTACGCAACGTATCCTACAGGATACAGTATTGCAAGACTGGTAGTCTCTCGCAAGAACTTAGTGTCAGTTGTATGAGCAGAAAGAACAGTCGTTCACTATCGGACCAAAGCTGGCTTCGGAGCTACGTCGCTCCGGCTTCCCCGAGCAAGGTCTCTACCTCTCCCAGCAGGCGTTCTAGCTGCTTTCTCTTCTGAGATTTCTCAGGCAGATTGAGCCCGGATCGCAGGCGCTTAGCTATACCACTTAGCCTTTTTACCAAGGCAACATCACATCCCCTTACACTCACGCCTGCTTTATCTGGATCCATCCCCACCGTTTTCACCTGGTCGCGAATTTCTCGGAATGACAGCTTTCCTTTGAGTGCCTTTTCAAGGAGAGACCTGCGCTTGGATGCGTCTTTTACCTTGAGAAGCTCCAGGGCTACGGAGTATGAGAGCCCTCGCTCTAAGTGCGCTTTTTTAAGGTCATCAGGTAGGGTGAGTGTCCGAAGATTCTTGGTACGGAAGGTCTGAAGCTCAACCCCAAACGACGAAAGCACTCCCTCTATCTTCCGAAGGTCGTCGCTCGGAGCGACGTCGCTCCTAAGGCCGCGCTTATCAGGATGGCCATCTGTTCGGACAATAGCGAGCACCCTTTCCTTTGGGATTCCTAACTTCACCTCAATGAGCTTTAGGATCCCTTCGGTCTCTTCCAGCTTACTTAGGTCTTCTCGCTGGAGGTTCTCGATGAGGGCAAACTCAAGGGCCTCTTCATCAGTATATTGGTCAACGATGCAGCGAACTTCGGGTAGTCCAGCAAGCTTCGCTGCTCGCCATCGTCGCTCTCCAGCAATGAGTTCCCATGATCCGTCTCCCAAAGGACGAACGTTAATTGCGCCGCGAAACCCCTGCTCCTTAAATGAAGTGGCGAGATTGTTAATACCCTCCTCAGAGAAAAATTGACGAGGCTGAAAAGCGCCCGGCTTAATGGCATCGACAGGAAGCCACTGGGTATCCCCATCGGGGTTAGTAGTGGTAGCAGTCTTAGTTGTCGCCGCTTCTTGCAGCGGCTGGGCTTCATCCTGCAGAGGTCCAACTGGCGCAGCGTGAGCCAGTGAGCCAGAGACGAAAGTGGAAAGAATCCCTCTACCGGCCAGACTAAACGAACTGGTCTCTGCTTTCTTCTTATTATTCTTCTTCATAGACTTTTCACTAGAGCTTTTGCGATCACTTCCAACGGTTCAAGAGCAGGATGTCGGGGAGCATACTGGGCAAGGGGTAAGTGTTCGGTAGTTGCGTTGGCAAAGTCAGTACGTCGTGGAATAGGGGGAAAGACCCTCGCTCCCTTAAAGCTTGGGTTGTCTTGTAGGGAAGCAAAAACCTCTTCGATAGTTTGTAGCGCTCGTCTCGATTGAGAAGTTCTTTCGTCATACATAGTCGGGATGGCACCAGTTACCTTGAGGCTGGGATTAACCTGCCCTGCAATTTCATGGGTGGTTTGGAGTAGGTTGATGGTTGCCTCAACTGACTTGTATTCGGTCTGGATTGGAATCAAGAGAAAGTCTGCCGCGACAAGACAGTTAACCGACAGAAGCCCAAGGGAAGGGGGGCAGTCTATCAAAACAAAATCGTAGCGAGACGCCTTTTTTGTAATTAAATCAGACAGTTTGTATTCACGACGAAGTTCTGAAGCAAGCTGCAGTTCAGCCTGTGCGAGAAAGATGTTCGCAGGAACGAGATCGCATCCGCAAATATCCTTCTGTATAGGCAACGGCTCACGCTTAAGCAGGCTGTGGTATATCGTTTTTTCAAGATCAAACGGAGCGATGCCTGTGAAGGTGGTAAGCGATGCCTGCGGATCCATATCAATCAGGAGCACACGCTTCTTATGCTCAACCGCAAGGTGATACCCAAGGTTCATCGTCAGTGTTGATTTTCCAACCCCACCAGACATATTGAAAAGTGCAATTATGTGCGGCATTGACGCCTTATTTCTTGGCACGTTGTATCGTTGAGGTGGCCTGATAGAAACACCATTGGGGCAAAGGTATCGCTACTCATTACGTTCTTTTTTCGTTCGGAGCGACGTCGCTCCGAAGATTATACTGCTCACAAACTATAGTGGTTCTCTCATGGATCACCAATAGGGAGAACCATAGCTTTGAAGAATTGGGTGTCTTGGTTACTGAGACAAAATAGCTTGAGGATTAGAGAAAAGTAAGCTACAGGACGGGGTCTATGGCACTACGCAAACCCCCTCCGCAAGATGGCCAGCTGGAGCTTTTCTCGGCAGTCTTTACCGATATTGTGACCCGAGATATTCAGGACGCAATGGAGGTGCCGTTTCTTAGCCTCTCTAAAAAGCCTCGGGTTGCTCCCATTATTTACAGCGGAAAGGGTATTGAGATTACTGTTACTGGTGGAGCTCCGTACGGTATCGCCAATATCTGGGATTGGGATCTCATTATGTGGCTTTTGTCCCAAGTCAGAGAGGCGATTGATAAAGGGCAAGTAGTCTCACGCCAGGTAAGATTTCACCGCCATGCTTTTCTTAAAAGCGCCAGACGAGACGCTGGAGGGGTGCAGTACAAGAGGCTGGAAGATACAATTGCTCGCCTAAAGAATACCAACGTAGTTACGACTATCCGATCATCTGAACGGCAGACCGTCATGTTTAGTTGGCTTGAGTATGTTCATATTGATCGAGACGATCATGGTCGGCTCAGAGATGTGACTGTCGTGCTTCCTGAGTGGCTGTTTGAGGCAGTCCGTGACCGCTCTCTTATTCTTTCTCTGCATCCCGATTACTTTCTGCTTACTGGAGGAATCGAACGTTGGCTTTACCGCTTTATCCGGAAGCAAGCAGGCAACAGTACCCAAGGGTGGAAGTGGCGGCTCGAAACGCTCTATGAGCGCTCGGGGAGCTCTCAACGCCCATCTGATTTTGCTACGGCAATTAGAGAGATTGCCAAGCAAGGAAAGCTCCTAGACTACGAATTACAGATTCAAAAAACGAGCTCCCAAGAGCTTCTCTTTGCACGGAAGGAAGGACCTCCTACAAAAGCCGTTCCTGAGACATTGCCTTTATCCCAAGCGCAGTTTCTTTGCTTAAAGACAACTACCTATGAGAAGGCAAAACAGATTGCGCCAGGCTATGACATCTATTCTCTTGAAGATGACTGGCGACAGATGACAAAAAAGAATGAAATTCAATTAAAAGACCCAGACGCGGCGTTCCTTGCGTGGTGTAGGAAGGTAGCTCAGCGGCCTGCACGGGTGGCTCGCTAGGGGTTCGGAGCGACGTCGCTCCGAGAAGCAGAAAACAACTTTATGGATTACCACAGTAATCACCTTTTTTAGATATTCGTTTTATCGTTTCTGCTCCATACCTTCCTCGAAGGTTTTTGGAGAAACATTATGGCTACGTTTTCACTTCAAGGTTTTTCTGTCGCAGTTCTCGAAGAGAATTTCGTTGGGAGCTATAAGTGCGCTTGTACCCGACGGGTCGAAGATCAAATCTGCGTCTGCACGCAATCGGTCGTGCGAGGCGGGGACATCTGTTCAGACTGCACTAACGATAATCACACCCTCGCATAGCGAAAAGGTTATCCTTCTGATGGGCAACTACATGTTGCCCATCTTTTCATCTCGGAGCGACGTCGCTCCGAGGCTAGGAAGCGGCGCTGCCGCACGGTCTATTACCCGCAGAATCACTTATTTCTGTGAGTGGAAAGGGGCATCAAAAAATAGGTGCTCATTTGCATCAACAAACAAGCAAAACAAGATTCTATCTCGACACTAGCAGTACAAAGCCTGTGGATAACTTCAGATCACGATACGGTCTATTACCTGCATCTCATTCGGTCTATTACCGGCAAGAACACGGTCTATTACCCGCAAGAACAC
Source organism: filamentous cyanobacterium CCT1 (assembly GCA_003017855.1). Taxonomy (GTDB): domain Bacteria; phylum Cyanobacteriota; class Cyanobacteriia; order Phormidesmidales; family Phormidesmidaceae; genus Nodosilinea. The sequence continues at coordinate 11,205 of PYER01000112.1, forward strand.
GGTCTATTACCGGAAAAAAACAGTGTATTCTGTAACAAGAACAATGGGTTGCTAACCCCTAAACTCTCTTAAACATATTAAACTATCTTCTTAAACGGGCTAGACCCCTGTGGATAACTTTTGAGGAAATGGCCCCTAAGAGAAGTAAGATTTTTTTGATTTTTGGAAGAGAGAGAAAAAGGCAGCTAGAAATAGTTAGGAAGAACCCTCAGGTGAAGGATGTGAAGTAGAAGAATCAATGTTGCTCCACTGACAGATTTAGAGCACGTCTCGTGGTTCCCTCCAGAAGGTCCAAAATGACACCTAGAGTGTCCTCAATAAGGTTGCTAAGGGTTTGGGGTAGGGCTTCCCTTCTTTTCCGAGCCACAAGGCTACTGTGCTGTTCGCTACGCAGCGCCCTTTTTCAAAAAAACACGGTCTATTACCCGCAGATCACAACAGAAGGATTCCCATGGTTCGCTTTCTCGAAGTCTCAAAAGGCCTCAATCAATCTTTTCAGTAAGGAAAGGAGCTAATGAAAGATAGATGGAGCGTTATTATTTGCTTGAATAGTATTCAAACGCCGGTTCATTGATTGATATGGCTGATTCTCGCTTTCACTAAGCACGGTCTATTACCCGCAAACTGCATTTATTCTGTGATCAGGACGGCACGGTCTATTACCCGCAAGGGCATACTCAGATGGAAGGAAGGGAGGTGGTAGCTTTAACGAATGCGCCGAGTTTTAGCAATTTCCACTAGTCATATTTAAAGATGTTCCACACCCTAAAAAGATGATATGTCGAAACAAATGTAATATCGGATGAAGGTTGTCTAACCCATCGTAACGCTGAATTAAATTAGAAGAACGCTGATTGCGATATGCTGTTCTTGCGCTTTTAGCTTGTGGAACAATCACTGATTTTGACGCAAAATCATTTTGTCTGAGCAGGGTTTTTTCGTAGATGAATCAAGCGCTTCCATATGCTGTTTTAACCCTTCGGCAGCAGGGGTTGTCTACACCTGAGATCTGTCAGCAGCTGGGCCTTGATAGCGATGTGGTGATTGAGATCCTGATCGCAAGTACACCATCACTAACACCACCACCACCACCGTCGTCGTCGTTCTCTCGTGCCCCCAAGCAGGCGACGGCAATTCCAGAAAAGCGGTCAGTAGTAGGGCGTCCTCAAAAACTTGAAAACCCAGACCTACTCGCAATGATCGCGGACGCCCTGGCCGAAAGGAAAAGCACGCATCACATCCTCTCGACGTTCCCCGATCTTCTTCAGATTGTGCGGCGGCGCTTTCGGCCAGACATATCCCCCGATACGCTCCGCCGCTATTTCATTCGGCAAGGTTTTACCTTTGCCAATCAACTTAAGCAGGCTGTCGGCGAATCCGTATCGCCCGACGAGATAGCAACGTTCTCAAATGGAGCCATCCTCTACGTTGTTAGCCACCAGCAGCTACACCAACCAGATGAAAGCGAGCCCCGTCGGGTAGCAACAACGCTCATCACAGGGATTACGGCGTTTAATCGGCTCGCTCTGATGGCGCGGCCCCAGAGTCGGCTCTCACCGGGGATGTTGGCTGCGTTCCTGCGCGGGTTACTGGCCCTCCATCCAGGTCGCCACATCGCCGTTGTTTTAAGTCCTAGGACAGGAGGAGTGTACCGAAGTGCTACTCCTGTCCGCTGCCACCATCGCTCTATTGCTCAAGATTCGCGGCTCCGAGTTTATCGAGCCAGAAGATGATTCGCGCTCACACCCGGAGCTTCGGACCTTTGGCCTAAAAAGATCTAGGACAGGCAGCCAAAGTTTGATACTAAGCGCTCCTAAGCGAGAGGTCTGTAGTTATTCCGTTTGCGGGGATTCTTCACCTAGCGAGCTATATGCCAGAACCGTTGGCACCAGACGACGACCATAGGCGCAATCAGCAGGGTGAAGGAGAGCAGTGGTCTCAGCTCTCCTTCTTTAGAGAGGAAGAGAATTTAGCTGAGGAAGGTATTTGCTCCTCGGTGACTACTACTGCTGTTGACGGGGTAGGGACAGGGACACGCGATCATTCTCTTCGCCGAATTCAGGATATGTACGAGGAGGATCGCCCCCGGCAGCGGCTCGCAGCTTATGGCCCCAAGGCACTTTCAACCGCCGAGCTTCTCTCGATATTGCTTGGCACTGGGCACCACAGTACCGGGCTTTCTGCTATCGACTTAGCTCATTCCATTTTGGGGGAGTTGAGTCAGGCCGGAGAGGACGCCTTGAGGAGGCTTCAGCATCTCTCGATGGAAGAGCTTCTGGTCATGCGGGGAGTTGGGCCAGCGAAGGCGGCAATTGTGGTTGCCGCGATTGAACTGGGAAAGCGAGCTTTTATCCAGCCCACTCCGGTACGAACCCGTGTTGATGATCCCAACATTGCTGCTTCCCTGCTATCCCACGATCTGATGTGGGAAACAGAGGAGCGGTTTGCTGTGCTTATGCTAAACGTTAGGCACCATTTTTTGGCCAAGCGCGTTCTCACTATCGGTTCACAGACAGAGACTCTCGCTCATCCACGAGATATCTTTGGGGAAGCGCTCCGGCACCGGGCCGTGCGAATCATAGTGGCCCATAACCACCCTTCAGGTGCTCTGGAACCGAGCCCGGATGATCTCGCCCTTACGAAGCAGCTCCTCCAGTGCGGGAAGATCTTATGCGTCCCTGTGCTCGATCATCTGATCCTGGGGGATGGCAAGTTTCAGAGCTTACGGCAGACTACTTCACTCTGGCAGGAGTACCCACAGGAGAACACCGGAGAGGACCACTCATCCATTCACGAGCCCTAGAGATGAAGAAGGATAAGTCTGCTTGAGGAATGTCTTAGGATCCCACTTCGTTCCATAATCGATGACGATTAAGGGAAGGCCTGCTACTCGACGCCTCTTGTTAATCGCCCTCACCAGGTTCCGGAGCTGCCCAATTACTCCTGGGAAGCGATAGAAGGGGAGGGCGTTTAACCGTGATTCTAAGGTGGTGCGATCGCCCAACTCAATAAGACGAATGCGCTTTGAGACGGCAAGCCAGACTCGTTGTCTGACCTCGACAACGACCCGCGTTCCCTGTACTCCGATCGCATAGGCACCAATGTGGAGGGGAGCTTCTCGGGCATCGTAGCTGCGGAGCCTATCAAACTGCTCATGAGCCCCTTCGGTGGCAAGCAGCACAAAGGTGTGCTCCCACCGCACGTACTGCACCACAGCTAGGCCTCGTCGACGTTGCCTCATCCGGGTAGTTCGGCAGGCAGTGACGCTGTAGGCCTCAATGAGTTTGGCATCAAGCGTTTGTGGGTTGCGCTCAGGTGGAATAAAACGCAGTGCCCACCGGTAGTAGCCATAGCGCATGTAGTCGATAGCGATCCGTCTAAGAAAGAATCCGAGTGTTGGCACGGCATGTTTCATCACCACTTTTTCTCAGCCTCCGTACAGCAAGTAAGTACTCATGCCTGGAAGGAAACGGACTGATTAAGGGCTCAGTCCGCAAAGCCAAAACCCTTTGTGTGTGAATCCTTCTAGCAGCGCCACCGTTTGTTTCTTCTAAAACCTTTGCGCTTGTTTCCAAACGACGTCGACGTTTTAAACCTTTTCGCCAGCTCTCCACGAACGCATGACAACGGACGCGAGGCATCAACATCGCCACAGTTGCTCAAGCGAAGGACCGCGCAGACAAACCGCCGCGCACCCACCTTCCATAAGCTGTAACAGATGCTCAGAGATCAGGTACTTCGGTCTTAATTAGCGCATCGATAAAACCATCATTTAAAAGTCAGTTTCAAAGCTGCATGAAGTAGTAGCTAGCCGCTGAGCTGTATTTCAGGCTCACCGGCTAGCCCACAAAAGAAGTTCATCATGTAGAGAGGTAAAACCTCCTCAGAGCTTTCGTAGTCACACGGGTCACTTGATCGGAGTCACCAACTCGATCAGTTAATTGCGACACCATGAATGAGTGAATGCCTTTGGGACTGCCTTGCCCCTCGTGCACCTTGGCCTTTTGAATAACGGCCAAGCACCTACTTGCTCCACACTCCCAGTCTGGTCATTTTGAATCACCTGAGTGACAACTATTTGCTCAGGCACCGAATGAGCCACCATCCGGCCTGCCAGACCTTCCCCGATTAGCACAGAAGATTGATTGAGAAGTCACGTTGGTAGTGGATTGCTATCCACAGGGCTACTACTACACGGGCGAATTGAATCCGCTCCCATTTCAGGTTTCCTCGTGCGGAAGGCAGAAGTGACCACGAATTACCATGTAGCGCCTTTTCCACGGTTCGGCATCGTCTCTCCACAAACTTACCGGCAATGGTTTTCACCACTTTCACAGTTGAGCTATTCGCCGTCGCCATTTCTGACGAACGTCGGAGGTGTCTTCCTCCGATTGGCGTCATTACTGAAGCGCCAAACTCCCTGCGCCGGATAGGGTTACCCACCAAGATGTGCTGCTATTAAAACAGCAGTTAGGCCAAGCCCCCCTATGGGGATTAGTTAGTTCTGCTAACATCACCCACTTTCTTTTGTACGGCCTCACTGACTTGCGTGAGTGAGGTTTGTCTCGGTCGCCCTACTTCCTTTTGAACCTATGTATATGGCATGGGATAGAACAATTGGATTGCCCCGTTTTTGGCAAACGGTATTACTCAATTGAGCCTCCCTCGAACTGGACAAGCTAGTCTCCCAGCATCCAGCTCCAAGAGTTTCGACAACGTTACAGGTGGCTACCTGTCTTCTTTTACATAAGGGGTGGTTAGCCCCTCTTTGCCGAAGTGTTGCCGTTACCCTCTACATGACGTGCACTTCTTAGCTGTGTTTAGCGAGAAAGTGCAGCTTCGCACGTCGAAATAATGGAAAATTTTCAGAGGCGCAATAACTTTTTTTGAAACAATGATTGAAGGTGTGTTTCAGAGTAGAAGTGCATAGGCCAAAACTACTGCCCTTTCTTAAAGGCGGTAGGGCATAAGGGGAAATTCTGCGCTCGCCAGAGACAGCACACTTATTGTGCTGCCTGGTTGATAGACGTTCAGTACTTGTGCACCACCACCGAGATCTCGTACCAGTTAGCTCAAGCCGAATGACAATGCAGTTGAGTAGATAGTTGTTGCGATTCATGGTTCGCTTTCAGGAGTGTGCAATGATCCAGGTATGACTCTGATTATCGAGTTGCTAGGATACCCACGGGTAGTGCGCGACGCTGTGAACCGACAGCCAAGGGGGCGCAAGAGTTGGTGTCTGCTCGCGTATTTGTTGCTAGCGAACCAGCCAACTTCGCGTGAACGGTTGACAGAACTGTTGTTCCCAGCAGCTAATGATCCGCTTGGTGCTTTGCGTTGGAGCCTGTCAGACCTGCGCCGTGTACTTGGCTCAGACTGTGCGCTGTACGGTGATCCGTTGACGATTGTCTTACCATCCACTGCTGTAGTCGATGTCGATTTGATCTGTCGAGGACGCTGGGAAGAGGCATTCGAGTTGCATGGATTGGGTCAGGAGTTTTTGGCTGGTGCGAGTGTACCGGGCAGTGCTGCATTTGAGCTATGGCTGTTAAGTGAAAGACAGCGCCTGCAAGGCATGACTGAAGCCATCCTGCACGAGGCTACCTTAGCCTGCCTAGCAGAAGGTCGCACAAACGACGCACTCCAATGCGTGTCACGGCTGGTCGATCTAAACCCACTGGATGAGGCTCACCATGTTTTGCGAGTGCAATGTCTTCGAACTGCTGGTGACTACGACGGAGCCGCTAGACATGCAGAGTACTGTACTGACCTTTTTCGGCAGGAGTTAGGTGTCGAGCCCAGCCCAGTGTTACAGGAGGCGATTCACCAACCCACAATCGATCTATCTAAAACGCGCCCTTATTCTGTGAAGGCAATGCTTGAGGCAGGGGAAGGGGCGATCGCTGCGGGGGCTATTAGTCAGGGCTTACAGACTCTACGAGAGGCAGCGACCCGAGCTCGCCAGGAGCATGATCCGCAAACCTTGGCTCGGGTGCTTGTAGCATTGGGTCACGCGCTGGTTCATGTCGGTAGAGGGAGTGATGAGGAAGGCGGGGCGGCACTGCATGAAGCCGTCACTCGATCTATTGAGGTGGGCGATGAGCATACCGCTGCGATTGCCTACCGAGAACTAGCCTTCGCTGACCTGGAGCGTGGGCGCTATCACCATGCTCTTGGCCTAGTGAGTGAGGCAACACGCTTAGCCGCCGGAGACGATACTGAAATGGCATGGATCGAGTGTATCGAAGGAGCATGTCTAAGCGATCAAGGCTGTTACGCTAAAGCTTCTAGAGTACTGAAATCCGCTGTAGAGCGTGCTGAACGAACTGAGTCCTCAGAAGCTTTAGTGTTTGCCCGTTGCTGGGTAGGACGATTGCATTTATTGCGAGGCGAATTTGCTGAGGCAACGCCAGTACTTGAACGAGCGCTACAGGAGGCCCGTGCTTGCTGGATGGCGCTGGCACCACTTCCCGAGTCTCTGCTTGCTGAGGTACACCTGCTAAAGGGGGATCTCGATACTGCCGAGAGCCAGCTAGAACGCGCCTTTGTCATGGGGCGACAACTCGACGATCCTTGTTTAGAAAGCATCGCCATGCGCGGACTCGGGCTAGTTGCTGTAGCACGGGGGCAAAACAGCCGAGGCTATCAGATGCTCATCGATGCACCACGCATTTCTCGACGACTACCCGATAGCTATCGATGGATTGAGGCCTATGGACTTGACGCGCTCTGCAGGGTAGCGATCGCCCAGGGAGAGAGGGCGGCCCCCCAATGGATTGTTGCGCTTGAATCCCTTGCTGGACGATGTGGAATGCGCGAGCTTCTAGTCCGAGCACTGTTGCATAAAGCGCTTCTAGGTGAGCCAGGTGCACTTGAGACAGCTCGTGACTTGGCAACGAACATCGACAACCCCTTCCTCCACGACACTATCAGACAGACTAAGTTCCGCGAAGTCTCACACGCTGCTTCACACGGCCATGGTTAATGATTGTGAGATGGGTTAGCAACCTCACGAGGAGGAACCATACCATGACATCTCACACCCTCAACCATGTTGCTTTAGACGAACTGCGCGACGGCTTTACTGGCTACATCATCACGCCTGACGCTCCAACTTATGATGAGGCTCGGAAACTTTTTAACGCGATGATCGATCGCCGTCCCAGGATCATTGCTCAATGTGCTTGTGTAGATGACGTTATCCGCTGTATTCACGTTGCTCGTCGTCATGGCCTTGAGGTCTCAGTTCGTGGTGGTGGCCATGGAGTTTCAGGTAAGGCACTCACCGAAGGTGGATTGGTCATCGATCTGCGGCAAATGCATTCCGTCTCAGTTAATCCAAGCGATCAAACCGTAACGGTTGGGGGTGGAGCTACCATGAGCCATCTCGATCGAGGGACACAACCTTACGGATTGGCAACAACAGGGGGCCGTGCCTCAACGACAGGGGTGGGT
>PYER01000446.1 GCA_003017855.1 filamentous cyanobacterium CCT1
CCCCAACATCGCCAATGTCACCGACGGCGTCGGTGAAGACGAATTTGGCATGGATGAGAACGGCCCCTTTGGGGGCAACGATGGCTTGAACATGGCCCTTTTGCCCGCCGATGCCCCCCTGCGGATCTATGCCGATGGCTTCCGCAATCCCTATGACCTGGTGTGGTCAGCATCGGGCAATCTCTACACCGTCGATAACGGTTCAAACGGTGGGTTTGGCGGCGACCCCATCCTGGTGGATGGCAAAGCGACTAATCAGCCGAATAACGGTGGAACAGGCGACCCTGAACCGCTCTTTTCGATTAAAGACGGCGGCTATTACGGCCATGCCGCCCCGGCTCGCTCCAATCAAACCCTATCGTGGACGGCCTATAACAACAGCGGAACTCCCGATGGGGCTCTATCCGTTCCGACAGTCCCGAATCTATCGACGCTGGTTCCCGGCAGCGTCGATATTGAGGCGGATTTTCTGATTGACCCCAGTAAGTTTACCGGTGACCCGACTCGCCTTGCCCAGAGCGGCATTCGAATTCCGTTCGGCAGTGGAGCTAGCCCGGCCTTGGCCACCATTGGCTCATCCAGTAATGGGTTAGCTGAATATACGGGCACGGCCTTTGATGGCGCCCTCCAAGGAGCGCTGCTGGTCGCCCAGTTTAACAACACCGTCACTCTGCTGAATGTTAACGATGCCGGCACAGGCTTAGAACCGTTAATTGGACCCGGGCCCGATGGTGTTTTAGGCACGGCCGATGACGAAGAAGTTGACGGCGATGGCATTTATACGCTGCTGACGGGCTTAGGCACGCCATTGGATGTCACCGTCAACGCAGATGGCTCCATTTGGGTGGCCGAGTTTGGCTCTGACTTCATCACCGTCTTTGCCCCAGGGGCGGGGGTCGCCTCCGATGATTTTGACGGTGACGGCATCCTGAATGTGAATGACCCATTCATTCGAGATGCCAGCAATGGCACCGCCGTCACCCTATTCCCCGGTCAAACCCTGCTGTGGGACTTTGACCCGAACCAAGACAACAACCTCCCCGGCCCCAATGGCTACGGCGGTGGCCTCACCGGGGTCATGGTGAATGGCTCGACTGACTTTGAAGCGTTCTTCTTAGAAGAGTCGACCCTGCCAGAGCAAATCATCAAGCTCGACAACATCAAGTTCACCACCGCTGCCGGGGGCGGGACGACGGTCGTTGAGTTTGTCTCCAATGGCGATGCGACTGGCACTGGCAATACCGGTGAGTATCTGTTTCATACCGGCTTGAAATTTGCGCCCACGGTTGAGACCTTCAACATCAAATGGTCCATCATCAATCCCGTGTTGAGCGGACCGAATCAACAGATTGGGGGATACATTGGCACGGGCGACCAGAGTAACTATCTCAAAATTGTGGCTACCGCCAATGGGGCCGGCGAAATTCAGCTGGTGCTGGAAGATGACGATGTGGTTCAGGCGGAGGTCTTTCTTCAAGCCGACGATCTATTCGCTGTCCCTACGGACGAAGAGATCTTTCTCAACTTAGAGATTAATCCCCTGGCGGCCACGGCGACTCCCACGGTGACCTATGGCGTGGGGGGCGGTGCGACCAAAACGGTCACGGGTGGGCCGATTGACCTGAGCGGTACGACGGTTTTAAGTACCATCCTTGGCAACAACACCGTGCAGGGCAAGACGACTGGCTCAGCGGTGGGGCTTTATGCGTCGAATGTGGGTCAGCCTGAGGCACCGGGAGGGTCGTTTCAAGCTACCTTTACGGATCTCGAAATCACCGGGACGGGCGCGGCCTCTTCCACCGTGCTGTATCGATTGAATGCGGGCGGTCCAGAAATTGTGGCCATTGATGGTGGGCCGAACTGGCTAGCGGATGTGCCGTTCTTAGCAGATCCTGGCAGCAATGGTCTAGCTGGGTTTCCAGGGGTAGAGCCGGGGGCTAGCGTGCCGGTGAGTACGCCGGGGGCTATTTTTGATACCGAGCGCTGGGATGCGGCGGGTGGCACCGAGATGCAGTATGCCTTTGAGGTTGCCCCGGGCTTCTATGAAGTTCGCTTGTATATGGGCAATGGGTTTGAGGGCACGGCAGCCGCTGGAGCGCGGGTGTTTGATGTTGCCATTGAGGGGGCTGTTCCCGCCAGCCTCAATAACATTGACCTGTCAGGGACCTATGGCAATTTGACGGGCGCTATGCTCAGCCAGGTGGTTCAGGTGATTGATGGGGTGCTCAACATCGATTTCTTACACGATGCCATTGACGGGGTGGAAAATCCGCTCGTTAACGGCCTTGAAATCCTTCAGCTGGAGGGCGGTGGCGGCCCGGCAGTCTCTATCGTCGGCGGGCCCTACATTGTCAGTGAGGCAGCGGGGCAACAGCAAATCTCGATTGCGGCCGATGATATTGTCCCCAATGCTGAAACAGTTGAGGTGACCTTCCAGATTGTGCCGGGGACGGCAACGGTTCTAGCGGATTACGCCTACACCTCATCCACGGCAGCCTTTGATGCGGCCACTGGTGTCTATACCGATACTGTTTCGATTGCCGGTGGCTCCAAGGATGTCACCTTCTTTGTCGATATCGTTCAAGACCAGGTCGCTGAACTTGATGAGGCCTTTACTGTCAACATCATTGGTACCAGTACCAATGCCACTGTTGGCGCAACTCCTTCGGCAACCGTCACTATTAAAGATGGTGGCGGAGTACCACCAGTTATCACAACGGCTGATACGGTCAATGTGCTTGAAAATCAGGCATTGGTGCTAGATATTCAATCTACCGATGCTGATGGCGACACTGAAGGTAACGGTCTGACCTATGCCTTAGGTGGAGTTGACAAAAATTTCTTTGCCCTTGACAGCGCCACGGGGGTTCTCAGCTTCCTCAATGCTCCTGACTTTGAAAGTCCTCTTGATAGTGATGGAAACAACGTTTATGAATTGGAAGTTGCTGTCACTGACTCTGATCTTCTGAGCACGACTCAGTTCTTAAACGTTGTTGTTAACGATGTTGTTGAA
>PYER01000113.1 GCA_003017855.1 filamentous cyanobacterium CCT1
GCTGGGCGGGCGTCGGGGCGATCGCGCACCTCCGGCTGGGTTTCCATCACGTTCAAAATGCGCTCCCCCGAGGCCGCCGCCTTGGCCAGTCGCCCGGTGTACTTGGCGAAATTCTGTACGGGCTTAAACGCATTTTTGAGGTAGCTCAAAAATACCAGCACATCCCCCGGCGACAGGGCATCGCGAATCACCAGTTGCGCCCCGGCCCACAGCACCAGAGCGGTGCCCAGGGCGATTACCACATCCACCGTGCGCTCCAGGTGAGCGGCCAGTCGCTTGGTTGCGACTGCCTCACTGAGACTGCGCTGGTTTTGCTCGGCAAAGGTGTCGGCAAAGGCCTCCTCCAGCGACAGCGCCTGCACCAGCTTGATCGCCGCCAGCGACTCCGCCGCCGTAGCCGCTACCGCTCCCTCCTGCTTGCGCTGCTGCAGCGAGGCACTGCGAATGCGCTGGCTGAAGCGGGTTGCCGCCAGCCAAAACAGCGGCAACGTGACCGTAGAGAGCAGCGCCAGCCGCCAGTCGAGCCAGACCATCACCCCCACCATGCCCACCAGAGTCAGCAGGCTCGACACCAGGGGCAGCGCGGCGGTGATCAGCACCTCCTGCAGGCGGCTGGCGTCGCCGCTAACCCGCACAATCAGGTCGCCGCTGCGGGCCTGGCTATGGTAGCCCAGCGACAACCGCTGGAGATGGCGGTAGAGCTGGTTGCGAATTTGGGTCATGATACGGCTGCTGGCGATCGCCAGACTCACCGTATTCCAATACGTTGCCACTGCCCGCAGCCCGGTCAGCGCCACCATCGCCACCACCGCCCCCGTCAGCAGCAGCGCCGGATCCCACGCGCTCAAAGGTGCCAGTTGGCTGGGGGCATCGCTCCGCGCCGGCACCAGCACGTAGTCAAAGATCACCTTCATCGGCCAGGGTTCTAGCACTCGCAGAACTACATCGGCCACCAGCGCCAGCCCCGAGACCGCCAGTAGCGGCCACTGGGGCCGAATGGTCGGCCAAAAGTAGCGGCCAAACTGCCAAAGGCCGGGCACAGCCTGGGTAAGGGAGGACGATCGATTCATAGGGTCAGCAGCGAGTTTGTTCAGGGATATGTCTTAATAACGCCTGATTTAGTAGTGGGCAGTGCCCACCCAGCCCTGTCAAGGTGACTGTTTGTACTACCAAATGAGCATTATGGTTAACGTGGAAAATAAGGGCTACAAGCTTTAACTCACTTTGCCCTGAGAAAAGAAAAACCATGCTAACTCGACATAAACTCCCAACTTTGGATCCTGATCGCTGAAATGACCGTATATAAGGAGTAGTTCATTTGCTCACCTTGACAGGGCTGGCAGTGCCCACCCTACGGCAGAGGACTGCAACCGCAAAGCCGAGTACCGCCCAAAGGCCCATTGGCAAAACAGGGGCTTAAACCGATGATCGGTCAGTCCTTTCCGTTGGGTCCAGGGCGGCGGAACGGCCCTGGTCGTAGGCCGTAGGACGCGCATAGCCGGGGGTCTGGGGCCAGCGAAATGGCCCCAGCAGCAGATTTGGCTTCTCACCAGATCAATGGTGCATCGCTGCGCGGATGTACCCTACGGGTTGAGACCGAGCGATCGCCAGAATCTGCTCAGCCACCCCATCCCAGGTGTGGTGCACCAAAACCTGCTGCCGAGCAGCTCGCCCTAGAGAACACCGCAAATCAGGCGATCGCCAGAGCCGCTCCAGCGCGATCGCCAGGGCCTTCTCATCGCCAGGCGGGCAAAGCCAGCCAGTCACCCCATCCACCACCAGGTCGCGCAGCTGGCCGATATCGCTCACCACCACCGGCAGCCCCGCCGCCATATACTCCACCACCTTGAGCGGCGAGAAATAAAAGTCAGGGCTGGCCGGGTAAGGAGCCACTGCCACATCCATTTGTGCCAGCAGAGCGGGAATGCGATCGGGGGGCACAGCCCCTGTGCAGCGAGCGACCGCCTGTAGTCGCCGCTCAACCAGCTGCACCTCCAGGCGATCGCGCTCTGGCCCATCACCTACGATCAGCAACCGAGCCTGGGGCACCCGCAGATAGAGCTGCTCAAAAGCGTTGACCAGATGAGTCAGCCCGTGCCAGGGTTTCAGCGATCCCACAAACCCCACGGTAAAAGTCGACGATGGCGATCGCGAGAACGGCACCCCAGCAAAGCGATGATGATTCACCCCGTTGGGAATCACCCGCACGCGATCGCCACTTACCCAGCCACTCAGATACTGCTTGACCTCCTCAGAAACGGCGATGATGGCAGTCGCGCTTTGAAACACTCGCTCGGCCACCCGCCTGGCCGCCCGGTGTTGGATCAGGCCGCGATGCTGCGCCTGTTCTTCAATCAGGGGAGCATTGACCTCCAGTAGCGCCGCAATGCCTTGGGCCTGAGCAAAGTCCATCGCGCTATGGCTCCATAGAGAGTAGCGCTCGTAGATAGCATCAAAGGGATCCGCCTGTTCTAATGCAGCACGCAGTGGATAGTTGTTACCGAGGGCAGCAGTTTCTCGCAGGGCCAGATCGCCCTTAGGCACCGGGGGCAGGGCATGTAGCGGAATATCGGCCAGATCCGCCGGGGGGTCGCCACCCCAGCGCACGGCAAACAGCTCTACCGTGGCCCCCTGATGGCGCAGGGCGCGAATCACTTCCTGCACATGGATGGAGCATCCCTTCTGGCCAAATACTGGGATGCCTGGATCGGCGCAAACGTAGGCAATGCGCATGGTCACGCCTCCTGAATTTGGGGCTGAATCTGGGGCTGAATCTGGGGCGCGGGTGCAGCACAGAAGTGAGTGCGCAGGGCAGCCGCATTTTGGGCGATATTAAACTCGGCTTCGATCAGCGATCGCGCCTCCAGCGCCAGCTGCTCTCGCAGCGCCCCATTGCTCAGCAGACGCTGTAGCGCCGTGGCCAAACCCTCACTATCATGCTGGTTCACCAGCAGACCAGTTTTGCCGTCGCGAATAATCTCGGGGATGCCGGTCACATCGGTAGCCACACAGGGGGTGCCCAGGGCCATCGCCTCCAGCAGTGCCGTGGGCAATCCGTCACGGTTGCCGTCGCTGCCAATTACGTAGGGAGCCGCAAACACAGAGGCCTGCGCCATCAGGGCAAACACCTCGTGCTGGGGGCGGGGGCCTAATATCTCGACCCAGTCGTCCAAGTGCAGCGTCTGAATCTGCGATCGCAGCGCTCCCTCCAGCGGCCCCGTGCCGACTATTTGACAGGTAAACTCGACCCCGCGCTGGCGCAGGCGATCGCAGGCATCAATCAGGTGAGTGAGCCCTTTTTTCTCCACCAGGCGACACACCGAGAGAATCGTGGGCGATCGCCCCACCGCTGGCTGGTAGCGCAGTTCTGCCAAATCTATGCCGTTGTAGATGCGCCGCACCCGGTCGGCATCGGCCCCAAACCGCTGGCGCAGGTAAGCCAGGTTGTAATCGCTCACCGTCACCACCGAGGTGGCAGCCTGCAGCTTACGGCGCAGGTCTTCCGGGTCTACCGAGGCGTGAAAAATATCCTTGGCATGGGCGGTAAAGCTGAAGGGAATATCCGCAAAGTGAGCCGCCAACTGGGCCACGCTGGTCGCCACGCTACCAAAGTGAGCATGCAGGTGGGCAATGCCCCGCTGGTGAATCTCCTGGGCCAGCCACGCCGCCTGGTAGACCACGCTAGAGCCTTCTGTGGCGGCGTAGCCCAGCTTATCCCACAAATCTGGAAAAACCTTGGCCGCCTCCTTGAGCTCTGCCCAGAAATAGGTGGCTGAGTTGGGAGTCAGAGTGGTCACCGAGGGGTTGCTGCGTCCCTGGGCAGGCTTTTTCAAATAAGTTACCGGCGCCCGCACGCGCGAAATTTTATCCTGAAAGTGGGTATCGGCCGGAGGGCGTAGGGCAAAGATGTGAACCTCAGTCCCCGCTGCCTCATGGGCCAAAATTTCGTTGACGATAAACGTCTCCGAGTAGCGGGGGTAGCGTTTGACAACGTAAGCAATGGGCGACATGGGAGGGGCTGGGTAAAAAACCGGAGGAAACCCGAGCCTGAGCCCGAGCAAACAGCGGTTGCGGCAGTCAAACTCGAGTAGGCAATTCAGGGTTTAGGACGCCCGGGAATCTGGCAGGCCAGCGATCATCATCAGCCGCTGCACCTCAACCACCAGATTTTCTAACCCGTTAAGGTTGAGATCGAGCCGGGTGGGACTAGCCAGAATGGGGCGGTGGAGCCATTCAGTTAGCGCCTGGGGAGTGAGATCGGCGGGATGCAGCAAATCGATAAGGCCGTGGCGGCGCAGGCGATCGGCGCGGATCCACTGTTCCTGTCGAGGGCTCAGGCGGGGCACCACCAGGGCATGCGTTTGGTAAGCCAAAATTTCGCAGGTGGTGTTGTAGCCCCCCATCGCCACTACCCGACTGGCCTGAGCCAGTAGCAGCGTTGGCTCAGCCAGATAGTCAACCAGGCGTAGTCGAGGGTTGCCCTGGGCCAGGGCATACAGCCGCTGCTGCGCCTCAGCCGGCATAAAAGGACCAATCAGCAAAACGCCCAGGGTTCCGGTCGGAAACGTTGCCTGGGCAAAGGCCTCAGCCAGGCTAGCCCCGTCCTGACCGCCGCCTACCTGACACAGCACCAACTCGCAATTGCTGGGCAATCTCAGCTGCTGAATTTGGGTGTGGGCGGTGGTGCTGGGGCTGCGACGGCGCGGATCAAGATAGCCCAAGGGACGCACTTTAGCGACAATATCGGCGGGAAAGCGGTACTCGCGGCGGGCATCGAAGACTGCGGGATCGCCGTAGATCCACACGGTGTCGTAGTAGCGACGGATTGCCGCTGTATTCTCAGCCCGGTGCCAGTCGTGACGCACAGCAGCAGGGGAATCGAGAATATCGCGCAGGCCCAAAACGCAGCGGGTGGGCAAATGACGGCGAATATACTCGAGTGCGGCATCCAGCTCCCGCACAGCCCCGCGCGGCACGTTGTCTACGATCAGCACGTCGGGCCGAAAATTTTTGATGGCGGCTAAAATGATCTGCGATCGTAGCCTGACAACCTCTTGCAGCTTCAGGTTCAGCCGCCGCGCCTGGTACTGCCCGTCGGCTGTTTTAGAGAGAGCCGGCAGCGTCAGCGTATCCACACCCGCCGGCATGGGCACGGCACTGGCCTCGCCCATGCCGCTGATCAGCAAGATATCAACCTCCAGGCCGGCAGTGTTCAGAGCCTGGGCAATCAAGCAGTTGCGCCGCTTGTGGCCTAGCCCCATAGTGTCGTGGGAATACAGCACAATGCGCGATCGCCCGCCCTTCACCCTGTTGCAAAAGGCGCGATCGCCCCCTGCAGGAGATCTTGCGATCGCCGGGCCAGCCTGGGCTGGCGCCAGAGCAGCGATCGACTTCTCAGCTGAACAGAGTGAACGCAAGACGGCCTCCCCAACAGAAAAAGCTAGAAAAAATGCATTGACGAGATTTAAAGACTCAAAATGGCAAAAAAAGTTTCAAAACAGCGAAAAACCATCAAAAACAGTCTTTAAACTGCGACGCTGACTGCCTATGTTCAGCATGCGTGACCTCTTTAAGGAGTCTGTGAAGATTGCATGAGAGCTTTCTCATCAGCCCAGGCAGGACCGCCCTCCGGGTTTGTGCAGTAGTCATTTTGCATTTGGGTTGCTAAAGTGAATAAGCTTTGAGGTTTGTAAAGAAAAAATAAATAAAACTTATCTGTGTAATGTTCAGTGATACCCAATAGGGCCACCTTTGACGGTGGGGAGAGGTTGTAGCCTATGTCTGCGAGCACCATTTTTTGCGATTTTGACGGCCCGATAGCGGATGTCTCGGAGCGCTACTATGCCACCTACCGCCAGGGGCTAGATTGGGTTCAAACCCAGGCTCAGCTCCAGGGCGCAGAAACTGCCATCCGTTACCTGTCAAAGTCCCAGTTCTGGACCTTCAAGCAAAACCGCGTACCCGATCGCCAAATTGCCCACTGGTCGGGCCTAGAGGGGCGCTTCATCGACGCCTTCCTAGCCAAGGTCAGCCGCATCGTCAACCATGCCACCCTGCTCGATCGCGACCAGGTACAGCCCCAGGCCCGAGCCGGGCTAGAGTTGCTGCGCCAGTGCGGGGCGCGAGTGGTGCTGGTCACCCTACGCCCCCCAGATCAGGTGCTGCAGTTTTTAGACCAGCACGATTTGCACTGGGCAATCAGCGACCTCTACGGCATGCCCAGGGTCGATGCCGCCTACACTAACCAGGCCAGCCACAAGATAGAACGGCTCAAGGCCGCGATCGCTACCCAGCAGCGCCAGGGCTACGACCTGCGCCACGCCTGGATGATTGGCGACACCGAGGCCGACATCATGGCCGGGCAAACCCTCGGCATCGACACCGTCGCTGTCACCTGCGGCATTCGCAGTAGCAGCTACCTCCAGAGCTTTCGCCCCACCTACCTGCTGCCCAACCTCTGGACGGCCTGCCAAAAAATTCAGCAGCGGGCCACTTTAGCTGGACCACGAGGTTAGCCGATTTCTTAGACTGTGCCCGATCGCTGGCTTCGACTCCGCTCAGCCAGCGATCGGGCACAGTTTGATCAAATTAATCAAAGGATATTAAGACTCCGACGAGTACCGATCCCACCAGCGGTTGAGGGGGTAGTACAGCGCTGGTGCCCAAAGACTGCTCAAGATAGCTGAGCTAAGCGCGATCCGCTGGTGATACAGCCAGATACTGCCCAGAGGTGGGTAAAGCGAGTCGGCTGACACTAGCTGGTTAAAACTAATTTGCAGCGCCAGTACCGTCTCAGCAATGACGGCCATCGCAAATACAATCAGCGCCACCGACACAATATCTTCCTGCAGGTAGCGCTGCTTTTGCAGTCGCGCCGTCAGCACGCCCACCACAATCAGGCTCAGGGTGTGGGTAGGGTGAGGAGAGGTCATGGCATCTTGCAGCAGGCCCAGCACTAGCCCGGCCACTGCGCCTTGCCACTGATTGCGCTTAATGCTCCAGGCCACTACCCAGATCAGCAGCCAGTGGGGCGCGACCCCCAGTAACTCCATCCCCGGTATGCGGCTGGGCAGCAGCAGCAGGCACACCAGCACCGACGCGGCTGTCACCGCGCTGTTGATAACCCAAGGCTGTCGCCACAGCGGCCGTGATGACACCCGTGCGACTGAGGTCATGGCCTGGCCCCGCCTCCTGGTATCGCACCGTTCTCAGGCGCTGCCCCCGGCAGCACAGGTGCATCGATGGTTTCCTGCGGCTCAAAGGGATGCACCATAGCCCACTCTAAAATAGGAAGCGGCGACGACAGCTGAATGACCGCCTCGGGAGCGGGGCTTTTGGTCAAATCAATCGACTCAATTCGCCCAATCGGAATATCTTGGGGAAACAGGCGGCTGTAGGAGGAGGTGACGATTACATCGCCGGTTTTGACATCGGGCAGTTTCTCAAAAAACTCTATGACCACCCGGTTGTTAGACTGCCCCCGCACCACCCCCATAGCGCGGCTGCGGCTGACCTTTGCCCCCACTCGGCTGGTGGGGTCGCTGATCAGCAGCACCCGAGAGGTACTGGGAGATACCGCTATCACCCGCCCGATCAGGCCGCCCGGCCCGGTTACCACATGCCCCACCGCCACGCCCTGACGGCTACCGCGATTGAGCACAACCTGCTGCCACCAGTGGTCAGCGGCGCGGCCGATGACTGCAGCTCGAATCCCTTCACGGACAACGGCGGCTTCGTAGTCAGCCATGGTCTGGAGGGAGCGGTTCTGGTTTTCAAGCTCCACAATGCGCTGCTGCAGCTCAAGAATATAGCTATTCTCAAACTGCTGCTCACGACTGAGGCCCGGCTGCAGGGGTCGCGTTAGCCAGTTGTAGGCTTCGTAAATTAGGGCGCCATCGCTGGCCCGCAATAGCCAAGCTGAGGAAACGGCCAGGGTAACCATTCCCGCCTTGAGGGCATGACGTGTCCACCAGCGGCGTAGAGCAAACATAGGTTCTGGGTAGATGACGACTTAGGCGAGGCCCTACAGGCTCGATCGCCCGCTAAAGACCCGCCCCATCTGGCTAAAGTTCTCTAGCACCCGCCCGGTGCCCAGTACAACACAGCTCAGCGGGTCGGCGGCAACGTGCACCAAAATGCCAGTTTCGTGGCTAATCAGGGTATCTAGCCCCTTCAGCAGGGCACCGCCCCCGGCCAGCATAATGCCGCGATCGATGATGTCGGCAGCTAGTTCAGGTGGGGTGCGCTCCAGGGTGCGCTTAACGGCTTCCACAATGACCGACAGGGGCTCGGCCATGCTCTCACGGATTTCGGCACTCTTGACGGTGACGGTGCGAGGCAGCCCCGACAGCAGGTGCAGACCGCGCACATCCATGGCAATTTCGTTGTCATCAGGGCTGGGGTAGGCCGAGCCGATGGTGATTTTGATTTCCTCGGCGGTGCGTTCACCTACCACTAGGTTGTGCACCTTCTTCATGTAGCTGGAAATCGCTTCGCTGAGTTCGTCACCCGCCACCCGGACCGACTCGCTCAGCACCGTGCCCTGCAAACTTAGGACTGCAACTTCGGTGGTGCCGCCACCGATGTCGACAATCATGTTGCCGGTCGGCTCGGCTACGGGCAACCCCGCCCCGATTGCCGCCGCCACTGGCTCATCAATCAGGTATACCGTGCGAGCACCCGCCTGCTGAGCCGCATCCATAACCGCGCGGCGCTCAACCCCGGTGACGCCGCTGGGAATGCCAATCACGATGCGGGGCGATACCAGCGTGCGGCCTTCGTGCACCTGGCGAA
This sequence comes from filamentous cyanobacterium CCT1, assembly GCA_003017855.1. Classification (GTDB taxonomy): domain Bacteria; phylum Cyanobacteriota; class Cyanobacteriia; order Phormidesmidales; family Phormidesmidaceae; genus Nodosilinea. The sequence continues at coordinate 8,794 of PYER01000113.1, forward strand.
TAAAGTGCTTGAGCATCAGCTCGGCGGTGTCAAAGTCGGCAATCACGCCGTCGCGCAGAGGACGCAGGGCCATCACGTTGCCGGGGGTACGACCCAGCATGCGCTTGGCCTCTTCTCCCACCGCCAAAGGCTTCTTTTCGACCTGGTCGATGGCAACTACAGAGGGTTCTTGCAGGACCACCCCTTTGCCAGAAACATATACGAGGGTATTGGCCGTGCCTAGGTCAATACCCATGTCGCGAGAAAATCTGTCGAAGAGAGCCACAGGCAATCACGCCCCTAAACTAAGAAAAAACAGTGAACCAACGCCAAAGCGCCACCCTGAAGACTAACGCTGATGTCGAAGTGGATTCTATTACGTTTCGTATCAATGCGTCCAGTAAGGAAATAAGTATCTGTTAGCGAAAAAATGAACCTTGGGGAAAAACTCTGACGCAGTAAGGCTTTGGAGATTGGAGACGACAGTCCTTACCGGAGGGAGCGAACGGCCTGATCCTAGACGCAGGGGTCGTGGACAAAGTTCCTCAGCCTGAGTTCTCAAGGGGCTGAGGTACCTCTGACGGATGCTCAAGCTTTCGCCTACAATGCGGGGACGTGCGTTGGGTAAGTAGCGATGACAGTTAACGTAGTAACCCTGGTAGGTCGGGTTGGCACTGACCCAGAGGTGAAGTATTTTGAGTCGGGTACGGTAGTGTGTAACCTGACGTTGGCCGTACGGCGACGCTCCAGCCGAGACGATAAGCCTGACTGGTTCAATCTCGAGCTGTGGGGCAAAAACGCTGAAGTAGCGGCCAACTACGTCCGCAAAGGGAGCTTGATCGGGATCAGCGGTTCCTTGAAGCTCGACCACTGGCAAGATCGCTCCAGCGGTGCGGCCCGTTCTAAGCCCGTTGTGCGAGTCGATCGCCTCGATTTGCTGGGCTCTCGCCGTGACAACGAATCGGCGACGACTTACAGCGATGACGAATTTTAGCCAACGACGGCTGAGCGAGCCATAGCCCTATAGCCGTTAAGCGCATTTGAATTAGCTCTACCGCCTGACGGGCGGGCTCACGGGGTGGCAGGGCCAATATCTTCCAGCCAGTCGAAAATTTGGCTGAGTTGTTCGGTGGTGACTAGGCCGTACTGCCACAGGGCCATGGGGAGCAGGTTGGTGGTTTGACCCGCCTTGCGCAGTCCCATCGCGATCGCCTCAGACGAGACGGCTAACTCGGTCTGGAGAAACTCAATAAGCTGCTTTTGGCGTTGAGAGGGCATGGTGTGAGGGGCGGAGAGCCACATAGTTAGCGATTACTATAGCGACTCTGACCAGATTTTGCCTCCGCCCCAGGTTAAGTTAGCCCAGTTGGGTGAAACTGGAAGCGAGGCCGCACTCCCGAAGGGTTGGTGCCGAAGCGATCCCTGGGGCCACGGCCCGTGGAGCGAGTCGAGCGGCCCGGTTGACTCGTCCCTCCAAGCCGCCGACCCTGCAACCCCTTCAGCGGCTAAAGCTTTCTATTGATTACCGCCGTGAGCTGAAGGAGTGTGTCATTCAGCTTTTCTTCAATGGTGGGTTCCGCTGCCGCTTCTACAGCCTCTTTGCGCTTGAACCGCTCAAAGAGGCGGATCATGAGAAAGATGACAAACCCAATTATTACGAAGTTGATCACAGCAGAGAGAAACAGCCCGTACTTGATGCCGTTGGCGGAGAGATTGGCAATATCCTCCACACCAGCCGCCTCTAGGGCAGGGTTCAGCAGAACAGGCGTAATGATGTCTGTGACAAAAGAATTGACCACCGCATTAAAAGCCGCGCCAATAATCACGGCAACGGCCAGGTCAATTACGTTGCCGCGCATGAGAAATTCTCTAAAGTCTCTCATGAAGCCACCAGCAGAGTTCACAGCTCGATTCCGAGCTTGTCCATTGGCCATAATCTCCTAAGTCCTTAATAGAGGTAGATAGAGGGTGAAACGGTAATTCTCAAAGAAATTCGGAGCGTTTGCCTAGAACAATATCATTGGTTGAGCGGGATGGGAGAGGTTTAAGGAAGCGTTAACCCCTGAGTGGGCGGAGCGCTATAAAATTGCGGCGACGCCTGTGAGTAATGTTGATCTATGCTAGGACCGATTCAAGCTATCGAGCTGCTGATGACGACCCCAAACCATCAAACCTACAGCGCTGGCGACAAAATCTTCGAGATCGGCAGCGTTGGCGAGGTGATGTACGGGGTGATCGAGGGCGCCGTGGATCTTTGGGTTGAGGGCCAGGTCGTTGAGACGATCTCAGCGGGAGACGTCTTTGGGGAGGGCGCGCTGGTGCAAAACTCCCATTTACGGGCCTCAACAGCGGTGGCCAAGACTGATTGCCGCCTGGCTCTGGTCGACGAGACCCACTTCAAGTTTTTGGTTCAGGAGACACCCTTGTTTGCCCTAGAAGTTATTCGCAGTCTCTCTACCCGACTGCGGGCTCTCAAGGCTGCCTGAATGGGTCTGGAGCGTGAGTAGGGCAAAATTGTTGACGGTAGCAGGTAGCTGGATGGGCTGTATGTTTGGCCACCCTTTTTGTTGTCGTCGCCGTCCTATCCTAAACTGCACCTCAGGACGTTAGTGAATACGGTTTAGACCGAGGAGTTACAGGATGGACGCAGCCGCCCTTTGGCAACGCTATAAAGACTGGCTCTACTACCATGAAGGTCTGGGCTTTTACCTAGATGTCAGCCGCATGGGCTTTGACGATGCCTTTGTCGCCGATATGCAACCCCGCTTTGAAAAGGCCTTCGCGGATATGGCTGCCCTGGAGGCAGGGGCGATCGCCAATCCCGACGAAAACCGTATGGTGGGTCATTACTGGCTGCGCGATGCCGATCTGGCCCCCACCCCCGAACTCAAGCAAGACATTCTCGAAACCCTGACCAGCATCGAGCAGTTTGCCAGCCAGGTGCGCACCGGCAGCATTTATCCCCCTGGGAAGGAGCACTTTACCGACGTACTCTCGATTGGTATCGGCGGCTCGGCGCTGGGGCCGCAGTTTGTTGCCCAGGCGTTAGGGCCAGACTTCCCGCCCCTCGACATTCACTTCATCGACAACACCGACCCCGAAGGCATCGATCGTCTGCTGGCCCGTCTCGAAGACAAGCTGCCCACCACCCTGGTGATTGTCACCTCCAAATCGGGGGGTACCGCCGAGACCCGCAACGGCATGGTCGAAGTGCGCACCCGGTTTGAGCAGCGAGGGCTAAATTTTCCTAAGCAGGCCGTTGCCGTCACCGGGCGGGGCAGCAAGCTGGAGAACCAGGCCTTGAGCGAGGGCTGGCTAGCCACCTTCCCCATGCGCGACTGGGTGGGCGGGCGCACCTCGGAGCTGTCGGCGGTGGGGCTGTTGCCGGCGGCCCTACAAAACATCAGCATTCGCTCTATTCTCGGCGGCGCTAAGGAAATGGATGCCGCTACCCGCGTGCCCGACCTGCGCCGCAACCCCGCCGCCCTGATTGCCCTGGCCTGGTACTACGCGGGTAACGGTAAGGGCGAAAAGGACATGGTGGTACTGCCCTACAAAGACAGCCTGCTGCTGTTTAGCCGCTACCTGCAGCAGCTGGTGATGGAGTCGCTGGGCAAAGAAAAGGACCTCGACGGCAACCTGGTCTACCAGGGGATCGCCGTCTACGGCAACAAAGGGTCTACCGACCAGCACGCCTACGTGCAGCAGCTACGCGAAGGCGTGGCCAGCTTTTTTGTCACCTTCATCGAGGTGCTGAAGGATCGAGAGGGCGATTCGGTGGAGATGGAGCCCGGTGCCACCAGCGGCGACTTTCTGTTTGGCTTCCTGCAGGGCACCCGCAAGGCCCTGTACGAAAACCAGCGCCAGTCCATTACCCTGACCATTCCCGAAGTCAATGCCCATACCGTAGGGGCTATGATCGCGCTGTACGAGCGGGCAGTGGGCTTTTACGCTTCGCTGGTGAATATCAACGCCTACCACCAGCCGGGGGTTGAGGCGGGCAAACTGGCCGCCGCCGGAGTGCTGGATCTACAGCAGGCGGTGGTCAACGCCCTGGCCCAAAGCTCAGCGCCATTGACCCTCAGTGAACTGGCGGCCCAGGCAGGGGCACCCGACCAGATAGAGACAATCTATGCGATCGCGCGTCACCTCCACGCCAATCAGCGCAGCCTGGTTATCCAAGGCAACCCTGGCCATCCGGAGGCGATCAAGATCGCAGCTCTAAAGTAAGTCTGCAGTTTGTTCCGGTGGCCAGTTTGAACATGCCAACTGGCCACCTCACCTATCAGTCAGGGATCCAGACATAGGGGCTACCCGATACGGTAACGCCCTCAGCCTTTGAAAAGCGGATGACCACCAGCCGAGAGCTGTCTCGGCCCAGGTCAAGGTAGCCGCTAGCCCAGACATCTGAGCGCACCACTCCGGTGATTTCGAGCCGGTAGCCACCAGGGGGCAAATAGAGGGTTTCCTGGCGATCGAAGTTGTGGGGGCGATACACCAGGCGGTTGTTGAGATAAACCGATCCCCAGTCGGTGCCTCGGGCGTCGAACTCAACCCGCACCTGCTCAGTTTCTGGAGGCTGGGGAGGATAGGGCAGAATGATGATCGACGGCTGATGGAGAACATTTGGCGATCTCCGAATGATCACCCGCCGGTTAGAGCGAATGATGCGGTCTGGCTCAACGGTTGATTCGACGGAAGAGTTCTCCTGGGCCTGGACAGCTGGTGCCCAAGGTAGAGCGAGGCTGGCGACAACACTACTGGCCGCCACACACCAAAAGAGCCGACACCAGCGTCGCTGCAACCCCCCAGAGCCAGTTGCTTCCAGCCTGTGAGCCCTGTCTTTAAACGCCTCAGCCTCCATCCCAACGGCTCCCTAACGTGCGACCTCCATTTCGATGGTAGTTGCCCCTGCTCCCAATCCAGAGCGACCTGTGACTCTTAGCTAACCGGCAGCCACATGGGGCCAGCCGACGGGTAGATATCCACACCCCAGACCACTCACGTAATTCAGTAAAGTTGACTAAAATCTAGATAAGGAAAAACAGTCTCCCCAGGTTTAGCGGCTAAGCTAGCTCTGAAGTCTAATTCAGCTTGTGCAATCGCCCTGACTGGGCACCTAAATCTATTTTGCCAAATCTATTTTGTTAGAGAGGATAGGGCTTTGAGTAATACCAGCAACTTTCGTGAAGCGATTAGCAAGGCAAAAGGGCAATCCCTAGTCGGCCCTAACGTGATTAAGAATGCTCTGCCCTACGTGGGTGGTGGCCTGATCTTGACCGCCCTGGGCTCCTTTGGTGGCCTAAGCGTGATGGCCAGCAACCCGGCCATCTTTATGCCCACCTTCTGGGTAGCCTTCATTGCCCAGATTGCCCTATTTTTTGTGGCGATGAATGTGGCCTCTAAGGGCAACAACAGCACTGCTCTGCCTCTGTTGGCTACCTACAGCCTACTCACCGGCTACACCCTCAGCGGTTTACTGGCGGTGGCCATTGGCACCTCCGGGGTCGGCGTTACCGGCATTGGGTTTGCGGCTCTGGCCTGCGGCGTGGTCTTCATCGCCGCCCGTCAGATTGGTTCTAACCTGTCTGAAGAAGATGGTTTTGCCCTGACCAAAACTATTGGTATCGGCGTGGTTGCCGTGCTGCTAGCGGTAGTCGGTCAGTTCATCTTTAGCCTGTTTGGCGGCCCCATTCCCCAGTTTCTTGACATTGCCATTTCTGGCCTTGGCGTACTAGTGTTTTGTGGCGCTTCGGTGGTGGACTTTTTCATTCTGCCCCGCACCTACAAAGACGAGCAGTACCTGTCGGCAGCACTGTCGATGTACCTCACCTACATCAACCTGTTTGTGTTCATTCTGCGCCTGCTGATCGCTATCAACCGCGACTAGTAGTGCCGTAAGGTCCAATTTCATAGCCTATGCAAAGCCCCTCGAAACATTTTGTCTCGGGGGGCTTTGCGCAGGATGAATTCTTATCAATATCAAACCTGACGCCTTCTACCAAGTCCTACTTGGTTACCCCCGATACCTCTGGGCACATGCCATGCGCCCCTACGGTTTGGACTTGTGAGCATCGGGGTTATGTAATTTGGAGCTGGTATCAGGAGCCCTTTCTACGCCAGTGCTAAATGCTGCTGCACTTGGCGGACAATCGCCCCCGCCGCCAGCCGCGCGGTTTGAGCCGCCCCATTCATATAGCCGTAGTACTCATCGCTAAACTGCTCACCAGCAAAGGCCAGATTGCCCACCACTACGGTCTGCTGCTGAAGAGGATCGTCAGACTCGACGTAAAGAAAGTCTTTGAACTTGAGGTACTGCCCCGGCCCAAAGGTGCTGTATCCGCCGCCAAAGTCGGGGTCTTTGGCCCAGGCGGTGCGGGCGTAGCGATCGCCCATCGCCCCCTGCAATTCCCTCAGATGAGGAACCGTCCGCCCAATCATCTCTCGCCCGCGATCGGCTACGTCTCCCTCAGCACAGCGCAGTTCATCACCGCCCAAAAAGAAGGTCAGCACGCCCTGATGGTGCTCGGGCTGGCGCTGGGTGTCATCCCACAGGCCGCTGTAGCCCAGGTCGCTCCAGGCTCCGCCCGTGAACCCCCTGGGTTGTAGCCAGGGGCGATGAGTAAACCCGGCAAAGAGCTTTTCGTTGCGGCCGGGGCCACATTCCTGAATAAACTCCCGCAGAGTCTTGGGTAGCTCGACTCGCAAATCAACCCGCCGCAGGGCCGGAAACGGCAGGGCCAGGATCACGTAGTCGGCTGCGATCGCCCCCTGGTTGAAGCTCAAGCAGAATCCCTCGGCCCGACTCTGAATGGCTTGCAACCGCCAGCCGGTCTTAACCGGGTTCTGCAACCGCCCGGCCAGGGTTTGGGGAATGCGCCCGGTGCCACCTTTGACCAAAAACAGCTCGTCGGCGGTCAGTGGTTCAGCCCGGCGGTTGCGCACCTGAGGCAAGTTGTAGATTAGCTGTAGCGCCGACGATTCGTGGGCTTCAACACCGTACTCGCTGCGAATGGTGGCTTCGAGCAGCGATCGCACGTACCGCTGCCCAATCTTGTCCTGGTGCAAATCCAGATAGTCGGCTACCGACAGCGCGTCAAACTGAGGTGCGTAGCGGTCAAAATCTTCAATTAGTAATGCACCGTCTCGCCCAATTTGCGCCGCCAGGGGCGTTAGCGCCTCTACCAACTCCCATTCTTCCAGGGTGCGACCCTCAAAATAGAAAGCTACTTCCGGAAAGGGCAGGGTTTTGGTCAGAGAGCGGCGATCGAACAGCTCCAGCCCCAGTTCTTCCACCAGCGCCAGCAGATCATGGTGGTCGGAATTGATGAATGCCGCCCCCAAATCGTTGATCAACCCCGGCACAATCAGCCCTTCACGCGACTGAATGCGCCCACCTACATAGGGCTTGGCCTCGTAGACTGTTGCAGATAGGCCCAGTTTTTGCAGCGTATAGGCCGCATTCAACCCGGCGATCCCCCCTCCAACTACGGCAATCCGTGGCTGTGGAGTCAGGGCAGTTTGGCCTCTGGAAGTCAAGTCTCCTAGGGCTAAGGCCCCTGCCGCTAGGGCCGAACAGCGCAGCAGACTACGCCGCGACAGCTTTCCCCCCTCTACTGGGTCAGACAGCTTAGAATCTTCAGGATCGCCTTCGAACAGAGATGCCTTTGCAACAGCCTGCTGCAAAAGCTGAAATAACCGAGTGTGTGACATAAAAGGGGCCGGACTTCACCGCCTGCCTCACCCTGGAGAGATGCAAGCTACAGGTAGCAAACCGACGCCGTACTATTTAGTTTATGCCGACTATTCTATCGGGTGGAGGATGTGTTTGAGAATAGTACGTTCGTGATCCTCCTTGGCATCGTGGATCTTGCGTCCCTCCTGCTCAACTACTAGAACCAACTAATAGGACACCGGCAAGGTGACATCTGCACCTGCTGACTCAAACAGCACTCCTGGCTCCATCCTTACCTATACTGGTACCTTGGTGCCGTTATTGCCACCGGATCAGTTGTTAAGGAGTCCCATGTCTGTCATCCGCGCCCTGCATCAACAGTTGGTCAGTAAAGAACGCTCTGCGGTGGAGATTACTCAGAGCTACCTCGACCAGATTGCAGCCCTGGAACCCCAAATTCACAGCTACCTGACGGTCACGGGCGATCGCGCTCTGGCCCAGGCGGCCCAGGTGGATGCCCGCATTGCCGCTGGCGAAGAGATCGGTATGCTGGCGGGCATTCCCATTGCGCTCAAAGATAACCTCTGTACCCAGGGGGTGCGCACCACCTGTGCGTCCAAGATTCTGGAAAATTTTGTGCCGCCCTACGAATCGACGGTCACCGCACGGCTGCGGGATGCCGGGGCGATCGCCCTGGGGAAGACCAATCTCGACGAGTTTGCTATGGGCAGCTCGACCGAAAACTCGGCCTACCAGCTCACCGGCAACCCCTGGGACGTCAGCCGTGTACCGGGTGGGTCCTCGGGTGGGTCTGCGGCTGCCGTCGCTGCTAGAGAATGCGCGGTGGCTTTGGGATCGGACACAGGTGGTTCAATTCGTCAGCCAGCTGCGTTTTGTGGTGTCGTCGGGCTCAAGCCCACCTACGGTCTGGTGTCCCGGTTTGGCCTGGTCGCCTTTGCCTCTTCCCTCGACCAAATCGGCCCCTTAACCCTCACCGTTGAGGATGCGGCCCTGCTGCTTCAGGGTATTGCAGGCTACGATCCCAGAGACTCCACCAGCCTGGATGTAACCATTCCCGACTACACCCAGTGCCTGAAAACCGACCTTAAAGGCCGCCGGGTGGGCGTCATTACCGAAACCTTTGCCGCTGAGGGCATTGACCCCGCTGTGCGAGCGGCGGTCGAAAAAGCGATTCAGCAACTCAAAGATCTCGGCGCCGAAGTTCAAGAGATCTCCTGCCCCAGGTTTTCCTACGGCCTGCCCACTTACTACATCATTGCGCCCTCAGAGGCTTCGTCTAATTTGGCCCGCTATGACGGGGTCAAGTACGGCGCCCGCAACAACAACGACAGCCTCATGTCGATGTATACCAAAACTCGCGCTGAGGGCTTTGGGGCCGAGGTAAAGCGGCGGATTATGATCGGCACCTACGCCCTGTCGGCGGGCTACTACGACGCCTATTACCTCAAGGCCCAAAAAGTACGCACCTTGATCAAGCAAGACTTTGAAGCCGCCTTTGGCCAAGTGGACGTGCTGGTCTGCCCCACCACCCCTACCACCGCCTTTAAAGCTGGAGAGAAGGTAGACGATCCGCTCAGTATGTACCTAGGTGACTTGATGACGATTCCGGTTAACCTGGCTGGGCTACCGGGGCTAAGTTTGCCCTGTGGGTTTGACGACCAGGGGCTGCCCATTGGCCTGCAAATTATTGGCAATGCTCTGCGCGAAGACCTGCTGTTTGAGGTGGGCTATGCCTATGAGCAGGCGACCGACTGGCACCAGCAGCATCCCAAACTGGCCTGATGGCGGGGGTAGCCCAGCGGGTTCTGCAAATTCTAGGGCTGGGGGCCACTGCCTACCTGGCGCTCTGCGCTCTGCTCTGGGTCTATCAGCGTCGGCTGATCTTTTTCCCGCAGGCAGAACTAACCCTGACCCCAGCGGACTTGGGGTTGGCCTATGAAGATGTGTGGATTCCGGTCGGGGAAGGCCGAATCCACGGCTGGTGGCTACCCAGTGGTCAACCTCAGGGGTTAACTCTGCTCTACCTACACGGCAACGGCGGCAACGTCAGCACCAATCTGCCTAAAGCCGCTAC
>PYER01000447.1 GCA_003017855.1 filamentous cyanobacterium CCT1
ATCTACTCGTCCACCCATACCCCCCTATCGCTGATCCCCAAAATGGTCGATAGTAGATAGAGCAGAATTGTGTTCACCCCTACAGATGGCTATTACCCCAGACTCGGTTCGAGAACTGCTCCACTCCGATGACTACGGGGATCGGCTGCGGGCCGTTAATCAACTGCGCGAACTAGCGCCGGAAGAGGCTTTTGAACTGGTGCAGCTCGCCGCTAACGATGGCAACGCCCGGGTGCGCTACGCCGCCATCAGCCAGATTTCCAGCCTGGGCCAGCAAGATGTAGCCACGGTAGAACCGCTGTTGCTGCGATCGCTCACCAGTGACCCAGAGCCCGACGTGCAGGCCGCTGCCGCCGACACCATTGGCGGGCTAAAGCTCAAAAGCGCCTATCCCGACCTGGCCGCTCTCTATCACAGCACTGAAGAATGGCTGGTGAAATTTAGCATTGTGGCAGCCCTGGGTGAACTGGGCGAACCCAGCGCCTTTGAACTTTTGCAAGAAGCGCTGGGCTCAGAGAATGAACTCATTGCTACCGCCGCCATTGGGGCCCTGGGTGAATTGGGCGATCGCCGGGCCCTGCCCCTGCTGCTCAACCACACCAGCCATCCCGACTGGCAGGTGCGCCACCGACTGGTGCAGGCCCTGGCGCAGTTTTCAGAACCAGATGCCCAGGCCGCGCTACAGCAGCTCACCCAGGATGAGTCTGAGATTGTTGCGGGTGCGGCCCAACAGCATTTAGGCAGCGCCTAGGGCTAGCGCAGACCATTGCGTTCTTCAAGTAGCCTACTTTTAAACTGCTTAATATTTCGCAATCCTTTCCTCATATTACGTTTCAAAGCAGCAAGGATTGGGCTCAGTCGCGATCGCTTTACGATTTCTCGTTTGGGGTCTTGGTAGCACAAATAGAGTTGTAGCTGGATACGAAGAGGATTGATAGGGACGGTTTCGCCTCAGATCAACGGCCGTTGACGAGGCTCCGGCAAAGTTTGCTATAGTGAAATAGTGGTCTTATTACTACGACCGTAGTAGCTGCACGAGTTTGAGTTTTGTCTTAAACCATTCCCTGAGCCCTACGGTTGTTAGACAAAAGTTGCTGAGGACGACGCATAAAGTCTGGCTTTAAGCAACACATAAAAAATAAAAATAGTTTATTGGTCGTTAAAGATTGATTTTGATTGATTAATGTCTGTCCCTGTGGTCAGGCTTTCTTACAACTATTCAACTCAAGACATTGGAGATGGCCTGAGTGATTGCAATTTCTCCACCTGCACAGCAGCAAAAATGGGACACCCTGAGCTTTGTATCAACGCTGTACTTACAGCCTGTACTGGAGCTTTTGCTAAAAGATGTTCCCCCGCCCTGGCACGCTGAGGTGCGCCTCGGTCTGCAAGAAGCGCTGGTCAATGCCGCTAAGCACGGTAACCGCCTTGACCCGGCCAAATGTATCTCTGTGCGGTACACCGCTTCGGCCTCTCACCTGTGGTGGATAATTGCGGATCAGGGCAGTGGATTTAGCTACCCCTGCGGTTGTGACGAAGCCAAAGACAACAACTGCACCTCCCACCCTGGAGAATGTGGGCGTGGGCTCTACATTCTCTATCAAGTTTTTGATCAGGTGAACTGGTACAACGACGGGCGCGAGCTGCACTTGAGTAAAGCCGTGCGACAGCCCCGCCGACTGCCGCTCATTCACTAGCGGGTTGCGGCCCGCTTAATCACTGGGTAAGCGCGTCTTGCGTTCTCCGTGGGTGGGGCAAGGCGGTGCTTGCAGGCTGTGGTTGAGCCAGCCTATGGCCTGTTCCACTCGAACCAGGGCTTCTTCAGAATTCTGTTTGAGCAAAAACACCAGGGCTGCCGCCAGTTGTTCGCTGGCTCGCACCCGGCGATCGCGGTTTAGCCGATGCCAGTCAACCGGTTTAATCGCCAGTCGCTCTGCCAATAGCTGCGCCAGTTCCAGGTCGCTCAGCTCATTGGCAGGCCTAGCCGCCTGAGCCTGAGGCGACATCGATTGATCAAACGAAAAAGCCATAGTTATCGAGACCAGTTGGGGTTAACTAGAAGATATACCCTGCCTGGGTATGACTCGGGCAGAACTCTTCGTATATTTATTGTGCACTAATGAACCCAGGCCACCGACGCAAGCGATTCCACAGCCAGCGAGGCGCCCTTGGCGATACCCCTGAAGCTCCTCGACTAACCGAGCTGATGCAGCAGCTAGAGGGGCTTGAGGCGCGCCTGCAACAGCTTAAGGCCGGGGTTGCTAACCTGGTGCAGCTACAGCAGCTACAGGACGCGCCCTCTGCCGATGCCCAGCGATCGGCAGAGGAAATAGCCCGCCTGCAGGAAACCGCCGACAACTTTGAGCTGGAGTTAGCCAGCCGAGTCATAAGCTGGCAGCATCTGCAGGAACCCTTCTGGCAGGCCGTGCGCTTCGGCGGGCTGGGACTTCTAATAGGTTGGGGCCTGGCCTGGTTTATCTACGCTCGATAAGCTAACCTGCCCCTGAAGCGCAAAACTTTTTAGATTGCCCGAAACTAATTCCCCTGACGTGCTAGGATTATAAATCGTGGATAGGGCGGGTCGGTGCCCGAGTGGTTAATGGGGGCGGACTGTAAATCCGCTGGCTACGCCTACGCTGGTTCGAATCCAGCCCGGCCCATCCACGACAATTTGCCCTTATAGCTCAGCGGTAGAGCACTCCCTTGGTAAGGGAGAGGTCACGAGTTCAAGTCTCGTTAAGGGCTTTCAAACATTGTTCAGGCCACATCTAGGGCTGTGGGTATTGGCGTAGTTTTAGACTGCACCGGCATAGCGGGTTGACTGGCAACACCAGATTGATACCAATCACCAATTGTTCATGCCGCTAGAGCGGCACCCTCAACAATCAAAGCAGCCATAGCCGTTCCCTTCGACTTCGCTCAGGGAACGGGCTTCGACTCCGCTCAGCCCTCGGTTATTTTCAGGGCAACGTCCCATGCCGCTGACGCGCCACTCCAAAGGATGAAAAGGG
>PYER01000114.1 GCA_003017855.1 filamentous cyanobacterium CCT1
TCCGAACGGGTGTATTGGTTCTTACTCAGCCCTTAAATTGGCCAACTTCAGCAGCTCCGTCGCCAGCTAGACCTAGTGCCACTCAAACCTCAGCTTCAGCAGTTCCGTCGCCAGCTAGACCCAGTGCCACTCAAGCCTCAAGTTCGTCAACTTCAGCAGTTCCGTCGCTAGCTAGGCCCAGGGCTACGCAGTCCTCAAATTCGTCAACTTCAGCAGGGGAAGTGACTAGGGTCCGAACGGGTGTATTGGTTCTTACTCAGCCCTTAAATTGGCCAACTTCAGCAGCTCCGTCGCCAGCTAGACCTAGTACTCCTTCGCCTACACCAACACTTACGCCTCCATTTCCCAGGGTGCGTATCAATGTGCCATCGATTGACTATGCATGGCAACCTAAAGACGAGGTTTACCAACAAGAATTGCGCAGTGTTGTTTATATAACCTTTGCAACTCCTGGCAAAGAAGATGCGAGCACCGGATTCGTAATTGCAGTCAAAGGTAATGAGGCACTTATCATTACTACTCGACATGGTGTTGTTGATGAGCGAGCTGAACACTCAAACAATAATGCTACTGTGACTCTTTTTAGTGAGCCACCACAAGGCCAAAGTAGACTAAGTTTAGAAGCTAACGTTGTTGATTCACCTTTCCCAATTGCTGCAGATTTAGCCTTTTTAACTGTAAGAGGTGTACCTGCTGATGTGAGTTATTTGGAACTAGCTGAACCTGGAACATCAGGGAGTAGAGGAACAGAAGTAACTATCATTGGACATCCCACTCATGGCTTTGAATGGACTCTTCAGAATGGTTATATTAGCAGTCGGACTGCTCAAGAATTTCAAATATCTGGAGCTTCTTTAGGACCGGGTAGTTCTGGTAGCCCTGTCTTGAACGGGCAGAATGAGGTAGTAGCTATTATCCAACAAGTTTCAGAAGATAGAGGGCAGGGTACAACTTCAGGTTTTGGATTTGCTCTGCGGATTGACGCTGCTATCTATGAGCATGTGATGCAATACATAGCAGCTTGGAATGATGGTACAGAAAACCTTCGAATAGCTTGGAATGATGATAAAGAAAACCCTCAGACTTTACCGTTTACTATATGTTTGCCTGAGTATAATTGCGTTGAAAATCCTTAAGTAAATAGAGAACGCTAGTATTTAAGTGAACCCCAATAATTTTAAGTGGGAAGATCTTTAAAATACACGATAATAGGCGATGCTCACATCAAGCATCGCGCAGGCATAGATCTTGAAGAGCCATGCCTCAAAGATTTAGCTCTTAAATTTGCGATCCCAAAAATTTCAACAAAACTAATTTTATTATTGCCGTACCTAAAATGATTCCTCGTTTTTTGCTTGCCCTTCTTTTGGCCTGGAGTTTATATATTCCTCCTGCTTTAGCTTGCCCCCAAGGTTCTTTAAGTTCAAATAGCTACATCCGTAGAAATAATAATAGGTGTGAGGGCGTAAAGTCACGAAGACCTGTCACAACTTCACTTGAGCTTGTTTCTTTTACCTCTAGTACTGGTGGTTCTATAGGTAACACTCTTCAAATTCGAATTCCTAAATTATCGACTACTCCCCCTAGAGTTGTAGTTCGCGCTTTTGAAGAGCGGTATCATCTTGATCGAATGATCTTAAGTGATAGAGGTAGCTATTATGTTTTTAATCTACCTACAGACGTGCTTAGGCGTCTTAATATTGATTTGAATTCTTTAAGGGCAACTGCTGTTACTGGGTCTCAACGCCTATATTTGCCTGTAATTATTCAACAACCATCTAATCAGTACAGATTTGTTTTTTCTAGCGATGCTAATGTCCGATTTACTCGAGTAGAAATCATTAAGGACGACCAAGTACTTGTGAACTGGTTGCCGCAAACCCCTAGACGTGGTGAGAAACCTTTTCTATGGACGCCTCCGCCCTCTTTAACGGAAGGACTCTATGAATTTAATTATGACGCTGAGATCGAAAGAACTAGTGGCTCTCTTGAGATTATTACTGATCGATCCGTCTTCTTTAAACATAACCCTAATTGGTTGAGGTGAATAAAAATGCCTCCATCACGACCACTCAGACAACTTCAAATTAAATATCAAAAGTCTTGGCTAAGGAAGTACATAAAACGCCTTTTGAAGCATCTTGTTTTGGCAAGCCGGAGACTCATACGCCTTGTTTTTGAATTGAAAAAAAAATGGCGGACTAATTTAAAGACTAGATTAGTAAGACTACCTTACGAAAACTTTTTCCAATTTCTTGATAGACAAAAAAAACTCTTATTCCCGATATTTTCTTTAACATTTTTCTCGGGAATATTATTGATAGCGTTGGTACCAGTGCAATATAACTTTGAATCTCGGCTGTTAGTGAATCAGCTAAGCTTTGTAAACAAAGAGCCAGACTCACTATTTATTAACCGAATTCGCGGAATAAAAGAAATTACTATTACTGGTGTTCAAAAGAATGAATTAACTTTGAATGGGCAATTTTCAGGTATCCAAATCGATAACACTTATCAGTTGGATATTGAGCTACCTTATGAGTATAGTAAAATAATTTTCCGCCCTAATCCTAGTGAGGTCAGCATCCCTGTTGATATGGAGCTAACGGAGGTCTATCTTCAAGATGAAACAATAGTGAATGAATTAAGATATGCTCCCTCTAGTCAAACGTTATCTTTTCAGTTAGTTCAAAACCTACAGAATTCAGGAGCACTACTGAATAAAATCAGAATTTTCATGGGTAACCATCCTCTACAGCTTGTCTTAGAAGGGTATCGTTTACCGCAAATGGGTATGGAAGACCCTGAGGGTAGTGCTCCTCTCACCATTTTGTATTTACCTGACATAAAAGATTTAGAGCTTACCCTGCCTGTTTCAAGCACTGTATCTATGAAACTGCCGAACTTCAGTGATAGTGAAATTGATAGTCGAGACTGGTTTTGGGGAGATTTTCAGGTTGAAGATGTCAAATTTAGCCAAGAACGTAGAATAGGCCTTTCTATAGATGAAGAGTTAGTACTTTCTACTATCCAAGAAGGTGTAGCAAGGATGGCTGATCAGGAGCTAAAGATTGAAGCGGATCAGTTTTTAATTGCTGAAGAACCAGGGGTTGAGAGGCTCCGACAAATAAAAATTCAAAATAATAAAGGATTAGATGTGAGAGCAAGTGGCAGAACAAAAAAGTTGCAGGTTGGATTTGATCCGAATTTTCCTATACGAGAGCTAAGTTCGAATTTCTTTATGCAATTTCTTCCGCGGGATCTAGTGATAGCACTCATTTCATTTTCCAGTGCTATGGCAGCCTCCTTACTGCCTTGGATAGCGGAAAACTTATTCACTAATTCTAAGAATAAGAGTGAAGATTAAGGCGCTTAAAATTGGTACTTTCCAAATGCTTATTAGCAAGTGTTTTGCAGACTATTATATAGCATAAAGATAACATGGCAAGTACTCTTATCGCTGCCTGATGTATTTTTAGACAGCTTTCAGTAGTGACAGTTTGCATCGCAAGGATTGGTTTCTAGAGAACCAAACGCGTTCAGAATATTGGGCTTCAGCCTTTTGACGCCAAAATAGTGTTTTGGGTCAACAGTGAACAACGCAATGTGATTGAGCACGGTGGCCAGTATTAACGGCTACTTCGAGCCAGCGCAGGCTAATTTTGAGGTACTCAAGTCCTACGTTCAGTAAGGGGCAGGTTAAGAGCGTACCCCATCGAGGTGAATTCGTGAGCTTGCACCTTGTTCTGCCTTTGTGGAACGAACAGCATCTCACTTCAATACTTAAAGACCCTGCTTCATCATGTCTACAAGCACATTCGTGGCTTTGCTTCGCTAACCAATGCTCACCCAAATGTAGACAAGGACTAGCAGGTCAAATATGACCTGGCCAAGGATGAGCAACTTGATAGCGCAAGGGGTTAAGCGCATAAATCAAGAAAGTTTACAGAAAGATACTAAGAAATGTTTCAAGGTAACGCATTCTGGGTCATCTATAGTGCAACACTATATAATAAGCTGCCTTAGTTTGCGGCAAAAGACCCTAAATCATGGCACAATACAAGGAAAAGATCAATACAGAGCACGCGTACTAGCCTGGAGGTGTAGATGGCTGACGTTTCCAAGGTTGCTGACTACTTTTTAAGTAAGGTTAATAGAGAAGAAGGAGACTTAATAACTCAGCTAAGGCTTTATAAGCTTGTATATTATGCTCAAGTTTGGAGCTTGGTGCTGACTGGCTACCCCTTGTTTCGTGGCGAAATTCAAGCATGGAGACATGGCCCGGTACCTGTTGCGCTAGTTTCAAGCTTTAAGCATTACGGCAAAGAGCCTATTCCTGCTCCAGAGACAGGTTCAGACTTCAATACTATTGACCAGCAGGAAATGGGCATTTTAGATGCTGTCTGGGATGCCTATGGACGGCTCTCGGCAAGTGAACTGTGGAAACTTAGCCATGCTGAAAACCCCTGGAGAATTGCTCGCGCTGACCTAGGCGACGATGAACAAAGCCAAGAAACTATTCTTGAGGAAGAAATAAAGAGATATTACTCTCATTTTGTTTCTAGTAGTAAAGAATTCAAGATTCCTCCAGAGGCACTGAGAGTTGACAAGCAAATTTATGTCACCCTGGAAAGGATTGATGGCGAAAAGGTAAAGGTTCCGATAGATCAGCTAGAAGAGTATATTTGGGCAAATATGGAATCTTTGAAAACCGAGACTTGTAGCTAGCTGTGAATCAGTTTTTAGCAAACAAAAACGACAGGTACCTGAACCTGCTCTAAGGCTACTATGAACTGATTCCTATCTCTATCGACTACAGTCTTTGCATATCTGAGTTTGCAGCCTCCAAATCCTTTGTATTTAGTATTTGCTTCTTTTTTCCCTCGATAAGTCATATCGTAGCCTGGAATCACAACTACGGGTATCTTGGTGTTCCCCCCTCTCACAACAATTCCAGGTACTCTCCTGTCCCTTCTCGCCAATGCAAACTCAGTTTCCGTAACGTGCACGATTCGCCAAATATTATCTGCCATGAAAAAACCAGCTTATTATAAGGCTTGTGGACGATAGGGGGCATGATCCCCTCAGCACTGGAGGATTAGGAGTCCCGGCTGGCACCGTGCATCGCCCATGAGGAGACGGCAGGGAGAATCAATTCCCCTGCCGTTGTCTTTCACTCCTGTTCCCTTTCCTCAGTATTCTTGTTTGACGGATTTAGCAGGCTTTCGAGCTTACTAACTACGTGGGTGCGCTCTTTGCTATCTGATTCCAAGGCAGAGAGCCGTTCTTTAATGCCTTCAATCTCGGAAAAAAGTCTCTCTATCGACTGTTGAACTAGTAACTCGAAAGAAGAGTTTGTCATGATTTCTGCTTCAGAAACTTTACGCTCAGTGGGTTTGTCTGCTGGACTGGAATATTTATAAGTTGGGTTTACAGCGACTTTCGCTTTGGCGGTTTCTTCTTTGTCCGTCAGCAATCTCTGCTGGTAAAGGTCGTCTAGGTCAAAGCCTCTGATACTAGCGATTTGCCTTACCGTTCCAAGTGGGACTTCTGACGATACTGAATAGAACTTAGTTGGTTTGACCTTCTTCTCAGTACCCGGCTTGACAGAGACCTTAATAAACCCTAAGTCAACCATCTGGTCTAGATACTTAAGGGCAGTAGAGCGGTGCTTTTGGATCAACTGGCTTAGTAGTTTGGCTTCTCGTAAGCCTTGGGCAACAGCATACAAAAGGAGTAAGTGAAGATCGCTCAATTCCCTAAGCTGTAAGAGTTGTTCGGACGTCAGCATGGGCTTTGGGGGGCGAAAAAGCCTATCTCTGGGTTCGTTGACAGGTTCCTCGACAAACGAGGAAGAATCAGATACGATAAAAGACATAAAGATCCCTCCCCTTCAGGAGGAGGTTTTTGGACTAAAACTAAGATTGTCTGGGGGCATTACTTTTGCGGGTGGTGCCCCTCGACGCTTTAAACCTTACCACAGCCCAAAAGGAATTGGGGAGATTTTAGACCATTGATACTACGCCTACCCGCAAGAGGGCTTTCGCAGCGCCTCAAGGAGCCACTTGGGATCCAGGTCTAAACCCCTGCTAGGCATATCATTGTATGATCACACAATTAGCGTTTTGTGCCAATTCAAAGATTTTACCTACGCTACTCCTAGAATTGGATTCCTTGCCGGAAACCTTTACAGGTCTGTGGATGGTCGCGAAAGAAACGCTTGAAGTCGCCGTAAGCGTATAGGAGTAAGCACAAGTGTCGGTCGCAAGCGCTAGGCATTGATGCTATGCGGATGCTTTTTGACCGCCTCGTCAAATGGGATCCACTCTTCATGAGCTGTCAGTACGTGCTGAGCCCCGTCTATCTGGGTTGCAGCCTTGACCAACCCTTGACCGTGCGCCCACTTCCACCAAGCGTTGAAGTCATCCATCTGTGAGGACTTTAGGTATTTACCGTTAGGTTTCCAGGCATCTGTTATCGCTTTGTTGAGGAACCCACCTGGGTTGAGCACCTTGCCTGTTGGGATTGCCTCTTGAAGGGTCTTGATAGCTGTAGATACTATGCCCTCAGGCGTCTCATCGATAAGTCGCGCTAGGGTTGAGTTCATCTCAACCCCCAATATTTTTAGGATCGGAAGACTACCTTTTGCAGTGAGTTTAGATATCCCCAGGTCAGGTCGCTCACACAGTCTTTGATTCTCTTCCTCAAGGCGAGCTAATTGACGCTCCAGCTCTCTGACCCGAAGCACCTGCCCATAAGCAACCTGATTCTGCTGTGTGAGGTCTCGGTTCTTCTCCTCAAGCCTCTTAACGCGGGACTTTAGGGTTTGGATTATGGCTTTGAGGGATTCGTCTGACGCTCTATGCTTTGGAGGCGGCTTTTGGCGAGAACCAGGCTGAGACCTTAAGTACTCAATTCTCTGACGAACCTCCGGCTGCTTGTACAGCCAAGCCTTGCTAACAGCAGAAGCTTCAGCAACTGTGTTGAAGTTGATAGGTCGCTGTTCCTTAACGAGCTTCTTAATGCCTGCCTCTACCTTCTCAAGAGCTTGATCACGCTTGCGTTTGGCGCTCTCCCGTAATCCTTTGACATTACGCTCAATCTTCATAGCTCTCCTCCTTGAGCGAAGTAACTATTCTTACCAGGCTGTCTCGAACTCTTTCATTCGTTTCTATCTGCCGGGTCCATCCGTTGGCTTGAGCGACTTGGAGAAGTTCTTCAGTTTGCTCTAGTTCTTTCTCATGCGCTGGGAGGAAACGAGCATCCGTCCGAAAATGAGTGCATGTTAGACAGGCATTGGCATGTGGGCATGGCCCCATGAGTATTGGTAGCGCACATGTTCCATTTGGTAGCGCTTGGGCGAGAACATGCTTCTTGAACCACTGCAAGTCAGCGTTTCCAGGCTGCTGCGGATCCACTTTGACTGCTTTCCCCTTAACGTTGACTACTTTTGAGCCCATGAATTTTTCAAACTCCTTTTTAAGGGTTTCATCATGGATCGAGGCATATCGAGCAGTCATTTCCGGTGACTCGTGGCCCAGGAACCGCTGAATGATGTGGTGAGGCACGTTGTTGTTGACCATGCGCGTGCCTACCGTATGGCGGAACTGGTGGGACTGGAAATGCCAGTCTTGGCCCGCTCTATCCTTAATACCCTTACTTCGCGCAAGCCTATTAAGAGCGCGAGTAAATGGGGTTTGCTTTATCGGCCCTCCTCGACCTTTAGGTTTTGGGGTGGGAAACAAGTAGGGAAAGTCTGCGCCCCATACCTCAGTGACCTCTCTTTGCTGCTGTTGAATGATTGCTGCCACTTCACGGGTAATCGGGATGCTGTGCTCCTTTTTCAACTTGAACTGGTAGTAGCGTAAAAACCAGTCTCCGTGAGCATCTTGGAGCAAGCAGTTGAAGGATAACCTGCACAGTTCTCCGACTCGCATTCCACATTCTTGGAGAACCAGCACCATTCGAGCATGAAGCGTTTTCATCTCGTCTAGATGCTCGTTTAGCTGCTCCATCACCTCCTCGGGGATGTATCTGGGTAGAGCTTTGGTGCCTTTAGGGAAGTCCTCTCGGTAGATCAGCCTTTTATTGGGGACGTTGGCCCATCCCTCACTGGCACAAAGCTCAAGAAATGTCCGAATTTGAGAGATGTGACGGACTCTGGTGTTGGCAGCCAGCCCAGACTCAAAAAGCTTCGAGAAGTATTCCAGCAACAACGGTCTGTCGATCTCCTCGGGCTTGATGCTGGGACGTACTTCGGCTAGGAACTGAGAGAATCGCCGCAGGGTACCAATACGATTCTGACACTCGCCTGTTGAGTGAATGGATAGGCTGTACTTGATGAACTGCTTGACGGCTTTTTTCAGCCATGGAACGTTGAATTTGGTAAAATTTAAGCTGTAGTCAGAGGTTGAGGGGTTAACGGACGCCCCAAGGTTGCGGACATCCCAAACGTCTTTGTCATACTCTGAAGTTGGCTGTGCGTAGAAAGCCTCAACCTTCTTGTAGAGCTGCCGAAACTTGCCGACCTGAGTGCTCTCGTGGAAATAGGTCTTCTCACCAGTCCCTCGAAACTTTTTGTAATTAGCGTCCCGCAGTTTGCCAGTCTCTGCTAGGTATGACCTAAATGACAGTTCCCACTGCCTGAGGTCTTTGTCAAGCAAGGACTGGGCAGAGGTAGCCTTTGTGTCTAGCCATTGAACAATTGAGTGAATTTCTTCTGCCTGTATCCAGATGGATGCAGGTGTCCATTCTCCTTGCTCCAATTTCTGCCAGCAAGCGTATTTCAGCTCGGCTCTAATTGCCGGGTTCTGGCAATGGAAGGTGATTGTCTTATTCTGCGCAATGCGTTTACCTCTCATTTCCAGGTCTTTGGGGACAAGAGGACATTGGCCAAAAGCCCATGTATCTTTTCCCCAGTAATCTTTGAGTTCATCCTGGATTCTCTTCTGCTCCGGGTTCGGAGTCTGATAATGAATGGCTTCCATGTCGTTTCTCGATAAATTCTTGGTAAGCCTCTTTCATGTCCTGGTCGGACAGATGAATGTAGGTGTTGAGAGTCGTTTGTATGTGCGCATGTCCAAGGCGTTTTTGAACATGAGCTACATCCCAATCACCTGCACGAATCAACTCTGTGGCGTGTGTATGCCGCAGCATATGGGGATTGATGGTGATACCAGTCTTCCTTTTGATTCGGAGAAATAAATCCATCACGTTGCTGTAGGTAATTGGTGCTCCTATCTGTCCATCCCAAAGATTTACGAAGACGTACTCGCTGGGAGAGTCTCCCAGCACCTCTAAGAACTCTTGGAGCATGTAGTCGGTGTAGAGGTCCATCAAGGCTTGAGATACGTCTATTTTGTAGGTGTCTTTTGTCTTAGCTCTAGCACCATTAGGGTTGTCATCTCTTGCAACAATACGAATGTAGTTGTCACCACGGGATTCAATGTCTTCAAGCCTCAAACCTAGGGCTTGACCTATGCGCATACCGCTTTCATAAAGCAACTGGACAAGGAACTTGTCTCTAAGTCGATGGCAGGCATCTACCAAACGCTGCACGTCCTCTGAAGGAAGAGTTTTAGGATAACGGCGAGGTTCCTTTAGGCGGATGCGCTTGGCTCTAGTAGGCTTCCCCTTGTTAATGTGATGGAGAAAGCTTTTGTAACGCCTTCCAGGTGCAACTGACATCGTATAAAGAGGAATGCCCTTAACCTCTCCGTTCCTCTCGTGGAAGTCATATAGCATTCCAACTGAGGTGATAATTGCGTTGACCGTGGCTTCTGTTCGCTTAGCCTCCACTTCTTGAACGGAGATGACAAATCCCTGCGGATTTCTCAGCCAATGAACAAAGTCTGCAAGTTCGGTCAATCCAACTTTTGTCCATTCAAGCTTTGATTGATCTAAATATCTCCAAAAAAGCATTAGATGGTAAGCATATGCTCTAATCGTGTTCGGAGACTGCTCAATGTTTCGTTTGTAAGCCAAAAGCTCATTGACAGGTTGTACTGGCAGGAATCCGTTATCTAAGAGCATCCATGTAGCATCGCCACTGTCAGGAAGAATAACTTTTTGTACTTTCATTGGCAGATTTGTGAACCATAAGTGAAAAACTTGGTTTTTCAAAAATGAACAAAAAGATGCTTTATCATTGCTTGGTTTAAAGAATAGGAGATAGAGGGCTGTAATTAGAACAAAGGACCTATCCTTGAGCACGCAGACAAATCGCAAGGATTTGGCCTATAAACCTAGAAGTCTGGCAGCTCTGACGGTTCCAAGTTAAATCCCCTCAGCCATCAACATGTTTGAGTCCAAGGTAGCACAGCTTTTAATTCTCAAAACGTATTTTAGAATTTTTTTAGAGATTGACTTCCTTGTCGGCTGAGAGGGTTATTTCTGCCTATAAAACATTGGATAGTAAGCACAAACCAAAACACCCTTTCCTTCTGGACTTCAGAGGAATAAATAAAGCAAAAGCCAACACAAAAAAAGAGGGTCAATGGCTTAAGCCATTGACCCTGCTCATCAAAATTGAGTTTTGTGAAGCAGCTACCCCGCTAAGGAAGTCGGCTTCTTAGGCGAGCTTAGAAGTTGCTGCTCAACCTCAGTAAATTGAAAACTTGTAACGGTATAGGCAGATACTAAGCTTGGACAGACGTGAAGTATTCCTAGCCCAGATAGAAGGGCCTGACCTATTTCTTTCATAGATTTGCTGTTTGCTTTGATGCTATTGCGCGAGCCATAAGGGGTTGGAGTCAAATTCCTGAGCCAAAGGCGTTGAGTGCAAAGAACATGAATTGGTCTTTCGTTGCAGATAACCCCAACATCCGGAGGCTAGACATTGTCTACGAGAGGGTGGCATTTTCGGTGATGTGGCGCTGCTCAATAACCAAGGCAAGCATATTAGCGATGAGCGCACCCAGTTATGAGAAAGCTTCGAGCATCTCTTCCCCAACACCCAAGTCCGGTGCCTGACAAAGGCCCTGGCCGCTTTGGATAATGCTCAATAGGGTTTTCAAAATACATCAATGGGTGCGGCAGCAGTTAGGTCACGGCCTAGGAGTGCTTCCATCCTAGTGTTAGCGCTAGAACATATATTCTGCCGAGTGTTTACCTTATAGACTTCGTTGACTGTGTGGAATGGCTAGGTTTATTATTTCAACAGCGTACAGAAAAGTACCGTTTGTTGTTGTTGTTTACTTTATAGAACTAAATTAGAGGGCTATAGTTTTTGCACCCACGGAGACTTTGCCGATCCCGATAGCCGGGGTAATGCCAACAGCATTTTGGTGATTGACAGTTCACCGCTGGCTCAGCGGTTTCAGCAGGAATTTGCGGCGATGTGGGGCGATGGGCCTGAGGGGCAGCCCGACAGCCTGTTTGGCCTGCAAAAGCCGCATCGCGCTGCGGCCCTGGTTTCTACGCCGGGTTCGGTGCTGGAGGTACAGTTTTCGCCTACCTCTAAAACGAAGCCCTGGGCGCAGAGCGTGAACGGGCTGATTGCTAAGGCCCTGGGCCAGGCTACTCAGAACGTTCACCTGGCGCTGTTTGTGTTCTCTGAGCAGGCGCTTAGCGACCAACTGGTACCGGTTGCCAACCGGGGAGTGTCAATTAAAACTCTGATTGATCCAGGCTTTGCCTACCGCAGCTATAGCGAAGGCCTCGACATGCTGGGTGTGACACTGCCCGACCACAACTGCAAACGCGACAGCAGCGTGCCATGGGCTCAACCCATCACAACTGTAGGGGTGCCAGTGCTGCCTTCGGGTGACAAGCTGCACCACAAGTTTGCGGTGCTCGACCAGGCTACTGTGCTGATTGGTTCCCAAAACTGGAGCCAGGCGGCCAACACTACCAACGACGAGAATCTGCTGGTGATTCGCAACGCGACAGTGACGGCCCACTTTGAGCGCGAGTTTCAGCGGTTGTACGATGGCTCCAGTTTGGGCATGACACCGCAGCTGCAGAGCGCGATCGCCCAGCAAAAGCAGCAGTGCGGCTTCTAGGCGGCGGGAGGGCCAAACCAGAGGGCCTTGGCCTCGCTCCAGCTGACGCGATCGCTAAGCACATCCTGGGCAATGAGATCTTCTATATGTGTTGACTGAAGCTTGAGCCAGCTCAGCGTTTGCTGCACGCTCCAGCCCCGATACTGGGCGATGTGTCGAATCTGTTGCAGGGTGATGGTGGGCGTTGCACTCTTAAACCAACCGTTGAGAACATGGGGCGGTACTTGCAGCGCTGCCGCCAGGTGTTGCAAGCTGCCCCGCTCTGCAAGTTCTAGCTTGAGCCAATCGACCAGCGCCTGCACGTTCCATGGATAGAAGGTTGTACTCATTGAGCAAAATCTCATCGCGTCAACCCTATAGAACTATAGATTTATACTTATGTCTGCTATTGCGCGGCCCTCGGTAACTCTTTTCACGATCCGGTTATTTTTCCTTGCAAACTTTTGACGAGATTGAATCCAACCATTCTGTTCATTCGTACGACGCTTCCCTGGTTAGCCCTACTGGTTAAGAGGTCACTGTGGATCCTTTTCGCTTTGCGGATTATCAAAATTATCCTGAGGACTATCCAGAGGACGGGCTTCTAGGCCATACTGAAGCAATATCCTGAGGATTGTCCAGAGGATGGCGATGAACCCCGGGGAAATTGACCGATTTCCGGTTAGTCAGCTGCAAAGCCGCTATGACTTGGCCCGTAGCGCTGTCTATAAACGCATGGAGCAGTTGGGCATTACGCCAGAACGCATCGGTCAGCGCGCCTACATCAATGCCTGGCAGCTGCAGCTAATGGACGAACTGCACAGGTTTATCAACCAGGGGGGCAGTGCTGCTGAATTTATAGAAGCGCGTGGGCTACGGCAGAGGCCAGGTGACAACGGCAGCGGGCAATCTGGCAGTGGATCTGATCTGACAATTACCCCTAATGATTTTGGTGGTATCCTTGGCGCTCTGGCAGATCTGATGGGGCGTATGGGGGTTGGCCAACCCGATCCCTTGCAGTATTTTGAGAAGCTAGAGTCGGCGGCTAATAGTGGCTGGCTATTTAGCACTAGTGAACTGGCCGCACTAATAGATCTATCGCCCAGGGAAGTAGAGGGTTTTGGCGATCGCTTTACTGAAGCCGGCTTTGTTTTCAGCCGCTCCGGGTATCGAAAAAACGGCGAAATTGCGTGGAGAGTCACAAAGCGCTTAAAATAAAAAGACCAGCAGTTGCAGTGCTGGTCTAAATGCAAGTTAGTTGTTTTCTTTTTTTCCTTTGGTGATGTTGGTGGTAGCACTGGCATCACCTCTCTTTTTGGGAGGGTGACGGGCTGTTAACCGCTCTGGCGTCAAGAGTTTGCCAGCGGGAGCTAAACCCACCAGTGGGGGCGGTATCTCCCTGAGCCCTTCAGCCTTGGTCTTAGTCTAGCACGTCCTGAGGACATTCCTGAGGACTTTGCCAAGAAATTCCTGAGGACATTCCTGAGGACAGTGTGTTGGAGCGATAGTCTGCCTATTGGAGGCTGCTGACCGATGGAAGCATCACGGCTCGATAGTGAGCTTCAACCGGGTGATGCTGGGCCTGAGATTCTTGTCTGGAAACGGGTTGGTGGCGTAGGTTGTGGTGCAGGGTAGCAGTGTCTACCGTGAGTAACTGGCCCTGATCGACTAGCTGTCGCCCCTGCACCCAGGCCGCGTCTACCACATCAGTTGGTCTCCCCAGTACCAGCAGCTGCAGCGGGTTGGTGCGAGGCAGCAGAGAGGGATGGTCAAGGTTGTAGAGTACAAGGTCGGCGTCCATACCTGGGGCTAGGGTGCCGGTGCGATCGCCCAGGTTCACTGCCCTAGCGCCGCCAATGGTCGCTATTTGCACCGCCTGCTCCGGCGTTAACCAATGCTCGTAGTCGCTGTCGGTCACATTGTGCAGGATTGTACTCAGCTTGATCGCCTCCAGCATGTTCTGGGCGTCGTTGCTGGCAGCTCCGTCGCAGCCGATCGCGACATTCAACCCCGCTCGCACAGCTTTGAGAATGGGGGCCAACCCGCTGCCTAAACGCAGGTTGCTGACCGGGTTGTGAACCAGAGTGGATCCGACAGATGCCAGTAGCGCAATATCATCCTCACTAATCCAGACCCCGTGGGCCAGGGAGGTGCGAGGAGTGAGGCAGCCGAGGTTGTGCAGGTGCTGCACCGCGCTGATGCCGTAGCGCTCCTGGGCTAGGTGCTGCTGGGCGCGGGTTTCGAGCAGGTGGGTATGGTAGCAGAGGTCGCGGCGATCGCTCAACTCCCCACAGCCCGCCAGCAAGTCATCTGAACAGCGATGGAACCCGGTTGGCCCTACGCCAATGTAAATGCCGTTATCGGGGTCGTGGAATTCAGAAATGATAGCTTCCATCATGGCCAGCAGCTCCGCTGCCGATCGCGGTGAGGCCGACTGAGGCAGCAGACACCCCTTAGGAAAGCCCGAGGCAAAGGGCAAATCTTGAATCAGCGGCGCAATCACCGCGCGAATGCCCACCGCTTTGTAACCCCGCACCAGCGCATCCACCGTCTCCATTTCCTGCCCTGGAATCACGTAGGCATGATCGATCAAACAGGTGCCGCCAGAGAGCAGCGTATCCACTGCCGTGCTCACCGCGCCCCAGTAGAACTGGTCAAGTTGCTGCGGGGTCGAGTCAAACACATTCGCCAGCCACAGCTCCAGCGGCAGTTGGGGAATCAGCCCTCGCTGCCACACTTGGGAGGAGTGGGTGTGACCATTGACAAACCCCGGCAGCAATAGCCTATCAGTACCGTCAATGATCCGCTGGTGAGGTGCAGTAGGGATAGTATTGGCGGGGGCGACGGTATGAATGCGATCGCCCATCAGCAGCACATCCCCCGCTTCAAGGGTGCCGTTTTGCAGGGTGAGGACGGACCGGATGAGGGTTTCCATGGGAATTTTGGATTTTAGATTTTGGATTTAGAGGGGTGAGGGAGTGGATAGCTGGAAAGTAGTCTAGAGCGTTGGTACAGTAGGAATAGGAACCTGTTGCCGATACACGATGTCCTCAGGCATTAGACAAGACGAAGTTATCAGTCAGATCAGAGCTCATAGAATGACCCTCGAAGCCATGGGGGTGAAATCGCTGGGCTTGTTTGGGTCTGTCGCTCGCAATGAGGCTAATTCCGAAAGTGATGTAGACATTTTGGTAGAATTTTCTAAACCAGTAGGATTTTTTCAGGTTTTTGATATTCAATACTTTTTGGAAGATCTGCTTCAGTGCTCCATTGACCTGGGTACTATCAACGCATTGAAAGAACACTTGCGATCCTCTGTGTTAGAGGATGTAGTACGTGTCTTCTAGGAATTGGCGATCGCGAGTGCAGGATATCTTGCTCGCCATTGAAACAATTCAGCAGCGCATCCAAGGCCTTGATTTTCATGCGTTTGAAAATAATCCAATTCTGGTTGAATCGGTAATTTATCAGCTGATTGTCATTGGTGAAGCCGCCGCCAACATTCCCCAAGATATTAAGCAACAGGCACCAGAATTGCCGTGGCGGCAGATGATTGATATGCGTAACGTCATGGCCCATGCTTACTTTCGAGTAGAGCGTGACATTGTTTGGGAGACTGCCTGCAATAATCTGACACCTTCGGTTCAGCCACTGCGTGATTTACTGCAAAACCCACTCATTGAGCAGTAATGGACACCGACCACCAACCTTACATCGTAACTAAAACAGGTTCATCCTTCTGAACCTCATGGGTCTTAATCAGTGCCGCTAGCTGTCGCCGCATGATGATGCCCGGCTGATCTGACGGCATGTGCTGTTCACAGGACACGTCCACTGGAGTGTCGTAGTCGGTCGATTCCAGCACCAATTTGTCTTCGTTCACTACCTGGCGATCGAAGGCGATGATCGACTCGGCGCTGGCGTCGGCCTCGCTGTCGTTGCGAATGCAGAACTGCACGATCTGGGAGGTGCGATCGCTCACCGGAGTCGCCGCCGTAAAGATCAGGTGCATTAGCCCGTTGGGGTAGGTGATCTTCAGCGTGCGGCTAAAGGGCACATACCAGGTTGATTCCACCTCGCGCACGGTCAGGCTATCGGGAATGTTGAGATTCTTTTGCTGGGTGAGCGGGTTGACTACGGGTACGGTGGCGTACACCTTCAGCCCGAGCTCCAGCGGCACAATCTCTGACCTGGCGGGCTTGGGTTGCTCGGTCACCCCAAAAGATTCGGCATGGACGATGCTGAAGTGGGCGTTGTCAAAGGAGTTTTCCATCACCCGCAGGCCGCTGCACTGCCAGAGCTCATAGAACTGAGGAATGAGCCGGTTCTCAGTCACTTCGGCCTCTGGAATTTCTGGCAGCGGTAGTAAGGGATCCTCCGATAAACACACCCATACATAGCCGTAGCGTTCTGCACACTGGAAGGCCTCGACCCGGTAGGTCTTGGGAATCGCTACGCCCGCATCGATCTGGGGCACGTTCGTACAGGATCCATCGGCGTTATAAGACCAGCCGTGGTAGGGGCAGCGCACGCAGCCGTTTTGCACAATGCCCATGGAGAGCTTGGCAGAACGGTGGCAGCAGCGATCGCGCAGTGCAGCAGGCTTCCCATCTTCCGTAAGCCACAGCACCAGGGGCTCGCCCAGCAGCGTAAAGGACTGAGGGCCGTTGGCGAGATCGGCGATCGGCATGACGGGGTACCAGAAACGGCGCAGGACGGGGTGTTGGGTGACGAGCATGGGGGTCTCCGGAGGTGGATGGGTGGATGGGTAGCGGCCCCTGAGCGGAGTCGTTTGTCCTGTGGACAGGCTTCGCCAACGCGTTAGCGTCTCCCGTAGGGAGAAAGGGGGTGGATGGGTAGGTGAGCCCTGGATATCGCTTGAGCTAGGGGGAACAGGTTTAAGGTTTTTGTGGTTGGGATTGTTGCCAGTGCTTCATTTCTTCGGCGATAAAGTGGTTGACCAGGTCGCGGTAGAGGGCTGCGATCGCATCACCGTTCAGCCCTTCCTCCTCGGCCCAAAGGCGGCGCTGCTGGAGCATGGACTCGAATCGCTCTGGCGCTTTGACCGCAGTCTCGCTGGTTTTGAATTTAGCCGCGGCTTTGACGTAGGCAAAGCGCTGACCCAGCAGAGCAATTACCTGGCGATCGAGGCGATCGATTTCGGCGCGAATGTCGGCCATATTCTGGCACTGCTCAGGAGTATTCATGGCATCAGGATGAATGTGGATTAATGCGCCACTGTAGTCCATTAGCCGCAGGGTGGCCACTGCCCGCCATCAACCTATGCTTGCTTTCTCAAGGATTTTGGCCGTTGGGGCAGGTTGGTTCTGCTGCCGCCGCTGCTCAACTTCA
Source organism: filamentous cyanobacterium CCT1 (assembly GCA_003017855.1). GTDB lineage: Bacteria > Cyanobacteriota > Cyanobacteriia > Phormidesmidales > Phormidesmidaceae > Nodosilinea. The sequence goes on from PYER01000114.1 coordinate 17,334, forward strand.
CCGTGCTCCTTCAGCAGCCTCGCTAGCCGATGGCGCATGAGAATGCCGGGGCGATCGCTGGCCATGTGCTGCTCTTCGGCCAAACTCAGCGGCGCATCGTAGTCGGTGCCTTCTAGAATCACGCGATCTTCGGAGGTAACCTGGCGATCGAATGCGATGATGTCAGCGGCTTTTGCTTCCGCCTCGGTGTCATTGCGCAGGCAAAACTGCACGACTTGAGAATGCTGGTCATCGATAGGAGTGTAGGTCGTAAAAATGATGTGCTCTAGCCCGTTCGGGTACTGAATTTTGAGGGTGCGGGCGAAGGGCATGTACCAGGTGCGGGTGTTGGTGCGAATGGTCTTTTCGGCGGCAATGCCCAGGTTCTTCTTTTGCAGGTCAGGGTTGAGCACCTCCAGCCAGTGCTTCATCACAAAGCCAAAGTCGGTTTCGGTCACGTCGTCGATTGGCGGTGGCTGGGGGTTCGACATATCGCCCCAGGAGCTGGCGTGAACGAAGTGCCCATGGGCGCTGTCGAAGGAATTCTCGATCGCACGCAGCCCCCCTACTTGCCATGGCTCATAGAATTCGTGAATAAAGCGAAAGCTGGGGTCAGTAAATTCTGGAATTTCGGGAATCGGCTGGAGCGGATTCTCATCCAAACAAACCCAGACATAGCCGTAGCGCTCAACGCAGTGAAAGGCATCGACCCGGTAGGTCTTGGGGATCGCCGCGCCCGCATCGAGCTGAGGCACGTTGACGCAGGTACCCTCGGCGTCGTATTGCCAGCCGTGGTAGGGGCAGCGCACGCAACCATCCTTAATGATGCCCTTCGAGAGCTGGGCCGAACGGTGACAGCAGCGATCGCGTAGCGCAGCGGGTTTACCCTGCTCGTCAATCCAAAGCACCAGCGGCTCGCTCATCAGCGTGAACGATTGGGGACCATTGATTAGATGATCTAGCGGAATGACGGGATACCAGAAGCGACGCAGGACCTGTCTCTTATACACATCT
>PYER01000115.1 GCA_003017855.1 filamentous cyanobacterium CCT1
CCCCATAGCCGTTGTAAATCACCGTCGGCTGCTCCTCCCAGGTAAACAGGGATGTACTCTCTCCCACCAGCCGCTCCTTCGCCTGCGACCAGCGGGGGTGGGGTACATCGGGGTTAACGTTAGCCTCAAAGCCGTATTCATTAGGAGCCAGCGTGTTCCAGTAGGTGGCGGGCTGCTCGGCCACAAACTCGATTTTGACAATCGACTTTGCTCCCTTAAACCCATACTTCCAGGGCACCACCATGCGAATGGGGGCACCATGCTGCTTGGGTAGCGTGCGCCCATAGACCCCCACCGCAAAAAAGGCCAGTTCATTGGCCATTTCATCTATGGTGAGCCCCTCCACGTAGGGCCAGGGTAGGTCGCGGGCAAAGCCGAAGTTAGGGCCAGGAGTGACCGCCGGGTCATAGAAGGAGGTAAACCGCACGTACTTGGCCGCCGCCGTCGGCTCTACCGCCGCCATCAAAGCCTGCATCGGAAAGCCAATCCACGGGACTACCATGGCCCAGGCCTCCACGCAGCGAAACCGATAGATGCGCTCCTCCAGATCGAAGCGCTGGGTCAGGTCAGACAGGTCATAGGTAGTGGGGTTTTTAACCAGCCCCGTCACCTCCAGCCGCCAGGGGTCGGTTGGCAGCGCCTGGGCCTTAGCCCAGATGTCTTTGCTGCCGCCAAACTCGTAGTAGTTGTTGTAGCTGCTGGCATACCGCTGGGGCGTCGGCTCCCGCCCTGCGTCGGTAAACGCCCGATTGAGTGGCACCCCCGACAGCGGTTCTCCCAGCGTACGCGCCAGATCGGCATCCATAGTTATAGAGCGCTGGCACCCTCCCGCCGAAGCCGCCGCCAAACCCACCCCCGCGCCAATCAGCGAGGTCATAAACCGCCGTCGCCGCCAAAATGTTCCCTCTGGAGTGACCCGAGAGTGCGGCTGTTGCCAGTCAGGCCAAGCCTTAAAGAAAACCATGCTCAAGCGTAAGGATTGTGGGAAACAGCACTGGCGATCGCCAGCCTACCCTATGCTTTCACAGCTAGGTCCTGCATAGATGAGGCCGAGGTGAGAAAACCCGCACCTGAGCCGTTGCCAACTGATTGCACCCGATCGCGCGAAAATTTATGTAACGTTTCTGTCTCTATCCTGGGGAATATACGGAGGCCAGCTCTGGTATTCTCCGGGAATGCCACAATTTCTCCAGAAGCAAAATAAAGTTTTGGTGGGTTGCCCGCTAGAAACCAGTTCATTTAGCCAAAAATTCACAGAGCTGTGGGCATTTCATGAATAAAGCTAGGATCCTTACGGAATAAGGGTTAACCCTGCCTCGAAACCGCTCTAGCCGGCTCTATCGGCAGCCTCACAGGTCAATTTTTCACCGCCGCCGCCGCTGCTTTTGAGAATAGAATCAGCAGATTCTATACTGAGTAGGCGAGTCCAGGCTAATCCGTAGTTCCGCTATTGTGAGCTTTCTCCTCTAACCTTAGGCTGATATCACGAGCACATGATTTTTACTGGCGTCTATGCGCCGCCTTGTAACCAAGCGCAATCGACAGAGACAGGGCAGCGGGCAAATGCCTGTGCCTATGATCGGTCGGTTGCTCACCTTGGGGTCAGGGCTACTCCGTTAGGGGCACAGTTCTCGGTTATCCAGTTGGATTTTGGACGTTTCCTGAAATCGCTATGGTCGCTACTTCTCGGTTTCAAGCTAAAGGCAACACTCTAGAACTGCTGCGGCAGTATCAAAGCAACCCTGATCTCACGTTACGCAACCAGCTGGTGCAGCTCAATATTGGTTTAGTACGCCGTGAGGCCTACCGTTGGCTACAGCAGTCGACCGAAACCTTTGACGACCTGATGCAGGTGGGCAGCCTGGGTCTGATTCGAGCCATCGAGCGCTTTGACATGGGCAAGGGCTACGCGTTTAGCTCTTTCGCCATTCCCTACATTCGAGGCGAGATTCAGCACTACCTGCGCGATAAAAGCACCTCAATGCGCATTCCGCGTCGATGGCAGGCGCTGCAAAGCCAGTCAACTCGCGTGATTCGCCAGCTGCAAGTCGAGTTGGGCCGAGGCCCTACCGATGCCGAGATCGCCGTCGCCCTCGACATTTCGGTAGCCGAGTGGCAAGACGTCAAGCTGGCGAACCGCAATCGATCGCTGCTCAGCCTCGATGCCCCTGTGCAGGATGAAGAATCGGCCTGCCTGGGCGACCTGCTGCCCGATCTGAAATACAAAAGCTTTCAGCTAGCTCAGGAAGATCAAATTCGTTTACAGCAAGCGCTGCACCAGCTAGAACAGCGCACCCGCGAAGTGCTGGAGTTTGTCTTTCTTTACGACCTAACTCAAAAAGAAACGGCTGAGCGCATGGGTATCAGCGCCGTTACCGTATCGCGACGGGTCAAGCAGGGGCTCAACCACCTCCAGACCCTGATGGTCTCTAACGAAGACGAAATCGCTTAAATTACACTGTATCGGCAGGAAATGAGCCGTGCCGACAGAATTGAGCTATCGTTGAGAAACATCGGCTCAGGAAGCAAGGAGGCTTGGCCATGGGGGCGATCGCGTTTTTGGTATTGTTTGTACTGGGTTTTTTGCTCGCTACCGTAGGCGGCATTATCGGCCTGGTAGACGCGTTTCGAGTCAGCCCGGTATGGGGCCTGCTCTCGTTGTTTATACCCTTCGTCCTGCTGGTTTACTGCATTAAGTTTTGGGGCCGCAAGTGGGCTCGCAACAGTCTCATCATGAGTCTGGGCGGTTTGGGGGTCATGCTCCTCTCTACGCCTCTGATGGGCGCTTTTATTGCCCAGCGAGCGGGTCAACTTGGTCTATCCACCGAGGAAGAGGTCCCTACCGAAGGTGCCGTGATTGAGCCAGTCCCAGTGCCCGACGAGCAGGCAGCCAACGGTGAAGAATTCGCTGAACCCCTTGTGCCCGTTGCGCCTCAGCTATCGCCCATTGCTCGGGCCGATTTGATTCAATCGACCGACCCCAACGAGCGGCTACAGCAGATCAACAACAGCCGCATCGATCCCTTCGCGGCTGTGCCCGTACCACCGCCACCCCAGGTTGTGGCTCCGCCCACTCCACCCGGTTCTCCCTCCCCCGGCGCTGCTACTCCGGCGGGTACTGTCGCTGGTGGCGGTGGCGGTGGCTCACCTGTAGCGGCAGCCCCTGGTACTCCAGGCGGCGCCGGGGCAGGGGCTGGCGGTGGCGCGGGCGCAGGGGCTGGTGCCACTCCTGGTACCCCAGGCGGGGGACGGCCCGGCACACCCTCCCTGGCACCCCTGCCGGCTCTCCCGCAGCCTACTCTGGCCGAAGCGGTGCTTGTGACTGGGGTAGTAACCATTGGCAACGAAAACTTCGCGGTGGTAGAAACCTCTGCGGGTAGTCAGTACGTCAAGGCCGGTCAGCGTGTCGCTAACGGTCAGGTGCTGGTCAAGCGCATTGACGTGCGGGGTAGCGACCCGAAGGTGGTATTTGAACAGAACGGGATTGAAGTGTCTCGCCCGGTGGGGGCTGCTCCGGCAACCGCTGCCGAGGAGCAACCGTCAGTCTAGAATCTGGCTTCTCCTGCGCTTAATTATCTTTACCTCGATGTTTTAAGCAAGCCCAGGGTCTCGGCCCTGGGCTTTGCTATGGTGCTACTGCCCTGCACCCCGTATCAAGTCGTGTCAGAATGTGAATTGCTCGACTTGGTGTGAATTATCTATGCCGCTTGAAACGGTTGTTTGGCAAGGGTTGTGGGGTGCGATCGCGATTGTGATAGCAGAGGCCCTACGGGATGTGTACCACGTGGTCAGCCACTACTGGCCCCCGCTGATGCGGCTCCACAACTGGCACCATCGAGCCTACAAAAAAGACTTTACCCCCGTTAGTCCGACCCTCTACCGCCAGGCTCAGCTCTATAACGACGCCCCCGAGGCCATTGTCATGGCTGGGGCATTGGCGGGGCTAGCCATTGCCACTGGCGTGACCGGGCTATGGATCGGTTCGCTCTACAGCCTGAGCTTTTTAGTAGCGGCGATCGCCCGTTCCCAGGGCTGGCTGCTGACCACCGACCTTACCCACGAACCCGGTGAACTGACAACTATCCCCGGCAACTGGCGGGTCAACCGCACCTACCACTGGCGGCACCATTTTGACGACACCAATGCCTACTTTGCTGGCTACTTGACTTTTCTGGATAAGATTATGGGCACCGCTGTTTCCCTCAAGGGCAAAACCGTTGCCGTTACGGGGGCTTCGGGCACTATGGGCCGTGCCCTGCTGCAGGAGCTCGTTCGGCAAAAGGCTCGCCCCATTGCCCTTACTACCTCAGCTGACGCCACTTTCGCCGAGGGTATTCCCTGTTGGACATGGCAGCCTGGGACCGAGGCTGACCTGCAAGAAGCCCTCAAGAAGGTAGATATTCTAATTCTCAACCACGGGCTGAATGTCCACGGCGATCGCACCCCTGAGGCCATTCATACCTCGCTGGAAGCCAACGCGCTCTCCGGCTGGCGGCTAATGGAAGTCTTTTTTAGTACCGTAGAAACCTCTCCTCAACGGGCTACCAAAGAAGTATGGGTCAATACCTCTGAAGCCGAGGTTAATCCGGCCTTTAGCCCACTGTACGAGGTGTCTAAGCGGCTAATGGGCGACTTGGTTAGCCTGAGGCGACTCGATGCCCCCTGCGTGGTGCGCAAGGTGATTTTGGGGCCGTTTAAGAGCAACCTTAACCCGATTGGGGTGATGTCTGCCGACTGGGTGGCCTGGGCAGTGGTGGCGCTGGCCAAGCGCAACGTGCGCAACATTATTGTCACGATTAATCCGCTGACCTATTTCGCTTTTCCTATCAAGGAGCTGAGCCAGGGCATCTATTTCAGGCTCTTGACTCGCTCCAGCCAGAATTAATTAAAGGCGATGAATTTTGCCCACGCCTCATGCCAATCGTCGGTGCCGCCAGCGCGGCACCTTCAGCACTAAAAACTCTGGACTTGCCACGGCGGCTGTCTCCAGCCAAGCTGCCGTTTGGCCACAGATGTATCGATTTGGGGCCGATGGGTCTCGACCAGGGCTATGGTTTCTCGCACCAGAGATTCTAGCTGAAGCGCTGCGATAGGCAGCTCCTGGTGAAACAGGTCTTCCAGTCGAGCCGCAAGATTGGGTGGGGCAATATCCATCTGGTCAATAAAAGTGCCCATGCGCTTGAACTGAAACGTTGAGAAGTACAGACGATTTAACCCAGAGAGAACGCCGAGAATGTTTTGGGCTGACTCAACCAGAATTTGGTAGTGCCAGAGGGTGGCATCCCGTCGAGACAGCTTTTCCTGTATGCCCCACAGGGCAAAAAATTTGAGATGGTGCTCTACTACGGCCTGCGCAAGTGGGTCGGGATAGTTGGCGATGGTATCTTTCCACCGCTGAATCAGGGCTTCGCCATAGAGTGGAATGCCGATTAAGGTGCCGTGCAGCATTTTCATGATGCCGGGTTGAACCTGAAATTTGGTTAGGACAGTGCTCATTTCCGCTTCCCACTGGGCGATCGCGGTATGGGCAAACTGGCATTCAACCCCGTTTAGTCTGAAGGTCTCACCGAAGGCACCCATCAAGCGATCGCCCAAAATCTCAACCAGTTCTGCGCCCCGATTTTGCTGCCGCGCCTGCTCTAGCTCGGCGGTAGTGGGTAACTCATCGTAGTACAGCATCACATCGCAATCTGAGTATTCGTCGCATTGCCCCTCTGCCACCGAGCCTGTGACCATCACGGCTTTGGTCTTCGGGTTAGCAATGTACGGCTGGACGCTGCGATGGACTAATTCCAACAGGTACTGCGTTCTATCGGCCATGGCTGTTGTGGCTGAGATAGGGGTATTGGTATTGATCTGTATTGATCTAATGGGCTGCGATAGATTTTTCTGGGGTTTGAACAAGCGTTGCTAGCTGCGGTTAAAGAACTCTACCTGGGGCAGGCGGGGGTCGTTGACCATACCCAAACCTTGAAAATCCCAGCGGTTGATGAGGGGTTTGAGGCTAGAGGCGGTGATGGTCTCGATCGCAAATTTGTCGCTCAGCTCAGGGGCGTGGGCATTGAGATAGCTGAGGGCATCGTAGTCAGCGGTGAAGACCAGTAAAAACCCCGTTGGCAGGGGCTGGTCAGGGTCTCCTCTGCCCTGGGGTCGGGCGACCAGGTAGCTGCCGTCGGCGCGCGATCGCAGCAGGTAGTAAAGCTGAGAAACCATAATCTCGCCGCCCTAGTTGATATCTGACAGGCGAATGCGCGGGTCTACAAAGCTCAGCACCAGATCGGCCAGCAGATTGCCAATGATCAGCAATACCGCTCCCATAATCAGGCTGGCCATCACCAAATATAAATCCTGGGCCTGGACCGCTTCGAGAGTTAGTTTCCCTAAACCAGGCCAGTTGAAGTAAGTTTCGGTAATAAATGCGCCGCCTAGCAGGCTAGCAAACTCAAAACCGAGGAGCGTGATTAGCGGGTTCACCGCGTTGCGCAAAGCATGAACGTAAACCACCCGGTTTTCTGATAACCCTTTGGCCCGGGCCGTTTGAATGTAGTTTTGGCGCAGTACGTCGAGCAGTTGCCCACGGGTAATGCGCTGGAGCCCAGCAAAGCCGGTAATGCTGAGGGCTAGGGTCGGCAAAATCAGGTGCCAACCCACGTCGACAAGCTTGCCAAACCAGTTCAGGTCGTCATGGATGATGCTGGTGCGACCGCCAATTGGGAACAGCGGCGCTACGCTTTGGGCAAAAAACAGCAGCAATAGGCCGGTCACAATACTGGGCATGCCCTGGCCCAGATAGCTCAGCACCCGCAACACTTTGTCGGTGGGACGATTTTGGTTGACAGCGCCCACAATTCCCATGGGGAGAGCGACTAGCCAGGTGACCAGAAAAGCCGCCAAAGACAGCAGCAGTGTGTTGGGCACCCGCTCCCACAGCAGATCAACTACTGGGCGCTGGTAGGCAAAGCTGAGGCCAAAGTTACCGTGGAAGACCACCTGGTAGAGCCAGTTGAGGTACTGCCGCCACACCGGCTGGTCGAGGCCAAACTGGGTTTCGATTTGGGCCAGGGTCTCAGGTGAGAACTGGGGACTCTGACGGTACTGGTCGAGAAAGTTGCCCGGGGCTAGCTGAATTACAAAAAAGCTAAGCGCCGAGGCCAGCAGTAGCGTCAGCGCCGCCTGTAGCAGACGTTTCACCACATAGAGGACGGTTTCGCTGGTGGCAAAGGTCACCAGACGGTCCCACGGACTTACCAGCGGGCGACGGGGCGTAGAAGACTGAGCCATTCCCAAACACAGAGAGGTAAAGAGTTGCCTGTGGTGATTCTAAACCAATCTCTCAACCTGGACCGCGATTGGCCCCTGCTCTACTGGCTATGCCCCATACAGAGAACCCATCTATGAGCAAACGCAGTATGCGTCTGGGCTGCGATCGCCCCAACTGCTCGTCACAATGCACAGTAAATCGGCGGTTCACTCTGGCTTTGATTGTCAACGATGGCCGTTGTTGTCCTGAGTCAGCGACCATCCGGTTCAAGCAGGCGAAAGGGTTTTGGTTAGCTCAGCCAATAGGGACGGGGCTGAGGTGGGCGATCGCAATGCCCAAATTGCCACAAAAAACCCCAGCCGTCCAAAGCTGGGGTCGTAGGTCAAATGGCTAATTCAACGATTTGATTTAAGGTTTTGATTTAAAGGTTTGATTTATGAAAATGCGTTAGTACCAACCCTGCCCTAGAAACCTTCTTCACCCGTTGGGCTTTGCCCACAAGGATCTGTCAGTGAACTTTGACATTGTCAACACTGCATAAATTGTATGTTAGCTCAACATGGCCTGCCGTTACAAAGACTACGGTTAAATAAATCAAAAAACTAGCGCCGCTAGAGTTCTGGCTAACCATTGCAGCAGCAACTACAGCCAGCGATATCTATAATTGTTAGACGCTAGCTTTGGGCAGCATTTGGGCGCTGTTGCAATCGCTAAATGTTACAGATCAGCGTGAGCAAAACTCTTAGGGCGAATCGTCAATTCTGGCCATCATCCTGATTCCGTCGGCGCTGCCACTTCGACCTCATAAAACACAAGTTAGGAGCTGTAACGGTTGATTTTTGGGCCTTCAGCCGCTAATAGATGACAGCTTCTAGCGAATTTCGCGAGCAGCGTTGTAAATTTTTCCGTTGGCCTGAACTGACTTGTACAAATCTACTACCGGACGCGGGTAATCAACACCGATGTTTACCCCAAAGCGCTTTTGCTCAACGGGCTGAAGTTTCCACGGTGCATGTACTTTAGCGGCAGGAATTTTCTCTAGCTCGGGCAGCCAGTGTTTGACGTAGAGACCCTCTGGGTCGTAATCCTTGGCCTGCTTGGGAATGTTGAAGTAGCGAAACCCGCGCGCGTCGTTACCGACTCCAGCGGTGTAGTTCCAATTTCCATAGTTGCTGCACACGTCATAGTCGATCAGCAGTGACTCGAACCACTCGGCCCCCATGCGCCAGTCGATGCCCAAATTTTTGGTTAAAAAGCTGGCTACGTTTTGTCGGCCCCGATTTGACATAAACCCAGAGCGGGCCAGCTCGCGCATGTTGGCATCGACTAGGGGAAAGCCCGTTTCGCCATTGCGCCAGGCGTCAAAACGCGTCCAATCCTGTTTCCAATCGATCGCTAGCCCCCGCAAGCCGGAGGGATAGAACACGCGATCGCCGTGTTTGGCGCAGATAAAGCGAAAGTAGTCGCGCCACAGCAGCTCAAAGATCAGCCAGTAGGTGGAATCGTTGCGAATGCGATCGGCTTCGTAGTTCTGCACGGTTTCGTAGACGCGCCGGGGGGACAGGCAGCCCAGGGCCAGCCAGGCCGAAAGTTTGGCTGAATAGTTGGCCCCCACCATGCCGTTGCGGGTTTGCTTGTAGGTCTTGAGGCAGTCAGCTTCCCACACGTAGTGGTTGAGGCGCTCCAGGCCAGCGGTTTCGCCGCCGGTAAAGGTGAGCACAGCGCGGCTGTCTGGAGTCGGCGGTTCAAGGTCAAAGTCGGCCAGCGTGGGCAGTGGGCCAGGCTCGATCGCGGGCAGCGGCGGCAGCTTTGCAGGGGTAGGCAGAGCCACATCCACCGTGCTGTGCTGCTCTACTTTCTTGCGGAACTGGGTGAATACCTCGGGCAGCCGAGCTATGGCAAAAGGCAAACTGTCAGGATGGTAAAGGGTGGCCCCCCAATACACCTCGCTAGCGCATCCCTGGGCCGCCAGCTTGCTCTCTAGGGCCTGCTCGACCTGCCGCTCTTCAGCGGTGACTTCCTCATGCCAGTAGACGGTTTCGACGCCGTAGGCCTTGACCAGCTCTGGAATAATCTCTTCGGGTTTGCCGACCCGCACGACCAGGTCGCTGCCCAGGGCTTGCAGCGATCGCCGCAAATCGGCCACGCTCTCCAGCAAAAACTGAGCCCGATACGCCCCCGTTTTGGCAAAGCCAAAGGATGTCTGGCCAAACTGGCGTGGGTCAAAGCAGTAGAGCGGCACGATCGGTTGCCCCGCCTGGATCGCCTCATCGATTGGCTGATGGTCGTGGAGGCGGAGGTCGTTGCGGAACCAGACGAGAGTTGACATCGGTGGTGAGTCGGTGAGTGAACGGGGAAGGGAGCAGAATCCTGACGGCTGGGTCTGGCTAGCGTATGCCCGCAGCTAACTAACGCCGCTGACGATATCGGCTGAGCACGAGGTAACTTTATTAAGTATTCTAAAGAACTATTAACCCCTGCGCAGGAGCTTGGCATCTATGGCAATTCGAGTTGGCGACGCGGCCCCCGATTTTACGCTGCCCAACCAGAAGGGTGAATCGGTAACGCTCAGCAGCTATCAGGGGCAAAGGGCGGTAGTGCTATACTTCTACCCCAAGGACGACACCCCCGGCTGCACGGTAGAATCGTGCTCGTTTCGCGACAGTTACGAAGACTTTGTGGCGGCGGGTGCCGAGGTGATTGGCATCAGCAGCGACTCGCCCGACTCGCACCGGTTGTTTGCCAGCAAGCACAACCTGCCCTTTACGCTGGTCAGCGATGCCAATGGGGCGGTGCGAAAGGCCTATGGAGTACCTGCTACCCTGGGGCTACTGCCAGGTCGGGTGACCTACGTGATCGATCGCGAGGGTGTAGTACGCCACATCTTTAACTCGCAGTTCAACCCCAAGGGCCACGTAGCCGAGGCTATGGGCATTTTGAAAACCCTACAAGCAGCGTGATATGGAACTTCAGCCCCACCACAGCGATTTTGTAGCCTGCCTGACGGCCCTGGAGGAGGCGATCGCCGGTCTCTATTACCCGAGCGAAAGCGATGCCCCCCTGGCGATCGCCATCTACGCCGACCCCAACTTCGATGCCACCAGCCTAGGCCATCAGCTCGGCGTCAAGGCAGACACCTTCGAGCACCGACCAGCCGAGGAATTCTTTCGGCGAATATTCGACAACTTTTACTGGAGTACCCCCCAGGGCGGCAATCTGACCCAGCGGTACAAGCGTCTGCAGGAGGTGTTGCAGACCCACCTGCAGGATCTAAATTTCTACCGGGTGGGGGCGGTAGATGTGAATCTCTATCTGCTGGGTCGCCACCACAGCGGCTGCTATGTCGGTGTTTACACCCACATGATCGAAACTTAGAAGACGGTCGCCTTGTTGTGCCTTGCCCACTTAGATTGATAGGCCTGAGTGGGTGAGGAAAAAAGAGGGTGGGGAAGGACTCTCTTAGGAGCGTGGCTCCAGGCTCGAAATCGTGTAACAGGGCAATCCAAATCCCCAATCCAAAATCGTTTGCCTGGGGTATTTTATCGTGGTCACTCCGCCCAGATGACGGTAGCCTAACGGTAGAAATCGAGGCAAAAATCCATGGCTTTTCAAACCCCGGACTGGGTGAAGCACGCTGTCTTCTACCAGATTTTTCCCGATCGGTTTGCCCGTACCCAGCGGCATCTCGATCACCCCGCCATGGCCGTATCACTAGAACCCTGGGAAACGCCCCCCACTCCCTTTGGCTACAAAGGCGGTGACCTGTGGGGCGTAGCTGAACAACTCGACTACCTAGCGGATCTGGGTGTTACCGCCATCTACATGACGCCGATTTTTCAGTCGGCCTCTAACCATCGCTATCACACCCACGACTACTACCAGGTCGATCCGCTGCTGGGGGGAAACCCGGCCTTCTTTGACCTGCTCGAGGCCGCCCACGCCAAAGGCATGAAAGTGGTGCTCGACGGCGTGTTTAACCACTGCAGCCGCGGCTTTTTCTTCTTTAACGACATTCTTGAAAACGGCCCCAACTCCCCCTGGCTGGAGTGGTTTGAGGTCGAAGGCTGGCCGCTGTCGGCCTACGACGGGGCGCTACCCGCCAACTACCGCAGCTGGGTCAATAACCGGGCACTACCCACCTTTAAGCACGACCACCCGGCAGTACGCGAATACCTGATGCGGGTGGGCGAGTACTGGGTGCGCCAGGGCATCGATGGCTGGCGGCTGGATGTGCCCTTTGAGGTGAAGACGGAAGGGTTTTGGCAGGAGTTCCGCGATCGCATCAAGGCCATCAACCCCGAGGCCTACATCGTGGGCGAAGTGTGGCTCGACGCCCGCCAGTGGCTCGACGGCACCCAGTTTGACGGGGTGATGAACTACCTGTTTACGGGGCCGACTATTGCCTTTGCAGCGGGCGATCGCGTCCGCATGGACCTAGTCGAAGATCCCCACTACTACCCCTACCCCGCCCTGGATGCGGCAGGCTACGCCGACAAAATGCAGCACCTGTTGGGGCTTTACCCCTGGGAGATTCAGCTCACCCAGCTCAATCTGCTCTCCAGCCACGACGTGGCCCGCATTTACTCGGTCGTGGGTGAAGACGACGCCAGCATGGTGCTCTCTACCTTGCTGCTGTTCACCTTTCCGGGCGCGCCCAGCATCTACTACGGCGATGAGGTGGGCCTGCCGGGCGAGCTTGACCCCGACTGCCGCCGTACCTTCCCGCCCGAAAAAGACTGGCACCAGGACATGCTCAAAATTCACCGCGAGCTGATTGCCCTGCGCCACCGCTACCCGGCCCTGCACACCGGCACTTACGAGGTGCTGCACGCCGAGGGCATGGGCTACGTCTTTAGCCGCAGCCTGGAGGGCGATCGCGTCATTGTGGCGTTGAATCCCGGCGACGAAGATACAGTCACCCTATCCGCCGCCGCCCTCAGCCCAGCGGTCAAATCCGCCGAGCAGGTCTTCGCCTACCACGGTGCCACCTGGGACAACGACGGCCTGACGCTGCCCCCGCGCTCAGCCATGGTCGTAACCGCAGCGTAATCAGGCAGGCTTAACCCGCAATGATGAGCTAGACCGCCCAGGGGATAGACCACCCACAGGTGCGCTTCCCTATCCCCTTACCTTTCTCATTCCCTCATCCTCCTCAGCCCCTATCCCTCAGAACGGCGCTGGCGAATTTTGGCGATAAAAAACTCCTCCAGGGTTGGGCGGGCCTGCTGCAGCGCAATCAGGTTTGCCCCCACCACCGGAATTTGCTTGGTAAAGTCGTAGGGGTCACCTTTGATGTGGCCGCGCCAGAGGTCGCCCTGCACGGTCATCTGGTCGAGCCAGGGCTCAAGCTCAGCCACGCGCCCGCCGCGGCCCTTGACCACGTACTGGTCGGCGGTGCCCAGCAGGTCGTCTAGGCTTCCTTTAGCGATCAGCTCGCCCTGGTCGAGAATGGCAATGCGATCGCAGATCACCTCCACATCCGACAGAATGTGGCTGTTAAAAAAGATCGTCTTGCCCTCCTGCTTCAGGGCCAAAATAATTTCCCGCACCTGAAACCGCCCAGTGGGGTCAAGCCCCGACATCGGCTCATCCAAAAACACCACGTCGGGGTCGTTGATTAGCGCCTGGGCCATGCCCACCCGCTGCACCATACCCTTCGAGTACTGGCGCAGCTGCTTCTTTTTAGCGGCTGCCTGGGACAGCCCCACCAGGTCGAGCAGTTCGGTAATGCGGCGCTGCTGGGCCGCCCGCGACAGGCCAAACAGTCCAGCGGTGTACTGCAAAAACTCCCAGCCGGTCAAAAAGTCGTAGAAGTAGGCGTTTTCGGGCAGATAGCCAATCCGCTGCTTGACGGCGCTCTCCCCTAGGGGATGGCCCAGCAGCGTGGCGCTACCCGCCGTCGGGCGAATGATGCCCAAGAGAATTTTCAGCAGGGTCGTTTTGCCCGCCCCGTTGGGGCCGAGCAGCCCAAAGGTTTCGCCCTGGTAGACGTTGAGGGTGCAGTTTTGCAGCGAGGTAACCTTTTGGTTGAGCCAAAACCCGGTGCGGTAGGCTTTGGTCAACCCCTGGGTCTGCACTACGGCGGGGCGATTGTCTGGCAGATGGGTGTCTAACTGGGTAGGATCAGTCGGTAACAATGGAGCGCTCATAGAAACCGTGCTAGGACCAAATAGACGACAATCACTAAAGGACTCATTCTAAAGAACTCATTCTTTAGGGTACCCCTCGAAAACCTCTCCCTTGCCAGGGGCTGATTCAGCCTCCGTTGTGCCAGGGTAGCAGCATGGAGCCATTGTCCCTGACGTCCGCACTCAGGCAGGCCGTTGAGGGAATACGCTTAGCTTAGGTCTCATTCACGCCTCAATCGATAAATTGCTCTAACTTGCTCTATGGATCGCTTTAAGCTGGATCGTTCAAAACTGGTAGCGGTAGTTACGGGGGTGATCTCCCTGCTGCTGGCGGTTGGTTATCTTGTGCTGGTGCAAATTCTGGACTTTCGCGGCGACATGGTGCCCGCTCCCCTGTCGAGTCTGACAGGGCTGCTGAGCCCAGTTCTGGAACTAATTACCTAGTAGCTGTCATAGATTAACTGCTGGTCAAAGAAGCAGCGGTTATAGCCCCTAACTTGTTTTTAGGGTCGGGCGTGGCAGCGCCGATAAGCTGAGGATTGTGGTCAAAATTAAGGACATGCCCCAGGGCTCTGAAGCGGTAATAACAAAGATTTAGCGGTCTGCTGCCTTCAGCCCTGAGAACGACCGGGGGACCGGCAGGGCAGTCGCTGCTGGGTTAAGCCTAGGTAATCGGATACCTCTATTGGTATTCTAGATTGCGCCTAGACAGTCCTCTTCTAGGATCTGCCTCTTTTAGGATAAGGAGGTATTGCTGTCTGTTTTATCGTTGTTTTGCCGCTGTAATTGTTCTGGCTATGGTGCCGCTTGAGCCACGATCAAGTCTGCTGCCCCCGCTTTCTCTCCTCTCTGCGATGAAGGTCTGGCGGTCATTGTTTAATCGGCGGGTGGGTGGTGTCAGGGGGGCTTTTGAGCCAGGGCAGCTGCTGGGTTCCGTGTCGATCGCTGGCCGGGGTACTCCTCCGTTACGTTTCTCAGGGCTGTGGATATGTTGAATCGAACCGTGAACCCGACACCGCTACAGCCCCTGACAACGGTTAAAACCTTCGTGGAGCTCTTGGCCTGGCGGGCTGAGCAGGCTCCCCAGGGCACCGCCTACCGGTTTTTGGCAGAGGGCACCCTCGAGACCGCTCAGATTATGACCTACGGGGCACTGCAGCAGCAGGCCCAGGCCATTGCGGTACTGCTGCAAGATTTGAACTGCCAAAACCAGCCGGTGCTGCTGCTCTACCCCGCTGGGTTAGACTACATTGCCGCCTTTTTTGGCTGCCTCTACGCCGGGGCGATCGCCGTGCCGGCCTATCCGCCGCGCCCCAATCGCTCGCTAGATCGCATCCAGGCTATGGTGCAGGATGCCGGAGCCGCTGTAGCCCTAACCGACAACGCCACCCTGCAAAAGCTAGAGCGGCGGCTGGCTGAGACCCCCCAGCTGCGATCGCTCTACTGCCTCAGCACCGATGGCCTGCAGCCTGAGCTGGCTCAGCAGTGGCGGTCCCCAGCTATCCAGGCCGATACTCTGGCCCTGTTACAGTACACCTCGGGCTCCACGGCTCTGCCCAAGGGGGTGATGATCAGCCACGACAACCTGCTGCACAATTCTGAGCTGATTGGCCGTTGCTTTGGCAACACTGCCGCCAGTCGGGGGGTCTCCTGGCTACCGCCTTACCACGACATGGGTCTGGTCGGCGGCATTTTGCAGCCGCTATACGTGGGGGCAGAGATGACGCTGATGGCCCCGGTCTCGTTTTTACAGCGCCCGGTGCGCTGGCTAGAGGCGATTTCTCACTACCGAGCCACCACCAGCGGCGGGCCCAATTTTGCCTACGACCTCTGCGTGCGTAAAACTACCCCAGAACAGCGGCGCGGGCTAGATCTCAGCCACTGGCAGCTGGCCTTTAGCGGGGCCGAGCCGGTGCACCAGGCCACCCTGACCCAGTTTGCCGCAGCCTTTGCCGCCAGCGGCTTTCGCCCCCAGGCCTTTTACCCCTGCTACGGCATGGCCGAAACCACTCTGCTGGTGACCGGGGAGGCGGTGCAGACTGAGCCCAAGCACCTGATTCTCAAATCGAGCGATCTACAGCAAAACCAGGTCACCCTGGTAGCTGCTAGCGATGACGATGCGGCGCGCCCGATTGTCAGCTGCGGGCCGCCGGCGATCGCCAACCAGGTGTGCATTGTCGACCCCGACGGCCATCGACCCTGCCCTCCCAACACCATTGGGGAAATCTGGGTGCGCTGGTCGCGCAGCGTGGCCCAGGGCTACTGGCGACGAGAGGCGGCTACCCAAGAGGCTTTTCAGGCTACCCTGGCCGATGGGGCGGAGGGGCCATTTTTGCGCACGGGCGATCTGGGCTTTCTCCACGGCGACGATCTCTACGTTACGGGTCGCCTCAAGGACCTCATCATTATCCGGGGCCGTAACCACTATCCCCAGGACATTGAAGCCACGGCAGAGCAGGCCCATCGAGCCCTGCGTCAGGGCAGCGGAGCGGCTTTTTCGGTGGTGTGGGACGACACCGAACATCTGGTGATCGTCCACGAACTGGAGCGCAGTGCCCTGCGCACCGCTGACCCGGAGGCCATCTTTAGCGCCCTGCGCCGCCAGGTGGCCGAGCACCATGACCTGCAGGTGGGGGCGATCGCCCTGCTCAAGCCCAACGCCATGCCCAAGACATCCAGCGGCAAGGTGCAGCGCCATCTGTGCCGCTCGATGTTTTTAACTGGGCAGTTTGATGTGGTCCATGGCTGGCCTGCGGCAGAGGCCAGTCAGGCTTTGGCTGCCGCAGAGGCCCTGAACGGCGAAGCGCAGCTCGATGACGCGATCGCGTCTGTAGATGAGAACCCGCCTGGGACAGAGGGTAGGTCAACTGCCGGGGCCGCTGACCTGTCGTTGAGACCGCTGATGACCTCTGAGGCGATCGCCGACTGGATGGTGAGCTGGCTGGCCAGCGCCCTGAGAGTGCCCAAACACACCCTCGATGTGCGCCAACCCCTGGCGGAGCACGGGCTCGACTCTCTGGCGGCGGTGGAGCTGGCGGAGGCGCTGGAATCAGCCCTGGGGATACCCCTCTCGCCCACCCTGGCCTATGAGTACCCCACCATAGAAGCGCTGTCGACCTACTTGGCCTCGGCTCGCGACACAGCCACTGTCGCTGACCCTCTCGTAGAAGCTGTCGACCAGCGGGAATTGGAGCAGATCGTCAAAGAATTAGAGCTGCTGTCTGATGCAGAGGTGCAAACCCTGCTGGGCAGGCAGAGTCATTAAACAATGGAGCGTGGGAGTTAGCCTGTGGAGGATCTCGCAAGGCGAATTAGCAGCCTTTCCCCAGAGAAACGGCTGCTGTTGGAGCTACAGCTGCAGCGTAAACGAGGGCTACCAGAACCCATTGCCATTGTGGGCATGGCCTGTCGGTTGCCAGCGGCACCCAATCTGCAGGCCTACTGGCGGCTGTTAACCGAAGGGCAAGACGCCATTCGCGAAGTGCCCGCCGATCGCTGGGATGTCGAGGCCTTTTACGATGCCGACCCCCAGGCCGTGGGCAAAACCTACTGTCGCTGGGGCGGGTTTCTCGACGGGGTCGATCAGTTCGACCCGGCGCTGTTCGGCATTGCCCCCCGCGAAGCCCCCTATATCGATCCGCAGCAACGGCTGTTCTTAGAGAGCGTCTGGGAAGCCCTGGAGGATGCGGGCATCGTGCCCCACACTCTGGGAGGACAGCCGGTGGGCGTGTTTGCCGCCGCCTCGACCCTAGACTACGGCCAGATGCTGCTGCAGGGGCCTGAGGTCGTGGGTACCTATACCGCCACTGGGCTGGCCTCGACCATGGTGGCCAATCGGGTCTCCTACTTGCTCAACCTGCAGGGGCCGAGCCTGACTGTTGATACGGCCTGCTCGTCGTCGCTGGTGGCGGTACACCTGGCCTGCCAGAGCCTTTGGACTGGGGAAAGCAGCCTGGCTCTGGCCGGGGGAGTCAACCTAATGCTGACCCCCACCATCACCGTCGGGTTTAGCAAGCTGACCGCCCTCTCCCCCGACGGGCGGTGCAAAGCCTTTGACGCGGCCGCCAACGGCTTTGTGCGCTCCGAGGGAGTGGGGACGGTGGTGCTCAAACGCCTGGGTCAGGCCCTGGCCGACGGCGATCGCATCTATGCGCTGATCCGAGGCAGCGCCACCAACCAGGATGGCCGCACCAACGGGCTTACGGCACCCAACCCCGCTGCCCAGGAGGCAGTGGTCAAAGCCGCCTACGAGCGTGCGGGCATTCCCCTACAGCAGGTTGACTACATTGAGGCCCACGGCACTGGCACCCTGCTGGGTGACCCGATCGAGGCCAAGGCCCTGGGGAATGTGTTTAGCCCTTTCCGCAGCTTGGATCAGCCGATCCGGATGGGGTCGGTGAAGAGCAATATTGGCCACACCGAAGCGGCGGCGGGCATTGCCAGCTTAATCAAGGTAGCTCTGTGTCTGCGGCACCGCACCCTGGTGCCCAGCCTGCATTTCCATACCCCCAACCCCTACATTCCCTTTGACCAGATTCCCCTGCGGGTGCAGCAGCAGCGCGAACCCTGGGTCGAGGCTGAAAATATGGCGATCGCCGGGGTGAGTTCCTTTGGCTTTGGCGGCACCAACGCCCACGTCGCCCTGCAGGCTGCTCCCATATTCACCACTAATTCGGCCCTGGAGCGACCGCTGCACCTATTTTGCCTGTCGGCGCGATCGCAGCCCGCCCTGGTCGCCTACGCCCAGACTATGGCCACTGCTCTGAGCCAGATGCCCCAGGCCGACCTGGGCGACATTTGCCACACCGCCAACGCTGGCCGCACCGCCTTCGAGCACCGCCTCGCCCTCCTCGCCCCAGACCTGCCCTCCCTGGTCACCGCGCTTCAGCAG
>PYER01000448.1 GCA_003017855.1 filamentous cyanobacterium CCT1
GGTATTGTTCTTTGAGCATAGTTTTTCACGGTAGCTAAAATATGACGATTGAGAATGCTATCGCTGCCATTGGTCTCCTCGGAGTTGGTGGTATTTTAGGAACCTACTTTCGTATTTTATGGGAACGTCGAAATACGGCACTTTTGCAGAAACAGGAGTTCAAGGAAAAGCGGTACAAGTGCATAATTTTGCTTATGTATAGTGCCCTCGATTTTGCGAAAAATAAGGTAATGCTCCGACAGCAGGGCAGGAATTTTGCCAAGTTTGAGGATCTTCTGGATGAACTTATAGCGGTTTGCAAAAGTATGGACTATAGTTGGCAATCAGGAAAACCAGCAATGAAAGATGAAAGCTCATTCCCTTGACCTGCGCCAGAAAATTATCGATACCTATGAAAACGAGCCCATCTCCCAGCGACAAATCGCGGCTCGATTTCGCGTCGCTCAAAGTGTGGTCACGAGACTGCTAAAACAGTACCGGGAAACGGGGGAGTTATCCTCAAAGCCTCGGCCCGGTCGTCCAAGATCACTCAACTCTGACCAAGGTCAGGTCGTCAAAGATTTGGTGAGCGCAACCCCCGATATCACCTTAGGAGAACTATGTCAGGTCCTTGAGGAGCAGACTGGGGTAAGCGTAAGCGAATCAACGATGTGTCGGGAGATGAAACGGCTCAATCTCACGTCAAAAAAAAAGCCTTTACCCTAGCGATAAAGCTAGTGAACGAGTGCAAACCCTACGACATGACTACTGGGATGAGGTCAGAGATGTCTCAGTTCAGGATTTAGTCTTTATCGATGAGTCAGGCGTCAACTTGGGGTTAGTTCGCCTGTTTGCTTGGGCTATCCAGGGGCAGCGGGCCTATGGCGCACAGCCTAAACGGGGGAAGAACGTCTCGATAGTGGCTGGGTTAAGTTTAGCGGGTGTAGTGGCGTCTGCCGTTATCTTAGGAGCCTTTGATGGCCTGAGTTTTGAGGCGTTTGTAGCCACCCGTCTTGTGCCTAATCTATGGCTAGGAGCCTGTGTAGTGATGGATAATTGTTACATTCACAAGGGCGAGGAGATTCGGCACCTGATTGAAGCCGCAGGGGCAAGACTGGTCTATCTTCCGCCTTATTCACCTGACTTCTCACCCATTGAAAACTTTTGGTCGAAGGTCAAGTCGATTCTCAAAACCTTGGGGGCTCGCAGTTATCAAGCCTTGAGTGAAGCTATCGAAACAGCCTTCGAACAAGCTTCTGAAACTGACATCAAAAACTGGTTCGCTCATTGCTGCTATTGCTCCTAATAATTATGCAAACCGCTATAAAGCTGAATGGCACAACATGATCCTCTTTGCTTCCGATGGAGTGCTGATAGACTCTCATGCATTCATCTGCAATCCGTCATATAAAGCTTTTAGAAAGGCATCACTGAGTATGAGACAAGATTTATGGGGAGGAAAGCTTACCTCACAGCTAAAAGATTTGGCTTTTGATTAAGCTTTCTAACTTGATCTAGCCTGTAAACTATTCTGCTAAATAGCATTTATTGAGTTGGGCAATTGGCGAGGCGATGTATATCGCTCATTGATGAATAATCGGGTTAAGTCAGTAGTGATAAAATTAATTTATGCAGTTCGAGTGGAATGAAAGTAAGGCTGAGCGAAATCTAGCAAAGCATGGAGTTTCGTTTGAGGAGGCTAAAACTGTCTTCGACGATCCCCTCTATGTTGACTTCTACGACCCAGACCACTCGGAGGATGAGGAACGATATCTTATTGTAGGAGAATCTAATCAAAAGAGATTGCTGATTGTGTCATACACCGAAAGGGAGAATTCGATTCGTATTATCAGCGCTAGAGAAGTGACACGAGCTGAACGAGAAGCTTATGAAGAGGGATAAGTCAGACATGGAAGATGACTTGCGCACAGAATATAACTTGAAAAGCCTTCGAGTCAGAAGGTTAGGTCCTGGAAGAAAAGGATTTGGTGGCACGACTGTCCAGTTAGAGCCTGACGTTGCAGAAATGTTCCCTGATGCTGATGCAGTTAATGAGGCTTTACGCTTCTTGATTAGAGTGATGCGAGATAACCAGGCTGTTGCTCCAACAACACAGGCTAACAATTCAAATTCAGCGGACGGTTGAGATTTAGTGGTGGGAATGCAAGGTTTTCTGCCGCCGCTGATTTGAGCCGTTAGACAGCAAAAAGTTCCGAGTATCCTCTGTTTGAGCTGTATATGGCAGTAGGTCAGCTCATCCGTGTTGAAATGCCTTGTTTTCTACTCATTCCAGGAGAAAGCCATGTTTGACAAGATGAAAGGATTGGCGGGAAAGGCAAAAGAAGCACTATCATCGACAGCGGCTTCAGTAGGGGATTTCATAGAAGGAGAAGATGGGCGTGCTGCCGTTGAAGCGATCAAGAAGACCGCAACATCCGTTGGTAATGAAGCAGTTCGACTAGGGAAAGACGCGGTTCAGTCAGATCTTGCGAAAGATGCAGCATCAGGTGCTGCTGTTGGAGCTGTAGTAGCAGTTCCAGTTCCCATCGTTGGACCGGTGATAGGTGCAACAGTCGGTGCAGGACTCGGAGTATATAAAAATCTCACCAAGCCGGGGCAATTGCCACAAACTGTCCCCCCTCAGAAGGAGCAAGTCGATATTTATGGTGAAATGCTCAAGCTTGAAGATTTAAGACAGAAGGGAATTCTTACCGATGAGGAATTTGCGGATATGAAGAAGCGACTCCTCAGCGATCATCAGTCTTAGCTCAAGTATGCGCCTGCTAGTTAATAAGTACCACTCTCAGGTACCCAAAGGTTAGAATGATTAGGTAGTCTTGTCTTAAGGCCAAGCCGATGACAGTCCGCCACCCTCGCTACAGTAAAGAAGAGTTTGCTCAGCGTGGCAATGAGCTGTATGAAAGCCAGGTACGCTCTAAAGTTGAGGAGGGCAACCTTGGCAGGATTGTTGCTATTGATATTGAAACAGGGGCTTTTG
>PYER01000449.1 GCA_003017855.1 filamentous cyanobacterium CCT1
GATTCGGGATGGTTGGCGGCCACACACAGCGAGGCATATCCGCCGAGGGAATTCCCCGCCAGCACCACAGGACGCCCGATTACCTCGGTGATGAACTCATGCAGCTGGGCCTGCCACAGGTCGCCGCCATACTGCCAGTCGGGCTTGGCCGATCGCCCAAACCCCAGCAAATCGATCGCCCACACCTGAAAATCGGCTTTGAGGCCCTCAATATTCTTGCGCCAGTGGTCGGTAGACGCACCAAAGCCGTGGACCAGCAGCAGGGGTGGGCGATCCTCTCTCGCCTCTCCAGCCACAACGTAGTGAATAGGCTGGTCGCGCCAGTACCAGTAGGTACCTTGGGATGGACTGGTCGATTGAGGGGCAAAGGCGGTAGACATAGGACTGGAGCCAGCGATTCTGTGAACAAACGTAGGGGCTGTCATCAATTAGGTGCTAAACGCTGAAAAATCGAGGGTTACAGCCCCTAGCCTGTCTTTTGGGTCGGGCGTAGCAAGGCTTTATATACCGGGCTTTTGGCCACAATTGATGACACGCCTTAACTAAAATGGTAGCGAATCTTAGCGGAGCAGGCCTGGTAAGGATGACAAAACGGCGAATACCAGGCATTGTTTCAGAGGAAAGCTCTTAAGCCCGTTACTATGGCCGCCCTATCTCGCCCCCGTCAGTCGTCGCGCCGTGAATTTTCTAAATTTGATGTTCGTCGCTCCAAATCGCTGTGGTTTGAGCGTCTGATGGCGACGGTGGCGCTGCTTAACTTGGTGTTGGTGATTGGTGACCTGAGCTATATTCCCCTGCGGGATCAGTATTTGCGGCTGCTGCCCAGGGTGACCACCTGGTACGGTGAAACCTTTAAAGGCATTGAGCCACACCGATTTACCGCTAACTATTTGGAGACGGTAGACCAGTTTGAGGAGCAGGTAGCCCAGACGGGGCTGACCTCGGTTCAGGCGCAGTCAATTTTGAGTGATTTGCAGCAGCAGAGCGCCGCCATGATCGCCGAAAACCCCTTTCAGATTGCCAATCGCTCGGGCAGTCTGGAGCAAATTAAGAATAAAATGCGCGATCGCATTGGCGTTGAGTCATCGACCGATGCCTTCACCGACTTCTGGAGTGCAGATCACCTAAGTAGCGCGGGCTTTTCTGCTGAAATGGCGTTTTTCAGAAGCGAAATTCAGCCTCTGATTGAAACCAACTTCTTTCGGCGGATTGCGGTTCACGGCGGATTTGTAGACCTGTTTTGGCGCATCGATATTTGGTTTAATCTGCTGTTTGGCCTGGAGCTGCTGGCCCGCAGTATCTACCTCGATCGCCGCTATAAAAACTTCACCTGGCAAGATGCCATTCTCTGGCGGTGGTACGACATTTTGCTCATTATTCCTTTTAGCGCGCTGCGGCTGCCCTGGCTAGCCCTGCTGCGCATTATTCCAGTGATCATTCGCGTTAATCAGTCAAACCTGATTAATCTAGAACCCTTCCAAAGCCGCATTAGCCGCTTTGTGATCAGCCACGTGGCGGTCGAGATCACTGAAATTGTGGTGCTGCGCATCATCGATCAGATGCAGTCGCTAGTGCGCGATGGTAGTTTGGCCGAGGCGATTCTAGAACCGCGATCGCGCCGCTACATTGAGGTTGGTGGTGTCGATGAGCTGGAGGTGCTCTCGAAACGCCTGGCGGGCCTGATGGTCTACAACGTGCTGCCCCAGGTCAAACCCGAAATCGATGCCCTGCTCAAGCACACCGTTACCCAGGCCTTCGACCGCACCCCTGGCTACCAGGGGTTTCGGATGCTGCCCGGCATTGGCGACCTGCCCGACCAGGTGGCCCAGCGGGTTGTGGCCCAGCTATCGGCCAATCTCTACGGCGTGCTCAAGGGCACATTGGAGAATCAATCAGGGGGTGAGCTAACCCAGGAACTGGTGCAAAAGCTGATCGCAACGTTCCGACTTCAGCTTCAAGAAAATGAAGACGTTGAGGAACTCGAAGCTCTGGTAGTGAACTTCCTCGAAGAGTTTAAGCTCAACTACGTCAAACGCCTGGCCGCCGCCGATGTCGATCGCCTAATCGAAGAGCGCTATCAGATCTACAACGTGACGCAGAGTAACTCAGAGGGCAAGTCTTAAGTCAACGCTTTTTGGCAAGGCTTATCTGCCTAAGGATAGATAACGGAAAGCACGATCTCTTCCCTATCGGTATCTATTGGGGTAGAGGCTGGATTGATGTTGCAATTGCTACATTGAATCAGCTTCGAGGGTGCTTGTCCAACGATTAAAAGGTTTATTCGCAATACATCATTTTCTTTTATTAGGAGGCCAATTACAGTATGGCTACTCGAAATACTGATCCCCGCAATCGGGATTTTGAAGCGTCAATTAACACTCGACCTGTAACCAATGACGAAATCGCCTACCGCGATGGGTATGTCAGAGGCACGTCTGCACAACAGCTTGAGCAAGAGCGACGCCTAGCCGCTGAGGCTAGAATCCGCGAAGAAAATGCTCGTCTGCGGGAAGATAATGGTGTGTCTGCCGGTCTTATTCTCGGTTTGGCTCTGGCTGCCCTAGCTGCAGTCATAGGTGGCCTAATCTACGTTTACAGCGAGGAAAATTCCCCTGCGGGAGTAGCGAATCCTACCCCTGAGGCCGTGAGCCCAGAGCCTGCCGAAAACGAAACCACAATCATCGAGCGCACCGTCGAGCGCACTCAGGAAGTCATACCTGCCCCCAGTTCGGTACAGCCGCCTGAGGTCAATGTAGAACTGAACAATCCGGTGCAATCTCCGCCCCCGGCAGCACCAGCCCAGCCTGAGGCCAGCGGGGCCCCGGCAGCACCTGCTCAGCCTGAAGTCGAGCCCAATCAGGCTCCAGTCGAAACGCCTTAAGGGGTAGTCCAAACATAAATAGGGCTTGCTGAAAAAGTCAGCAATTTGGGTAACAGAGCTGCGATGGGGTTGCCTGAGCGTGAAGACTCAGCCACC
>PYER01000116.1 GCA_003017855.1 filamentous cyanobacterium CCT1
AGATGTGTATAAGAGACAGACTCTGAACTCGGTAGTGCACAGCACAATGTCTTTATAGGTCAGGACGGCGGTATCAGGTTTTGCGGTTGACCACTGCTGCCGCCGCAGCAAGGCTCGACAGCGGGCGATCAGCTCTCGCATGCCAAAGGGTTTGGGTAGGTAGTCGTCGGCACCCACCTCTAGCCCCACCACCCGATCCATCTCCGCCCCCTTGGCGCTCAAAATCAGAATGGGAATATCGAGGTTGTGGTGGCGCATCAGGCGGCAAATATCGAGCCCGTTGACCCCCGGCAGCATCAGGTCGACAATCGCCAGATCGACCTTCAGCCCCGCTGCCCCCTCTCTGGTATCCGGGAAAATTAGCTCCAGAGCCCGCTGCCCCGACTCGGCGGTAGTCACCTGGTAACCCTGCTCGCTGAGTGCCATGGCCACAGTTTCACGAATCAAATCTTCGTCGTCAATGATCAAGATGCGCTCCTGCACGCCCGACAGCGGCGACAGAGCAGAGGTTACGTTTTGCACAGCAGAGCCAAGCACCTAATAACGACCTGGGCAGACTCCAGAGCCTTCTTAATTGCCCCTCTATAGCCAGAGTCACCTGGGTTAGGACATCAATCAGGCCTAAAAACGCTCAAACGTTTGAACGCTCGTCTGACAGACGTCCTAATCCGATTGGCTACAGCTATAGCAGAGCAATCAACGCAAAGCCGACCTGGCCCTTACAGCCATGGTCAGACCGGTCAGGACAGGCCCAATCCTCTTGAAGCGGTGGCTACCCGCCGTTGCGCTGCCCCAGTTTTGCTGGAACTAGAGTTGGTGTCCTGAGCGCAAGGGCTATCGCTATAGCTTTAGACAGTTTGGTTAAGACATTTACCCTCGAACCTCCAAACGTTCGAACGTCCGATGGGTTCCTGGTGTCCTAACCGCGACTATGGCTATATAACCTCGACCGCAGTCAGCGCCCTGACATCTGCACCAATCAGTAATGGTGTCGGATGTAGCTTAAGGAAACATCGGATTCTGGTTAAGCTTGCGTAAACGTGCCGTCTCTGGGAGAGCCCCTGGGGCTAACGCGTCGCCCCTACTTCGGTACTGCGGCTGGCTTCTGAACGGGCCGTGGTGGCCTCTAGCATGGGCAGCAGCACCTCCAGCCGACAGTTGCTGTCGCCGCTGCCCTGGACCTTAATCTGGCCGCCGTGGCGCTGGGTTAGATGCTGACTCAGCAGCAGCCCCAGCAGAGGGCAGGGAATCGCGCCAGGGGCTAACGGGGCGGCTGAGGGCTGCAGGATCGCCATCACCTCGGTGGGCAGCCCCTCTCCCAGCCAGGGGTTAGACAACCACAGACCCAGGGCCAACCCCTGGCCCCGTCGACAGGCATGAACGCGCAAGATGCCATTGTCTCCAGCCACCTGCATAATGCCAACCATCAGGTGATACAAAATCTGCTTGACCACCCGCTGGTCCAGTACCCAGTGGGTTTCCCCCGGTTCTACGGTCAAAGTCAGGGTCTGCAGGTGTTTTTCGGCCAGCGGAGTGAGAGCCGTAACCACCTGCTGCCCCAGAGCCTCAATATCGACGGCGGTGGGTACCAGGTCGGTGCGCTCTGCCTCGCCGGGGCTGAGGTCAATGAGTTCATCGACCAGGGTCATCAGGGTTTGGCTGCTGCGGTGCACAATGTCGGTGTACTCCCGCTGTTTGGGCGTGAGGGGACCGTAGATCTCGCGGCTTAGCATAGTGCTCATGCCCAGCACCGTCGTCAGCGGACTGCGCAGCTCCTGGGTGAGTTGGGTCAGCAGGTTGAGGCGCACCCGGTCAGCAATGGCTTCGAAACCGATGGCCCCCTTCAGAGCAGGCTGAGTCAGGGTTGCTCTGGCGCTCTGGCGCTCGTATTCGCTCATGCCCCAGCGGGCTGCCATCGCCAAAAACCCCAGCTCCTGCTCACTAAATCGCCTGGGGCGCACGTCCATGACGGCCAGGGTGCCGAGGCAAATACCCTGGCCTGTGCTCAGCGGTACGCCACAGTAGGCTCTGATGCCGTAGGTGCTGACCAGGTCGCTCTGGGCTAGGACCGGGTTTTCGGTGGTGTCGGGCACGACCAGCGGCTGCTCGCTGTCTAAAATGTAGACTCCCAGCCCGCTGCCGAGGGGCAGCTGACGCTGCTGCGACAGGGGGTTCCCCACGCCCAGGGAGGACAGGCCAAAGGCGGCATGCACCTGCTCAGTGGCGCCGTTGCCCACGGTTACTATGGCCAGCGGTACCCCCAGAAACCGGGCGGCTACCTGCGCGGCTTCGTCCCAGGCGGGAATGCTGCTGGGGTGCTCTAGCTGGAGCGCGGCGAGCGCCTGGCTGCGCCGCTGCAGTCGCTCCACCCAGGGCAGACCCAGCGGGCAGGCGAGTCCAGGCGGGGCGATCGCGTCACCGGGCTGATCGTCGCCCATCGCGGCTTCTCCTTCAGATCGCCCCGGAAATACAGAAACGCTCATAGCCAACGCCTAACCCCTGCTGAGATACAGGCTTAAGGTGCCCTCAGACCATGGCTGAAGTAACGGTAATCTCAGCAATGGTAACCAGTGTTGACCACTATCTCGTTCAAGGCCGATCTACGACCGGCAGGAGTGGCTGCTGGTGAAATTTGCGGTAATTCGCGACTTGATGGCTCTAGTCTGTGCCGTTTTGTATGGCAGGGCTAGATCAGAGCCTGGGGAGTTTCAGCGGTGGCAGGCTGCACCGGCATTTGGTCGAGCAGGGTCCAAATCTGCTGCAGCATTGGCCCCAGCCCCGTACCAGCCACCGCCGAAATGCCGAATACCGGCCCTGGCACCAGCGCTTCAAACTGCCCCATCAGCTCAGTCAGCACCTCGGAAGTAAGGGCATCCACTTTGTTGAGGGCCAGCACCTGGGGGCGATCGCTGAGGTCGCGGCCGTAGGCCTCTAGCTCCTGCTGAATGGTGTGAAAGTTGTCGAGCGGATGTTCGGCGGTAGCATCGACCACGTGCAGGAGCAGCCGGGTGCGCTCAATATGGCGCAAAAATTCGTGGCCCAGCCCCAGCCCCTGGTGCGCCCCCTCTATCAGCCCGGGGATATCGGCAAAGACAGTGCCATCGCCGGTAGGGCGGCGCACGACCCCCAGGTTGGGGACCAGGGTAGTGAACGGGTAGTCGGCAATTTTAGGCCGAGCCGCCGACAGGGCCGAAATCAAGGTAGACTTACCCGCGTTAGGCAGGCCCACAATGCCCACCTCCGCCAGCAGCTTTAGCTCCAGGCGGAGCCGCCGCTCTTCGCCCGGCAAGCCCGGTAGAGCGTGCTCTGGAGCCCGGTTGCGATTGCTTAAAAAGTGGCGGTTGCCCAGGCCGCCTTTGCCCCCCTGGGCCACGCAGAGCACCTGATCGGCGGTGACTAAATCGCCCAGCAGCTCGTCGGTTTCAACGTCATACACTACCGTGCCGCAGGGCACCTCCAGGTACAGGTCGGCCCCAGCGGCCCCCGTCATATTTTTGGGGCCGCCCCGCTGGCCGTTGTTGGCCTTAAACCGATGGGCGTAGCGAAAATCGAGCAGGGTTTGCAGCTGGGCCGTGGCCTTTAGATACACCGAACCGCCTGGGCCACCGTTGCCGCCCGCTGGCCCCCCAGCGGGCACGTACTTCTCGCGCCGAAACGCCACAATGCCGTCACCGCCGTCGCCTGCGATGACCTCAACCTCAGCTTGATCGATAAACTGCATTACTGGGTGCCGCCGTTGGCAGACTGCTGCTGAAGCTCGATCATAGCCGCTCGAATCTGCTCCGCCAGGGCCGGGTCCTGGGGATAGGCGGCTGTAATCGCGTTAAATTCTTGTGGCCTCAGCCCGTTGGCTTTGACAATGTCGCTGGCCCGGTTGCAGTAGTTGACCACAACCGTGCGCACGCTGTTGCGCAGGTTGCGGGGCAGCTGGTTGAGGTTGGCGGTGCCGGTACAGCTCATGTCAATGCTGGCGAGGTCCTGTCCGGTGCCGGTTAGCAGGGTTCTAATCTGGTTCAGCGCCTCGTTGCGCGGAGCATCCATTTCCAGAATTGAGGTAGCGTAGGCAATCACGTCTTCCTCAGATATGTTGCTGTCCTGGGCCCAGGCAGCTCCCAGGGTAACGTGGCCTGCAACCGTGGGCAGTTGGGCACCAGCGCCCGCTAGCAGGGTGAGGCTGGCTGCAGCCAAGGCCACAGCAGCACGGCGGCCATAGTTTGTAAAGGGTAAACGGTGAATAAATTGGTGCATCATTATGTGTATTTCTCCTGTGCTGGTCTCAACCAGAATGGCCCCGTGCTCCAACAATCGTGCTCCAACAATTGAAAACGTCTGCTTGGGCTCAGAGGTGCCGACCCCGGTGTATCGCTTAGGTTCTTAATCTGGATGGGCTCCCAGCCCAGACGGGGCGGCCCCCGCACGAGTTCCAGGTTTTCAGCTATGCACCCCAGGCCTTAGCCCTTGGCAGAGTTCTATGACTTTTGTGTGTAGGGTAGCGCGTTCATCTCGGCCCTGTTTTAGATCAGACTCTAATTCTAGTAGCAAAGGCAGGCTGCGATGCAATTGGGCCAGAGTTAGCGATCGCACCTCCTGCTTTAAAAAATAGATGCGCTTGGGGTTGGTTACCTCGGCGGCGGCGGCCACCTCGGCGTCGCTGTGCACCCCGGCCTGAATCAGCACCTTCAGCCATAGCCACAGCCGAAACTGACTAACCAGGGTGGCGACGATCCGCAGGGCGGGCTCATTGCGATCGAGTAGGTCATTCACCAAAGCCAGGGCTGTAGGGGTATCGCCCTGTTTGAGCGCCTGGGCTAGCTTCAGGCTGGTTTGGGTCGAAACCGTCACCAGCTCCGCCGCCACCGCTGGTGGAATGGGATGCAGGCGAGATCCCCAATAGAGGGCCAGCTTTTCTAGCTCCAGGTGCAGCTGTCGGGTGTCGTTGCCCACGGCCTCGGCCAGCAGATCGACGGTGGTAGATTCCAGAGACATCCCTCGTGCCTGAGCCACAGTCACCACCTGCTGACGAATTTGATCGGTCTTCCAGGGTGGAATGGTGGCAAACTCGCGGATTTCGCCCCAGCTCTTAAAGAATTTAGTAAATTTTGCGCGTCCGTCGGGCTTGGCGGTGCTGGTCAGCAGCAGCACCGTCGTCTCGGGCAGCTGGGGCAGCGTGCGCTCAAATTCGGCCAGGGTCGTCTCAGGGCAGCGCTGGCCCAGGCCGGTGTTTTGCAGCCACACCAGCCGTTGCCCCTGACCAAAAGGGGGCGTCATCGCCTGGTTCAGCGCCTGGGTGGGGCTGTTGGCGACATCAGCAGCAATGACGTCGTAGTTGAAGCTAGCCCAGGCCTGGTCGAGGGTGCGCTGGCGCAGGGTGTGGATGGCCTGTTGGAGGGCAAAGTCGTCGTCGCCCCAGAAGTAGTAGGCGGGCATGAGGGGATGGGGTGGATGGGTGGATGGGTAGGTGCGTGGGTAGGGGGAGGAGTGCTAAGGTCAAAATTTTGAATTCAGAATGTTGACCTTTGCATTTTTCTTCCTGCGGGGCATCGTGGGATGATGAGACCTTCTGCGGGGAGCAGTTCTAAAGACGGGATGGTTGGATCTATGGCAAAGCTGGTACAGAGCCCCATTCTAGAAGAAAGCTTTGCGTTGATAGACCAAGAGTTTGGGGTTCATGACTTTACCCCGGCGGAGTATGCGGTGGTGCGGCGGATGATTCACAGTACCGCTGATTTTGAATTTAAGGACCGGGTAGTGTTTGGCGAGGGGGCGATCGCCGCTGCCCTTTCGCATCTGGCCAAGGCTGGCCCCATTATTGTGGATGTGACGATGGTGCGCCAGGGGGTTGTCGGGATGGTGGAGCGCACGTTTCAGAATCCGCTGCTGACGGCGGTAGGGGTGGGCGAACCAGCGGAGCCGGGGCGCACCCGCACCGAGACTGGGCTGCTGCGGTGTTTGGAGGAGTACCCCAGCGCGCTGGTGGTGATTGGCAATGCGCCCACGGCGTTGATGGCGCTATGCGATCGCATTCACACAGGCCAGGCCCAGCCAGCGCTGGTGATCGGCGCTCCGGTGGGCTTTGTAGGGGTAGAGGCCGCCAAGCAGCGGCTGGCTCAGACCCCTGTGCCGCAGATTTGCGTCGACGGGCGCAAGGGGGGCTCAGCGGTGGCCGCCGCCATACTCAACGCCCTGCTGGTGCTGGCCTGGGAGCAGCAGCCGTGACCCTGGTTAATGTTTCAGGGGAGCCCTCAATTCATGTAGTGGGGGTGGGGCTAGACGGGCAGGCGGGGCTGACTCCGGCCAGCCTGGCGCTGATTCGGCGGGCGGTGGTGGTAGTGGGCAGCGATCGCCTACTCAGCTACATCACCGAAGGGCAGGCCGAGCGATGGCCCCTCGGTGATATCAAGACCACCCTCGATCGCCTGCGCCAGTGGTTAGCCAGTGGCGCACCCGGCATCGCCGTAGTGCTGGCCTCGGGTGACCCGCTCTTCTTTGGACTGGGGCGGCTATTGCTCGACCATTTACCCCCAGAAAGCCTGGCCTTTCACCCCCACCTGAGCGCGGTGCAGCTGGCCTTTAGCCGCCTCAAGCTGCCCTGGCAGGGGGCCACGCTGGTCAGCGCCCACGGGCGATCGCCTGACGATCTGATCGCTGCCCTGCGCCGAGGCGACGAGCTGATTGCGGTGCTGACCGACCCCACCCACACCCCGGCCGCTCTGGGGCAGCTTGTGCTCAGCTTAGATTTGCCCTGCCCCTACCGTCTGTGGGTATGCGAAAACCTGGGCGGCGAGGGCGAACAGGTGCGCGAATTTGCGCCAGAGGCGATTCGCGAAGCAATCCCTACGGGAATCGCCTCAGCAACCTTTGCCAGCCTCAATGTGGTCGTCTTGCAGCGGCAGCAGGCCGATGTTGACCAGGACGATCTGCCGCTGGTGGGTCTGCCCGATCGTGCCTTTGCCACCTTTAGCGATCGCCCTAGCTTAATCACCAAGCGCGACATTCGCATTCAAATACTGGCCGACCTCGACCCCAGGCCCGAGCAGGTGATCTGGGATATTGGCGCGGGCACGGGCTCTGTCAGCGTGGAGCTCAGCCGACTCTGCCTAACGGCCCAGATCTATGCGATCGAAAAAACCGCTGCTGGCCACAGTCTGATTCAGCAAAACCAGCGTCGTCTGGGCGGCCCCAACCTTCACCCTGTCTATGGCGCTGCGCCCGAGGCGCTGGTCGCTTTGCCCGACCCCGATCGCATTTTTATCGGCGGCAGCGGCGGACGCCTGAGTGAGATTCTCGACCAGAGTGCGCAACGCCTCCGGCCTCAGGGGCGTATGGTCCTGGCCCTGGCCACCCTGGAGCACACGGGCGCAGTGCTGGCCTGGGCCGATGGCACCGCCACCAGTCCACGGCCCTGGTCGGTTCAGCTGCGCCAAATTCAGGTGCAGCACGGTGTGCGGGTTGGTTCGCTCACCCGCTGGCAGCCGCTGACGCCGATTACGCTGATCTCGCTGTCACCCAAACGCCCATAGCCCTACTCCGGTCAGCACCAGCAGCCCCAGGGGCAATACCCCGGTCAGCGGCTGGTCGGGTAGTCCCACCAGCCACAGGGGGCCGTCTTTACCGGGCTTGAGCAAAGCTAGGGCATCGATCGCGGCGATCGCGTAGACCCAGCCCGCGTGCAGCCCCCAGGCCAGCCCCAGACTGCCCCCGGCCACCCAGCGGGCCAGCAGCAGCACAGCACCCATGACCGCCAGACCGGGCAGCTGGGGCGCTCCGGCGGGGCCATCCCAGACCAGGTGAGAGACGGCAAAAATCAGGCTGACGGCGAGCGCCATCAGCCCAACAGGCCAGACCTGGCCCAGCCCATTTACCAGCACGCCCCGAAAGACCAGTTCTTCAATCCAGCCCACAAACAGCGCCAGGGGCAGCACCGCGAGCAGCACAACCCCTGGCGCAGGGCCAGATTTTTGTGAATCAGGCCCCGACGCTTCAGAATCCTGGGCCTGGACCAGGGGAGATTGGGCGTCAGGGGGCTGAGCCCAACCCTGCCATCTGCGCCAGCCTAGACCCACCTGCAGCGCTACGAGAGCCGCTACGCCGCCCGCCGCGATCGCAAAGCCCGCCACTGCCAGCCAGCCAAAGGACTGATTCCAGGCGATGCCGTAGTCAGACCAGGTCCCTACCTCCAGACGACGGTGCACCTCGACCGCTACTGGCGCTAACAGGTAGAGCGGCAGCAGCAGGGGCAGTTTGTGCTGGGGAGCAACCGGATAGGTCAGCGGAATTTGACCGATACGAGCAACCAGCAGAATAGCCGGAATGCCCAGGCCCATCCAGCTCAAAAAAAAACAGCCAGATGGGCGATCGCCACCATATTCACCATCAAATCCACTGTGGTAAACCAGTACTATTCTTCATCTGAGTCGGTGTCAATCTGTTTGAGGTGAATGTGCTTGTAGCCCAGCTTAATTTCAAACTCATCGCCAGACTTGAGGCCCATTTCTTGAGTGTAGGTAGCGCCAATAACAATCTGACCATTTTTATGAACGCTGACCCGATAGGTCGGTTCACGCCCTCGGCCATCTTTGCTGCTCTCAGGATCGAGATTGATGCCCTTGGCCTCTAACAGTGCATCGTAAAAGCCGGATAGATTGACCCGCACCTGATTGTCTTTCGTGAGGGTGTAGTAGCCACATTCTTTGGCAGTTTCGCGCTTGGTAAGGTTAGAAAGGTCTTTAACCTTCTGAAGTAATGCTTTACCGGTTAGGGGTGTAGGTTTTTCGGCCATTGTTCAGGGCAAATCCTTGTGGTAAGACGTGAAGCTAAATAGTGAAAAATAGCGGGTCGACCTGCGAATAAGGTTGACAACGATTGAGCATTAGCAGATGAATAATAGCAAATAAATCTGCCTATTCGCTCAGTCAATTATAGTCACAGCGCCAAAAGCTGTCATCCAAAAAATAAATCATTTGGTTAGCTTTTATTAATTATCTCCATATGCTATCGATTCCCTTTGACCTCAGTGGCTTTAGCAAAGCTCTGGCTTCGATAGGGCTAGGGCTGTAGCGTCAGTTTGCCCAAGATGGCAAAGCGATCGCCAGGTTAATCAGGCTTTTCTAGACTGACCAGGACTCAGCTATCTCGTGCGCAGTAGCGACCAGATGAGGCCGCTGCATCCCTACTCTTCATTTCCTGTCCACTGGGTCGCCCTCCGGTCAAAAGCCGACGATCTCCTCAAACTATCAGGTCTTGGGAGCAGCGCTATCCCGACCACAAGTCAACAGAATGATGGCTGCAGCCAAGCTTTTCTCAGAGGCGTTGCTGCGAGAGATCAACGCTCCATTTCAGCATTGAACTAACGCCCATGAATTTAATTTCTTTGTAAACGGTGAGCGGCATCTATCTTAGGGTATAGATTTAGGGATGGGCCAGACTTGTTGTGACAGATTCTAAAAGCTTGGGGTTTCAGCTGTCAGGTTCAACCTGAGTTTGAGGCAAGGTGAGACCGTTAAAACATTCCAGGGGGGATTGAGCGCCGATATTTGCTGTTGTAGCTGTAGCCAATCGAGTTAGGACGTCTGTCAGACGAGGGTTCAAACATTTGAATGTTTTCAGGCTTTATCGATGCCCTAAACCCAGATGGCTCTGGCTATAGGTTTAGCCCGAACTGATGCTAAGCACTCAAGCATTCACTAAAGAAGGTACTCAACACCAGGAAACTTGGGTGCTGGATTCTGACCTGCGCGGGAATTAGCCATGACGCTGGCACGCCACTCCAAACGATGAAAATGAGGCTTATTCAGCTTCATCGCCATAACAGAGCCGTCATGCCCGTGCAAACGGACATCCAACAGAGCAGGTTGATCCAAATAGATTCCCGCTGCGGTGGAAATGACAAGCGTGAGCTATTTCCCAGGGCAATGATGGGAAAGTTCTTTCCTGAAAATCCCCTCAAGCGAATATAAAGACGGTATAGCTGTAGCCAATCAGATTAGGAGGTCTGCCAGACAAGCGTTCAAACGTTTGAACGTTTTCAGGCAGATGCCTAACCCCAATTGATTTTGGCTATACCTATAGCTGGCCAGTTCGCTCAGGCCGCACCGTCATTGCCAAAGAATCGGGCGGCGATCTGAAGTGTAGCCATCGCGGCAAAACCCTGGGCAGGTTTTAACTGCAGTGGCGATGGCTACAGATCAACTCGTTGTGGTCTAGCGTCAGCTCTGGCGCAGCTGGTCGAGCACGCTCTGGTCTTCCATGGTGGAGGCGTCGCCTGCGATCGCCTCACCACTGGCCAAATTGCGCAAAAAGCGGCGAATGATCTTGCCCGATCGCGTCTTGGGCAGGGCGTCGGCAAACTGAATTTCGCCGGGGCGGGCGATCACCCCAATTTCGTTTACCACGTGCTGTTTCAGCTCCTGCTTCAGCTCATCGCTGGGGCTGTACTGGCCCTCTAAAATCACAAAGGCAAAAATGTCTTCGCCCTTAACCTCGTCTTTGCGGCCCACCACGGCGGCCTCAGCCACGGCGGGGTGCGAGACCAGGGCCGACTCCACCTCCATGGTGCCCAGGCGGTGACCCGACACATTGATCACGTCGTCAACGCGACCCATCACCCAGAAGTAGCCGTCGGCGTCTTTGCGGGCGCCGTCACCGGCAAAGTAGAGATACTGGCCATCGACCGGGGCAATGTGCTCCCAGTAGGTGCGGCGAAAGCGATCATCGTCGCCGTAGACCGTGCGCATCATGCTGGGCCAGGGATGCTTGATTACCAGGTAGCCGCCCTCGCCGGGGGCTACAGGGTTGCCCTCCAAATCCACCACGTCGGCGAGAATGCCGGGGAAGGGCAGGGTGGCCGAGCCGGGTTTGGTCGGAATTGCCCCCGGCAGCGGCGTAATCATAAAGCCGCCGGTCTCCGTCTGCCACCAGGTGTCGACAATGGGGCAGCGCTCGCCGCCGATCACCTGGTGGTACCACATCCAGGCCTCGGGATTGATCGGTTCGCCAACGGTGCCCAGCAGCCGCAGGGACGACAGGTCACGGGCCCTGGGCAGCTCGTCGCCCATTTTAATGAACGCGCGAATCGCCGTAGGGGCAGTGTAGAAAATCGTCACCCCGTACTTTTCAATCACGTCCCAGAAGCAGCCGGGGTTGGAGGGCCGGGGCACCCCTTCGTACATCATCGTGGTGGCCCCGTTCGACAGCGGCCCGTAGACGATGTAGCTATGGCCCGTGATCCAGCCGACATCGGCGGTGCACCAGTAGACATCGGTATCTTTGATATCCAAGGCCCACTTGAAGGTCATGTGGGTATAGAGGTTGTAGCCGCCCGTGGTGTGCACCACCCCCTTGGGCTTGCCCGTGGTGCCGCTGGTGTAGAGAATGAACAGCAGGTCTTCGGCGTCCATTTCTTCGGGCGGGCAGTGGGCCGAGGCGGTGGGCTGCAGCTCGTGCCACCAGTGGTCGCGCCCCTCCACCATGGGAATGTCTGCTTTGGTGCGCTGCACCACCAGCACAGCTGACACGCTGGGTACGCCGTCACCCTCCAGGGCCTGGTCAACCGCCGCTTTAAGCGGGATCACTTTGTCTTTGCGGAAGCCGCCGTCGGCAGTGATCACCACCTTGGCCTCGGCATCGTTGAGGCGGTCTTTGAGGGCCTCGGCGCTAAAGCCGCCAAAGATAACGGTGTGGGGGGCACCAATGCGGGCGCAGGCCAGCATCGCGATCGCCGCCTCGGGCACCATCGGCATGTAGATACCGACGCGATCGCCCTTCTGCACCCCCAGCCCCTTCAGCACATTGGCCACCTGGCACACCTCCCGGTGCAGCTGGGCGTAGGTGAGGGTACGGCTGTCGCCCGGCTCACCTTCCCAGATCAGGGCGGCCTTGTTGCGTCGCCAGGTGGTCAGGTGGCGGTCTAAGCAGTTGTAGGAAATGTTGATTTTGCCGCCCACAAACCACTTAGCGAACGGGGGCTGCCAGTCCAGCACTGTATCCCACGGTTTAAACCAGTGCAGCTCCTGGCTGGCCAGATCGGCCCAAAACTTAGCGGGGTCTGCTGCCGCTCGTTCGGCCAGAGCGCGATACTCCTCCAAACTCTTGATCGATGCGTTTTGAGAAAACTCATCGGCGGGAGGAAAGAGGCGGTTTTCGTGCAGAACCGATTCAATGGTGGGGGAAGCCATAGACAATGCTAGTCGCTTACGAACACAGATAAGGTGACATGAAAGCCGCTGTAGAGGGGCGGTATCCTCTAAAAACCATACGATTTTTAGCGACCCTTTGATCGGCGTCTATGGTTTCCTTAATGTTTCTGGAGATGTCAGCGTCACCTCAAAAAACGCTCACATTCTAAGGTCGTAGCCAAGCCACGATACGGAATTTAGCTCAATCTCCGTGAAGGTTAGACCCAAGGGCAGACAGGCTGGAGACCCAACCGCTGAGCTCATCCTACATAGACAACGCTAAGACTTCATGTAGAGCGGCGGGTTTTGGCCACGCTGCTGATTTAATCAATGTCAATCTGTAGATAGCTTCAATCAAACATCCCTTTGAACCGTTGAAAGCATTGATATGCTGTTCCCGGTGGGGCTGATTAAACCGCAACGATCCAATGCTCACGACTGTTGAATCCAACAGATTCAGGGTGTTTTAGCTCTAAGGGGCCAAATACCGAAGGGGTCATCGTTCCACTAGGGTTACCAATGGCTAATGTTTTATCGTCGATCAAGCATCTGGGGCGACGGTGGCTTGGTATTGTAGCCGTAGCTATCGGCTATGTGATCGTAGCTAAACTCAGTTTTCATATTGTGGGCAGCTGGGCGGCTGTACTGCCAATCTGGCCTCCGGCGGGCTACAGCCAGGGCATGGTGCTGTTGACCGGGGCTGCCCTAGCCCCGGGTATTACACTGGGGTCGTTGATTACAACAGTGACCTCTCCCGATCAAGTCTGGCATCGAGATGCGGTGGGTGCTATTAACAATACCCTGCAACCGCTGCTGGGGTTGTGGCTGCTGCGTCGAGTCGGCTTTATCAACTCCCTGCAGCGCATTAAAGATGTAGGCGCTTTAATTGGCTTTGGGGCCGTCGTGCCCGCGACCCTCAGCGCCACCATCGGGGTGACCTACTTCTGCCTGATGACGCCCATGAGCTGGGCTGACTATTTTCCCAGCTGGTTTAGCTGGTGGATCGGCAATGTGACGGGTGTCGTTGTCATTACCTCTCTGATGATTACCTGGCGGCAGGGGGTAAAACGATTTCGGAGTTTTTATGCGCCCCATCTGATTGTGCTGTGGCTGGGCATTTTGATAGCCGTAAGCTGGTATTTGTTCTGCGATCCCAGGCGCATGGCTGATGCCCCCTACCCCTTAGAGTACCTGCCGTTTCCCATTTTGATGTGGGCGGCCCTGCGGCTGGGGCCTTTTGGCGCCTCTTTGGGCACCGCTATTATCACCGTTATTGCCACCTGGGGGGTGGCCCAGGGGCAGGGCCCTTTTGTCGTAGATGCTTTTCTCTCCGATCGCCTCATGGCGGCCCAGCCGCTCCAGGCCTTTATCTGCGTGCTGGCCTTCACGGTGCTAATTTTGGCGGGCGTTGTAGCTGAGCGTGAGCAGGCCCGGCTCGCCCTGCAGGAGGAAAAAGAAAAATCAGAGCAGCTGTTGCTGAACATCCTGCCCCTGCCGATCGCGACCCGGCTCAAACAGGGGCGCAACACGATCGCCGACCATTTCGCTGAGGTCACGGTGCTGTTTGCCGACATTGTCGAGTTTACCCAGCTCTCTGAGCACCTCAGCCCCCAGGATCTGGTAGCGCTGCTCAACGATATTTTTTCTCAGTTTGATGAC
Organism: filamentous cyanobacterium CCT1; assembly: GCA_003017855.1. Taxonomy (GTDB): domain Bacteria; phylum Cyanobacteriota; class Cyanobacteriia; order Phormidesmidales; family Phormidesmidaceae; genus Nodosilinea. The sequence continues at coordinate 13,833 of PYER01000116.1, forward strand.
CTGGCCGAGCAGCACCAGCTCGAAAAGATCAAAACCATTGGCGACGCCTACATGGTGGTGGGGGGTATACCCTACGAGCGCGACGACCACGCCCAGGCCGTTGCCGACATGGCCCTCGATATGCAGGCTGTGGCTCAGGCGTTCAGCGATCGCACGGGTCAGTCCTTCCGGCTGCGGATTGGTATCAACACGGGGCCAGTGGTCGCCGGGGTGATTGGCACCAAAAAGTTTATCTACGACCTCTGGGGCGACACGGTTAACACCGCCAGCCGCATGGAGGCCTTTGGGGTGGCTGAGCATATCCAGGTGACCGAGACCACCTACCACTGCCTCAAAAATACCCACGACCTCGAGCTGCGGGGAGAGGTGTGGATAAAGGGCAAAGGGCACATGCGCACCTATTTCTTACGCCAAAAAAGTCTGGTGACGACGGCTCGGCCTGCTCCCAGGCTGGCTTGAGGCCAAACCTTCCATGCCGCTGGCTGAACCCTTTCGCGACGAAAACGGCCGGTTGCAGCCGGGCAGTAATGCATCCTCTCCAAGGTACGTAGAGGCAAATGGCATCTGTCCAACCGAATCGAGCAACTGAGCGCAGCAGCGCCCAGCTCAGCATCAGATGAGGCAGAGTCGCATTCTGCAAACCGTGCGTTTGACCATGATTTCGGTGGCCCAGGCGGGTATGCTAGGCCTGTTGGGGTTTCTATCCAGCTCAGCCTTCACCGGCCTGTTTCGTTCAGCATTCTGTGTCATCTGCATGGGTCTATGACTACGGCTAAGGCATCGGTACCGGCGCAGCCCGCGTCTTCCCTCTCCACCCAGGACGCGATGTTGGAAAACATTGTTGGGGTTGCTATTTTTGACTTCAGCGGCCTGCCGCAAGAGTATTTTGTGACGGCCGACAACGAAAGCACCAGCTGGGTACAGCTCGTCTTTCAGGCGCTGGGGCTCAAGTCGCTGCTGATGTCATCACTCAAGCTAGAGGGGTTTTCGCACATCTGCATCGAGCTAGAGCAGCAGACGGCCGTTGTCGTGCGTACCAAAGAAGTATATATTGCTCTGCTCCTGCGCCAACCGCTGGCGTTTGCAACGGCCCAGGAAGGCGATCGCTTTAGCCACTGGGTGCGCCAGTTTGAGCGCCGCTTGCTGCGCGAGCACGATCGCTTTATTTCGGCTTAGGGGCAGCGAGTTCTTCAGCGGGCAAAAGACCTCGGCGACGCTCTGGGATTAGGGCAAAAAGCGATCGAGCGCGGCCTTGAGTTCGGCAATTTCCTCTTCAATGTTGCCTTCCACAGCGGCGCGACCAATGCACTCGGTCAGGTGCTCATCGAGAATAATTCGGGCGACGCGATCGAGCGCTCCCCGCACCGCCGCCACCTGTACCAGCACGTCAGGGCAGGGACGGCTCTCCTGCACCATGGTTTTGATGCCGCGAATGTGGCCCTCGATTCGGGCCAGACGGTTGACGATGCGCCGCAGCGACTCGGGATCGTGCACGTGGGGATGAGCACTGCTGTCAGCAGTGATATCGACCTCGTGCAGGTGAGGATGGGGATGGGAGCTAGGGTTATGCAACGGCTGTACGCGGTAGAGAGAATTTAGGATGGGTTTGTGAGGGTACCGAGGAGTTGGGGTAGAGCTGTCGGATCACAAGACACGCTACGGAGGGGCTGAGAAGCCCGAGAGATCGGCCAGTTCATCGAGCGATCGCACCCCTGGATACAGCTGACCGCTAATCTCCCAGGTGGGGTAGCCCTCAATGCCCTTCTGCTGGCAAAGCTCGGGCTGGGGGCGATCGCCGTCGGCAGCGCACTCCACGTAGGGCAGCTGCTCAGCAGATTCTTTAAACATGGCCTTTTGGTCAGCGCAGTGCGGACACCAGTAGGCCCCGTACATGACGCCACCCGTGGTTGCCAAATGTTCAGCTAGCTGGGCCTCGTAGCTGCTGGCGCCATCGGTAGTCGCAGGGTTGGGGCCGCACCCGAACGCTAGCAGCGCCGCCAGCGTGAGGCCGCCTAGCCCCGCAGCCTGGGGCCAGCGCCGTAGGGGGTGAAGTTGAACCATAGAACTCATCCAGACTGCCAACATTAAACTCAGCGCCAGCGCTACGGGCGCTTTCCCAGTGTAGCGTCAAGCCCTGCCGATGGGCCGTCAGATCAAAGCTCTGAGTGGGGGGTGTAGAGTTCCATCACTCGGGCCAGGTCGAGCCGAGACTGCGCCCCCAGCCCCAAACTGGATCGATGGCCGTGGTTGAGATGGTCCGCAGCGGCACAGCCGATCATAGCGGCGTTGTCGGTACACAAACTCAGGGGCGGAAAGATCACCCGCAGGCCGTGGGTGTCTGCCGCCTGCTGGAGCTGCTGGCGCAGTCCGCTGTTGGCCGCTACTCCACCGCCTACCGCCACTGTGGTCAGGCCGTAGGCCTGGGCACAGGCCACCACCCGCTGCGTCAGACTGCGGGCCACCGTAGCCTGAAAGCTCGCGGCCAGATCGGCGACGGGCAGCGGGTCTACCCCCTCGGCTTTGAGTTTCTCGACCAGCCGCAGCACCGCCGTTTTTAGCCCGCTAAAGCTGGAGTCATAGGGGTGAACCCCCCCGCCCGGCAGCGAAATGTTGCCTTCGGGTAGGGGAAAGGCTTTGGGGTTACCGACCTGGGCAAGCTTGTCGATCGCGGGGCCGCCGGGGTAGCCCAACCCCAGCAGTCGGGCCACCTTATCAAAGGCTTCGCCCGCCGCATCGTCGCGGGTCTGGCCCAGGGTTTGGTACTGACCGCAGGCTTTGACATAGATCAGGCTGGTATGCCCTCCCGACACCAGCAGGCACAGGTAAGGCGGCTGCAGATCGGGGCTGGCCAGGTAGTTAGCGTAGATGTGTCCCTCCAGGTGATGCACCCCTAAAAACGGCTTGTGGTGCACCATGGCCAGGGTTTTGCCGGCGGTCAGCCCCACCAGCAGCGCCCCTACCAGGCCCGGCGCACAGGTGGCGGCCACGGCGTCAATGTCGGCCCAGCCCAGCTCAGCCTGATCCAGGGCCGCGTCCAAACTATCGCCCAGGGTGGCGACGTGGTACCGCGAGGCCACCTCGGGCACAATGCCGCCGTAGGGCTGGTGAATGTCGATCTGCGAGGCAACAACGGTGCTCAAAACGGTGCGATCGCGCACCACCGCCACCGCCGTTTCGTCACAGCTGGTTTCTAGAGCTAAGATTGTCGCCATTGGATTGCCGCCAAGGAGGGACTAACGTAAGCCAAGCCGTAATTTGTAGAGATGTAAACACCCCACCGATCTTAGCTTTACGGGGGTTCGGCTGCGGGGTATTATGGCGACCAAGTTGGGTGAATTTTTGTTCAAAAAACTTAACTTTACGTTCAAATCGCCCTGGTTTCTTAGGTAATTAAAAGGAACAGTTTATGCGACGGTTTTTTGCTGTAGCGCTTGTAGTGTTTCTCTGGTTCGGGTTTGCCCCCCCGGCCTCCGCTAGCCTGGCTGGCGACAATGTGGCAGGGCTGACCCCCTGTGGCCAAAACGAAGCGTTTCTCAAGCGGGCTGCCAATGCCAAAACCCCATCGGCAAAGGCTCGGTTTGACTTTTACGGTAGCTCCACGCTGCTGTGCGGTAGCGACGGCCTGCCCCACCTGGTGGTAGACGGCGACCTGGCCCACGCTGGGGAGTTTTTGATTCCTAGCCTGCTGTTTCTTTACATTGCGGGCTGGATTGGTTGGGTTGGTCGGGCCTACGTGATCACGGTACGCGGTCGGAAAAACCCCGAAGACAGCGAGATCATCATTGATGTGCCATTGGCCATCAAGTGCATGTTAACTGGGTTTGCCTGGCCTCTGACCGCGTTCAAAGATATCGCGAGCGGTGCCATGTTTGCCAAAGACGACGAGATCACCGTATCTCCCCGCTAGGTAACTTCCCTGCCTACTCCCAGAACTACATCCAGGAGAACTAATTAGACCATGGACAACAATCTGCTCCGGTATCTGTCGTCTGCACCAGTGCTGGCCACCGTGTGGATGGTGGTTACCGCCGGTATTTTGATCGAGTTCAACCGCTTCTTTCCCGATTTGCTGCTGCATCCCTAGGGCGAGGACTTCCTCAGTTGTCCTGCCGAGGACGCTTTGCGATCGCTCTAAGTATGCTGCTTAAAGATGGTTTTTGGGGACTTAACGGCGTCTAGAAACCGTCTTTTCCATTTGCTGTGACCTTATTTGAGTTGGAGAAACCCCCTATGACAGAAGCCATTCAGCCCGCTGGGGATCCACAGACTGTCTCTTATACACATCT
>PYER01000117.1 GCA_003017855.1 filamentous cyanobacterium CCT1
CGATACCACATGGGAAGAGGTCGAGGCCGAACTGGGTGAACTCGTTGCTACGGTGCAGGGCACTCCCCTAGCGCTGCCCGCCGCCGACCCCGCCACCTGGGAGGAAGTCGAAACCGAGCTGGGCGATTTAGTGCTCGACTTTCACGATCTGCAGGACGACCTCAATTACCGCCGTGCCCAAGCCGCCCTCGGCAACCTGGTGCAGCGGCTCAACCTCACCCCCCGCGAGCAGGCCGGGGTCGAAGACGCCCTGCAAAACCTGCGCGGCCTGATCGACAAGCTGGAGAACACGGTGGTGCACATTGCCGCCTTCGGCCTGGTGGGGCGGGGCAAGTCGTCGCTGCTGAATGCGCTGCTGGGTGAGGAGGTGTTTATCACTGGCCCCACCCACGGCGTTACCCAGGTGGTGGAGGGCAGCCGCTGGCAGGTCAGCCAGGATTCCCTAGGAGAGGACACCCCCGATCTGCTGCGAGTCTCGCTCAAGAGCCTGGGCCAGTCGCGCATTGAGCTGATCGACACCCCCGGCCTTGACGAAGTGGATGGCGCAGACCGCGCCGCCCTGGCCCGCCGCATTGCCGAGCAGGTCGATCTGATTCTGTTTGTGATTGCGGGCGACATTACCCGCGCCGAGTACGAGGCCCTGCAGGCTCTGCGCCAGGCCAGCAAGCCCATGCTGCTGGTGTTCAACAAAATTGACCAGTACCCTGAGGCCGATCGCCAGGTTCTCTACGAAACCCTGCGCGATCGCCGCCTGCAAGACCTGATCTCCCCCGACGAAATTGTTATGGCTGCCGCTTCGCCCCTGGCGGTGCAGGCTACCCCCCAGCCCGATGGCACCGTCGCTTACCAGACCGTGCGCGATCGGCCCCAGGTGGACGATCTCAAGCTCAAAATCCTCGACCTTCTGCACCGCGAGGGCAAGGCTCTGGTCGCCCTCAATACGCTGATGTACGCCGAAGGAGTCAGCGCCGAAATCTTGGCCCGCAAAAAGCAGATCTGCGATCGCATTGCCGACGACACCATCTGGAACGCCACCATGATCAAAGCCGTCGCCGTCGCCCTCAACCCCGTCACCGTGGCGGATCTGGTGGGCGGCACCGTGGTCGACGTGATGCTGATTCTCAACCTGTCGCGGCTCTACGGCCTGCCCATGACCCGCCCCGCTGCCCTCAAGCTGCTCCAGCAGATCGCCCTGGGCCTGGGCGGCATCACCATCAGCGAACTGGTGATTACCCTCGGCCTCAGCTCGCTGAAGGGGGTGCTGGGGGTATCTGCGATCGCCACGGGCGGTCTGTCCCTCGCTCCCTATGTGCCCGTAGCCCTGGCCCAGGGCGGTGTGGCGGGTCTGGCCACCTACGGCATCGGCCAAATTACCAAAACCTACCTCACCAACGGTGCCACTTGGGGGCCGGAGGGGCCACGCGCCGTAATCACCGAAATTCTCGACGGCCTCGACGAAGACTCCATCCTAAACCGTATCAAAACCGAACTGCGCGCCAAGATTTCACCCTGATAGCCAAATAAGGGGGAGCTTCTCCGTATTCTCGCTCCGGTGTCGAGACGATTGTCAGTCCAGAATTTTGCACAGATAGTAACGGGCGATCGCGACCAGCGGCCTGTCGACATCTATTGATTTATCGCTGTGGCGTTTGGAGTCATCAAGCTCCCCAGGAGCAGCCTGATTGAGCTTAAACCAGCAGAGGGATAGCAGCGGCACTTATTTACTCCACAGTGGTAATAGCTCCAATTTCCCCATCGCTGGCGCGATCGCGAGCCGTTCAGTCTCTCTTAGTCGATCGCTCGCTCGCTCGCGATCGACTGCTGTAGCTGAGATCGAGAAATTGGTGAACTGTGAGAACTGGAGGAAAGCTGGTGTACAGGCTAAGCGCAGGATGGAAATGGCTCAGCTATGGAGTGCTGGGTTTCCTGCTGGCGATGCTGCTAATGGTTCCTGCCCTGGCTAAGCCAGCAGATGTTGTGCCCCCGCCCGTAGAAGCAGAACCTGCCCTCGACTTGGGGGGGCCGCCCGCTGCGGCATCGCCGACGGTACCTGAACTGGGCGATCGCGGCGAGTTCTCCGCTTTCATGGACAGCGTTCTAAATCAGGCGGTGGCCGACCAGAGCGCCCCTGGGGCTGCGGTGGCCGTCGTCAGAGACGGCGAACTGTTCTTTGCCAAAGGCTATGGCTACGCCGACCTGGAGCAGCAGACACCCGTAGATGCCGAAAAAACGCTGTTCAGAGTGGCATCTATCTCAAAACTCTTTACCGCAACGGCCACCATGCAGCTGCAAGAGCAGGGCCTCCTCGACCTGGACGAGGCTGTCAGCCCCTACCTGGGAGACCAGGTGCAGCTAGACAATCCCTTCGATGAACCCGTTACCTTTGCCCGTCTGCTCACCCATACCGACGGTTCCACCAAGCGCCGCATTGGCCTGGCCGCTCGCACCGAGGCCGAGCTACAGCCTTTGCAAACCTACCTCAGCGATCATCTGCCCCCGATTGTCTACCCGCCAGGGGAGCTGTTCAGCTACTCCAGCCACTCAATCACTTTGCTGGGCTATCTGGTGCAGCGCATTGCTGGTCAACCCTTCATCGACTACATCGATGAACACATTCTGCAGCCGCTGGAGATGAACCGCAGCAGTTTTGCTCAACCGCCGCCCCAAATGAATGACCTGGCCACAGGCTACCAAAAGCAGGGCGGTCAGTTTCAGCCGGTGCCCTACCTCTATCTCAACATTGGGCCAGCCGCCGCCCTGAGCGCTACCGCCACCGATATGGCGCATTTTATGATCGCCCATCTGCAGGGGGGGCAGTACCAAAACAACCGCATTTTACAGCCCGAATCGGTGGCTGAAATGCAGCGCATTCACTTTCGATCGCACCCTCAGCTACCGGGCACCGGCTATGGCTTTCGCGAACGACGCGTCAATGGCCTGCGCGTGATTGGTCACCTGGGCAGCCTGCGCGGCTATTCCAGCTCGCTGACGCTGATGCCCGAGCAGAATATCGGCATTTTTATTGTCTCGAATAGCTTTAGCGGCGTTCATAGCCGGGTGCTGAGGCAGTTCTTCGATCGCTACTTTCCGCCCCCACCCGACAGCGCCACCGCCGAGTTATCGACCATTGACCCGGCCCAGCTCGACCTCAGCCGGTTTGTGGGCACCTACCGCGATCTGGAATACCCGCGCCACACCATCATGAAGCTGACAGCGCCCCTGGCCCACATTGTGATTCGGCAGCGCCAGAGCGGGCTCGAGATTCAGACGCCGTCGCTCTTTTTCTTCACTCCCCTGCCCAACAGTCAACTTGAGCCGGTGGGTCCGCTGCTCTTTCGCCATCGCGACGACGGCACCCTAACCGCCTTCGCAGCCGATGACGCAGGGCGCATTCTCTACGCCCACAACCCGGTCTTCGCCAAAATGGGAACCTATACCAAAATTGCCTGGTACGAAAATCTCTGGCTGCACGCGGCCCTCATTGCTACCGCCGCGCTGGTGTTTTTGTCGGGTCTGTGGGTTTGGCCCCTGCAGCCGCTGTGGCGACGTCTGCGACACAGGCCGGGGCATATCCCTCCCACACCGCTGGTCTGGCGAACGGCGGGCGGGGTTAGCGCGCTCAACCTGGTCTTTTTGATCGGCTTTCCCCTGTCGTTCTGGCTCTACGGAAGCTGGAAGCTGGCCTACGGCATGCCCTGGTTTGGGTTTGCGCTGCTGGTGCTGCCGATTATTGCGACTGTTTTGACGGTGGCTATGGTAGCGATCGCGCTGTGGTCCTACGCTCAAAAGGAATGGTCCTGGATCAGGCGCGTTCATTACAGCCTGCTCACCCTGGCCGCCGTCCTGTTTGCGGTGCTGATGGGCTACTGGAACGTCCTGGGATTTCAGGTTTAGGGCGTGCCATTAATTCTGGCCACAGTCCTTATTCCGTCAGCATCATTACGCCCGATTAAGAAACAGGTTGACAGCAATAGCCGCTGATGCCTGGGTGATCGCAGTTAATTGACAGCAGCCTTGAACCCCACCTGTTGGCACGGGCGATCGCTGCGTTTGAATCGCTCGTGCCAACAGGCGGGGCTACTTTTTGCTTTTATGCACATTCGCTGCAGTAGCCAGCGTAAGCGGCTAGAAAGCGCTACTCAACTGGCCACAGCACTGCATTAGTAGATGCTGTCTACGCCCAGGCGGGAGGCCAGCTGCTGTTGCAGAGTCTCGGGCAGCAGCACTCGGTTGACGGCGTGGATGACGCCGTTGCTGGCCTGAATGTTGGGGTTAACCACGCTGGCATTATTGACAACAATGCCAGAATCTCGAACGGCAACCGCAACACCGCCGCCCAGGGTGTCGACGCCGCCGGTGCTGAGTTCGCTAGAGGTGACAGAGCCTTCCACTACGTGGTAAGACAGCACTTGAGCTAGCAGGTCCTGGTTCTCGGGCTGCAGCAGGTACTCCAGGGCACCATCGGGCAGTTGAGCAAATGCTTCATCGGTAGGAGCAAACACCGTGTAGGGGCCTTCGCCAGACAGGGTATCGCCCAGTCCTGCAGCCTGTACGGCCTGCACCAGAGTGTTAAAAGAGTCGTTGCCGCTGGCCACTTCTACAATCGACATGCTGGCGGTGTCGCCCGTAGTGCCAGTGGTGCCCATCGGGTCAGACTGCTGAGTGGTGGGCTCCATCATGCCGCCATCATTGTTGTAGCTGTCGGCCTGGGCAGTACCGCCTAGCAGCAGGCTGCCAGCGATCGCCGCTGCGATCGCGGCGTTGCGACGGGTGGTTGAAAAACGCATAAATAAAAATCCTCGATTATTTTTTCTTCGGTCACGTGTAAAGTTTAGTGAAGTTTTTTGGCCTCTCTCATCTGTCGATAGGCATGGATGACCGTATCGAGAACCGCCGAGGCATTCTGCTAAGCCCCTTTGGCTGCGGTCGGCTCGCCATCATAATCACCGGGTTCGTTAGGCGGCTGGGCGTCGGTTCTAGCCCGAGTCTGCGGCCCGCTGCCGTTCGGCTGAGGCTGAGACCGATTTTGGGATTGACCGTCGTTTAGAGACCCCTGCAGAGTGAGCCGAAACTCATCGGAAGGATGCAGCCACACGTCGCGCTGGGGGAAGGGAATGTCTGTGCCCGCTTCCTGAACGGCCAGCTTGAAGCGACGGCGATACTCCCGCGAGACATCCCACTGCTTCATCGGCTGGGTCTTAATCCATACCCGAATGATCAGCGAGCTGTCGCCAAAATCATCGACGCCCAAAATTTGCGGGTCATCTAGAATGAGCGGGCTCCAGTCGGGGTCGCGCTGCATGTCATCGCCCACCTGGCGAGTGACCTCCAGCATGTGGTTAATGTCGGCGTTGTAGTGAACCGGAATTTTGAGGTCGGCCTGCGACCAGTGCAGCGAATAGTTGGCGACGCGGTTGATGTCGCTGGTGGGAATGGTGATCAAGCGTCCGGCGGTATCGCGCAGCTGGGTAATGCGCAGGTTGAGCTTTGCGACGACGCCCGCATCCTCGCCGATCTTAACAACATCCCCGATCGCGAACTGGTCTTCCAGCACGATAAAAAAGCCCTGAATCGCGCCTTTGACCAGGTTTTGAGCCGCTAGCGACAGCGCTAAGCCGATCAGGCCCACGCTGGCCAGCAGCAGCCCAATATCCACCCCGGTGATTGAAAGCGCCACCAAAAAGCCAATCGCAATCCAGACAAAATTGGTGATGTTTTTGATCACGCTGGAGAGGGTCGAAATCCGCAGCCGGGCGCGGCGCGAGTAGTGGCTGCTAAACCCGGCTTCGTCGGTGAGGCCGAGGGCGAGGCGATCGACCACGGTGTAGGTGAGGCGAATGCCGACGTAGGCCACCACCACCACAATACCGACGATGATGGGCACTTTGAGGGTTGAGAGCAGTTCCTGCTGAATCACCCGCAGTTCCGGAAACTGCCCCATCGCCCACAGCAAGGTGCTGACCAGCACCAGACCCTGCACCAGCGGCAGCAGGCGATCGCGCAAATCTTGCAGTTGGTGGTGCTGGTCTTCGGTCGTGTCAGCCTGATTCAGAGACGTACCCAACCCCCGCAGGGCTGAGCGCATCAGGCGTTTAGAGGCGTACTGGAGCACAATCATTACGCCGACAGCCAGCGCCAGCACGACCCCAATTTGAACGAACTGCTGCCTGCGGTACTCCGGCTGTCGCTGCCGGTAGGCACGCTCCAGGGTTTCTGGAATTACATCTTTCAGGTGCTCGACCAGCCCCTCGGAGGTCATGCCCTGCAAATTCGTATCCTCTGAGGTAATCGTCATCAGATACTGATCGTTGACGTAGACCTTCGTTTGACCGTTCTCAGTTTGGGTCGTCGTAACGTCGGCCACAGGGTTTTCAAGCGCTAAATAGTCATCGCGAATCTCCTCGAGGTTTTGATGAATTTGCTGGCGGCGTTGCCCCAGGGTTGCGCCGGGAGCCGAAACCTGAAAGGTATCGTAGCCATCGAGCTCGACCCAGCCCAGGGAGTAGGCGCTGCTGCCACCGCCGCCCGCCGTCGAAAACTGCGCTAGGGCCGAAGTCGCGCCACCGGGCAAAGCACTGGTAAGAACTAAAAAGAAGGTGCTGACAACCAGCAGCGATCGCCACCCCCACGTCAACAGCCATCGCTGAGTTTGGCGCTGAATTCGGCGCAGCTGGGGAGTAGTTTGGGCGGGGAAAAATCTTCGCATAGGACAACTTCTGTTCCGTTTGTACCTGCAAGCGGCCTGTCAAAATCTGAGCAACAGACCCTTGGAAAAAGCTGAATGGGCAAAAAGCGCAGAAACAGCGGGGAGTAAGAATACTCACCCCGCAGATTGGCGCATTCAGATTCGATCAACATCTCTCGTAAGAAAGACCCCCGCGCTAAAACAGGCCATAGCAGGGTTTAATCGCGCTAACTCGGCCATAGAATCTGCCGCTGGCAGGAAGACAGGAACCAGCGGCGAGCGGAGGATGAGGAATACGCAATTGGAGGAGTGCGCTTTGCACACCCAAAAACAGCAGCGAATAGACGCGATCGCCCTTTTACCCTGACCTCTGATGACTTTTCTCAAAGACAACAAAGACACGCTGCGGGTTATTTTGGCCGTTTGCATGGTCGTTGCTGGTGTTTTACATTTTGTGGTGCCACAGCCGTTTATTCGCATTGTGCCGGGGTTTTTACCCGCCCCCGCAGCCTTGGTTTATATCAGCGGCGCGATCGAAGTCCTGCTGGCCCTGGGGCTGCTGCTACCTTCTACGCGGCGGCTTTCGGCCTGGGGTTTGGTACTCTTGTTTATTGCGGTTTATCCAGCCAACCTCAATATGGCGATTAACCACATTCAAATTTCTGGCATTCCAGATGCTTGGTGGTTTCAGGCCATTCGACTGCCCTTTCAGTTCGTGCTGATTGCCTGGGCCTACTGGTTTACCCGTCCCGAAACCCCTCAGTTCTCGTAACCTATGGATCTACTGGCTCCTGTTCCCTGGCTAGACGCTGCCGGACGTTTGGGCATCGCTATTTTGTTTGCGGCTATTATTGGCCTCGATCGCGAGTTTAGTAATAAAGCGGCGGGCCTTAGAACTAACATGCTGGTAGCATTGGGGGCTGCTCTTTTTGTATTGGTCACGGTTCAAAGCGGGCTAGTCCAAACCGACAGCAGTTCTATGGCACGCACGCTGCAGGGCATTATTACCGGGGTTGGGTTCGTTGGGGCTGGCTCAATTTTGCGCGAAGATCGGGTGCGGGGTCTGACCTCGGCCACCGCCGTCTGGATCTCCGCTGGAGTTGGGGTCGCGGCTGGGCTGGGTCAGTGGCAACTGGGCCTGTTGAGCACCCTATTTGCTTTAATGATTTTACGCTTGATGAAATTTGCCGAAAAGCATATTTAAATTAAATCCAGGTTCAGACGTGAAGCTGTGTCGATATTTGTCAACGATTGTCAGCGGAAAAACGTCGAACTTTGAGTAGAACTTGCCCTGAAAATAGCCGTTCCTTGAGCGGAGTCGAAGGGAACAGCTAGCGAGTCTTTTTATCGTTTGGAGTGGTGCGCCAGCGTCATGGACGTCTCTCTGTAAATAGCCGTCCCTAGCCCCCTTTGGAGCGGCTTCACCAACGACTTCGCTCAGGGAACGGCTATGGCTGTTCTTATTGTTGAGGTTGCCATGGTAGCGACATGGAAAAGGGTGTATCCCACTTTCGTAAATTTGTCACTTTAACGGCTATCCGATCTGTCATTCCCGTATAAACGGGAATGACAGATCGGATGGCTTACTCCTAGGTAGATTCCCACGAAAGTGGGAATGACGTAGAAACTTGCAAAAGTGGGATGCACCCCATGGAAAATTGGGAAAACTCAAAAAATCTATCGATGGGGTGGCAGGCTCAATCTGGGTCGCTGTTAAAGTAGCGAGTGAGATCAAAACTTGAAACAGCATTGCCGGTATCGGTCGTGAGCAATTGCCATTTGTAGGCGCTGTTAGTTCAGCGCTGTGGCGGCATCGCTGCGTCAATCTCCGGCAGTTCACGTTACTATACGTGACCGTGAAGGCACATTACAGTCTTCCACATAAGATTCAAAACGATTCAATCAAGCAACTTCATGAACCCCAACAAAACGAGCCAGAATAAAGCAGATTCTGCCAAGGTTTCTTCGCCTCAAGCGATCGACAAAACACCCCCTGCCGCTGATGAGCCTGTAACCGATCGCTCTCCGGCCCAGGCGGCTGAGGAAGCGGCGCGCACCGGGCGAGAAGACAACAGCGCCATGATTGGAGCCGACGTTCCCGACCATAACCGGATGGCCTCGGGCAGCCCCACCACTGCAGGCGATCCTGACGCCATGATTGATCAAGCCAAGGTGGTGGGCGAAGAGGCGATCGGCGGCACCACCCCCACCCCTGACCAAAGCAACGTTGATGAAATTGCGGCGGCAGTGGGCATCAACACCCAGGCCGAGCACCCCGTGGCGGTCAAGCGCGAAATGGATCGTCGCGATGACCAGCGGTTTGAGCTTGACCCTGACTCTAAGGATCCGGCATCCTGAGGTCTATGGCTTACAAATTTTCTGCTGACAGCACCGTTGAAGCGAACATTCGTCGCCTTCTCAGTGAACAGCTGGATAAGGCTGTTCAGCAGCTCAGCGAAAACTTTCAGCAGACCCCAGGAGAAGCGGTTCACAACGCCCGCAAACACCTGAAAAAGGCGCGATCGGTGCTGCGGCTGGTGCAAAAATCGATCGATAAAGACACCTACAGCCGAGAGAAAGACCGGCTGCGCGACCTGGGGCGATCGCTCTCCTTGGCCCGTGACAGCGAGGTCTACCAGCAAACCCTCAGAGACCTGCTCGACGCCTACGGCCTCGATCCAGACACCAAGGGACTCTTTAAGCTGCAGGAGAGCCTCGGCGACCTGTATCAGCTCCGGCTCACAGAACTAACCGAGAGCGACACCTCGATCGCGGCCATTACTTCAGACCTCAAAGATAGTCGGGCGCGACTCAGCCAGCTGACCCTCAAAAAAAATGGCTGGAAGGCGATCTCTACGAACTTGACCCACCTTTACGCCCAGGGGCAAGCGCGTTACCACGCTGCCTACGAAGACGGCGACGATGAAGTCTTTCACGATTGGCGCAAGCGGGTTAAAGACCTGTGGCACACCACCTGTCTGCTCAAGCCGCTGTGGCCTGCCGTAATGGACGCATTTGAGTCAGAAATTCATCAGCTCGCCCAGACCCTGGGCGATGGGCACGACATTTCAGCCCTGCGATCTTTTTTGCTTGATCCACCAGCCGAAGTCGAGATCGAAGAGGTTCAGATGCAGGTGCTACTACCCCTAATGAAGCACCGCCAGCACAGGCTGCACCAGCAGGCCAACGAACTTGGGCATAAGCTTTACTGCGAAGATCCCGCCGCCTTTACCCACCGCATCGCCAGCTACTGGCAGCCCTGGTTTTCCCCCACATCCTCCAGTTCAGCCGAATCCTAATTGATTTGGAAAAAGAATTATGCCTGTCATTCCCGCCTGCGCGGGAATCCGTTTGGTAGCAGCAGCTCTCGATTGGATGCCCGTTTGCAAGGGCATGACGGGAGTTTTTTATTGCGCGGCTGTCACTGCTTTGAACACCGCCTCAACCCTGCTGGTCAACCTTTTGGGGGCAGACGAAAGATGTCGGCAAACACAGACTTGGGGTCGGGACGGCGGACAGCGTCGGGAGAGTCGTAGACCACCATCAGGCCGTCGTCGTAACCCATGCAGGGCAGCAGCGCCAAGCCCTCGGCGTGGTCAGACCCAATGGTAAACGGCAGATCAAACAGCACCTTGAGCCGACCAGAATCCTGGCTCCATAGCGTGTCGTTGGTGTGGTTGAGCGCGTCTTCGAGGCGAAACATCTGCATCGCGCCCTCTAGCTCCATAGTGGGGCCGGCCAGCACCAGCAGATCGCCATCGTGCAGGCACAGCTCGCGAACACCCTGACCGTTGAGGTCAAGAAAATGCTTGCGGTAGAGGCAACCTTCGCCCAGGTCTTTGAGCACCAGCTCACCGGGTTCACCGTCTTCGACCTCAAGCTCGAGAATAATGGCCCAGCCCCGCAGCACCGGACCCCGCAGCCCTAAGAAGATTTTGTGCCCGCTCACCGCAATGCCTTCGATATCAAAGCCGTTGTCCTTAGAGGGCAGCCGCATCTTTAGAAATACGCCCAGGTGCTCGTCGTCAGCGAGTGCTTCGAGCAACAGGTTGTGGCTGTTGATCTGCTTGAGGCTGGCCGCCGTAAGCACGTCATTTTTATCATTAGAACGGGCGTAGGTTGGCACAATTTCGCCATTCAGAATGGGCAGTCGGGCCAGCAGCGATCGATTCGGATCACTTTCAATTTCAGAAAGGCGTTCAATGTCTTTGTGCTGCTTTTTGCCCTTAGTTTTGTTGCGCTTTAGGCTGTGGGAACCCACTACCCATAGGTAGCCATCGCAGTAGTCGAGCCCCTCAATATCAATTTCAGATTCGTGATTAAACAGCTCGATAAAATCTTTCAGATGAAACGTTTTATGGTTGCCGTAGACGCCATCGCCCATAGGCGTCAGCCGCTCTAGAGTAATAAATTCATCGGATCCAAGCCACAGGCTGCCGTCGGGGGTGCGCGTTACAGCGGACAGCTCGGCTAGTAAATCTTCGTCATCGGTTTGAAAATTGAGCAGGGCGCGGCTGAGCAAAAATCCGTTAGGCATGGTGTGTATTTAGTTATTAGTTTTTAATAGCTGCAGCAGTTTTTGGCTAAGCAGGGCAGATGGTCACTGAGTTCTAAATCACCCTGATGACGCTTCTTTAAACTTCATTACTACATCTCTTCAACAAGAGGCAAAGGAATAACTAAGCTGCATCCGCTTGGTGAAACCTGCTCATGGTGCTTCTCTTCATCGCCAGAACTCTAAACTAGCGATCGCACTAGAGCCTGACATCGCTCAAAGGGAAGAAATTGAGCTGTCGATAGTCAATATTATACAGTTCGGTAGAGGTTAATACTGGCTGGGTTGCCTAGGTTTAAATCAGTTATTTAATCGTTAAGGAACCTTGCATGAAGAGCCCCGTTTCGCCTGCTGAGGTGGTGCAATCCCAACCGCAGGAGGTGCTTGAGGCCTTTGGTGTCGATGCCGCCCAGGGGCTTACCTGTCGGCAGGTCGATCGCCAGCGAGACAAATACGGCTGGAACCGACTCGAAGAGGCGAAACAGCGTGGAGCGGGGGCAATCTTTGTAGACCAGTTCAAAAGCCCCATCATCGGCCTGCTGGCGGTGGCGGCTGTGCTGGCCTTTGCCTTTCAGGAGTGGATTGAGGGCATTGCGGTGGTAATCGCGATCGCGCTCAATGCCCTGATTGGCTTTACCACCGAGCTGCGGGCGGTGAAATCGATGGAGTCGCTGCAGCAGCTCAGCCAGACCCAGGCCAAGGTGCGCCGCGAGGGACAGGTGCAGCAGGTGGGGGCCGACGAACTGGTGCCTGGTGACATCGTGGTGCTGGAGGGGGGCGATATTGTGCCCGCCGACCTGCGGTTGATCAGCGCCTCCAACCTGCAGGCCGATGAGTCGGCCCTGACCGGAGAATCGCTGCCCGCCAGCAAAACCACCCAGCCGGTGGAACCCGACCTACCGCTGGCGGAGCAGACCAACCGGGTATTTAAGGGCACGGCAATTCGGCTGGGGTCAGCCGAGGGCATTGTCACCGCCACCGGCATGGAGACCGAGCTGGGCCACATTTCGACCCTAGCGGCCCAGGCGGGGGGCGAGCAAACCCCCCTGGAGCAGCGACTTGACCAGCTGGGGCGGCGGCTGATCTGGATCACCCTGGTGATCGCGGCGATTGTGGCGGTCAGCGGCATTGTGCAGGGCAAAGACCTGGTGCTGATGGTTGAAACGGCGATCGCCCTTTCTGTTGCCGCCGTGCCCGAGGGCCTGCCGATTGTGGCCACAGTGGCCCTGGCCAGAGGTATGTGGCGGATGGCCAAGCAAAATGCTCTGATCAACCGCCTCTCAGCGGTCGAAACCCTGGGCTCGACCAGCATTATCTGCACCGACAAAACCGGCACCCTGACCCAGAACCGCATGACCGCCAGCCAGATCGTGGTGGAGGCGGGTACAGTCCAGGTCAGCGGCAGCGGCGATGCCCCTTTTAGCCTCGACAATCAATCTATTGACCCACAGCAGCACGAGGCGCTAGAGCAGCTGCTTCGGGTGGCGGTGCTCTGCAACAACGCCGAGCCGCCCGACGCCGATGCCCCCGATCGCACCATTGGCGATCCGATGGAAATCGCTCTGCTGAATCTGGGCCAGCAGGCCGATCTGCACCGCGACGAACTGCGATCGCAGTATCCTGAGCAGCGCGAGGTCGCCTTTGACCCCGACCTCAAGATGATGGCAACTATCCACAACGCCAAAGACGGCTACTGGGTAGCGGTCAAGGGGGCTCCCGAGGCGGTGCTGGAGCGCTGCACCCATTACCACAGCGGGCAGGGCGTGCAGTCGCTGGATGGGGAAAACCACGATCGCTGGCAGCAGCGCATGCACGCCACCGCCGAGGCCGGGCTGCGGGTGCTGGCCTTTGCCACCAAAACCACCGATACGGCCCAGGACGAGCCCTACAGCGACCTGACTCTGCTGGGCGTGGTAGGGCTCGAAGATCCCCCCCGTCAGGGGGTCAAAGACTCGATTAAGGCCTGTCACCAGGCGGGCATTCGAGTGGTGATGGTGACGGGCGACCAGCAAATTACCGCCCGCAACATTGGTTTAGCTGTAGGGCTGGTGGGCGATCGCGAGGCCAAGGCCCTGCCTGGCAAAGCGCTCAAACCCCTCGACGACCTCACCGAGCAACACCGCCAGGAGCTGCAGCAGGTGTCGATTTTTGCCCGCGTTAGCCCCGAGCAAAAGCTCAACCTGATTGCGCTGCACCAGGCCGACGGGGCGATCGTGGCCATGACCGGCGACGGCGTCAACGATGCCCCGGCCCTGCAAAAGGCTGACATTGGCGTGGCTATGGGCCAGCGTGGCACCCAGGTCGCCCAGGAGGCCGCCGACATGGTGCTCCAGGACGACTCCTTCGCCAGCATTGTGGCGGCGGTAGCCCAGGGACGAGCGATTTTTCGCAATATTCGCCAGTTCACTCTTTACCTACTCTCGGGCAACACGGGGGAAATTATCGCCGTCGCCCTGGCCTCGGTGGTTAACGCGCCGCTGCCGCTGCTGCCGCTGCAAATTCTCTACATCAATGCCGTCAATGACGTATTTCCGGCACTGGCCCTGGGGCTGGGCGAAGGCGACGAAACCATGATGCAGCGCCCGCCGCGCAAGGGCAGCGAGGCCGTGCTCACCCAGGACCACTGGATCGCGATCGGGCTATACGGCCTGCTGATTGCGGCCACCACCCTCGGTACCTTTGCGATCGCCCTGCGGGTCTGGCAGCTGGACGGCACCGAGGCCGTTACCATCTCCTTTATGACCCTGTCGTTTAGCCGCCTGTGGCACATCTTCAACATGCGCAATCGGGGCACCCACCCACTGCATAACGAAGTCACCCGCAACCCCTTCGTCTGGGGCGCCCTGGTCATTTGTACGTTGATTTTGCTGGCGGCGGTCTACGTGCCTGGCCTCTCCGATGCTCTAGGCACCACCGGGTTATCGACGCGCGCCTGGGGACTGGTGTTTGGGGCCAGCCTAATTCCGCTCGTGGTAGGGCAGTTGGGTAAAGTATTGTTCGAGCGCAAAGCAAAGCGGTAAAGCAGTCCCATGTTTGATTGGATTACAACCTGGATTGAGTCCCTCGGCTACCTCGGCATCTTCGGCCTGATGGTGCTGGAACACCTGTTTCCGCCCATTCCGTCGGAACTGGTGATGCCCCTGGCCGGGTTCGTCAGCCGCAGCAGCACCGGGCTAAACCTGGCCGGGGTCATTGTCGCTGGCTCCCTGGGCTCGCTAATTGGGGCGTCGGCCTGGTACGTGCTGGGGCGGCTGATTACCCATGAACAGCTGATGGACTGGGTGCGGCGCTACGGTCGCTGGCTGACACTTAAACCCCGCGATATCGATAAAGCGTTTGACTTCTTTCAAAAAAGCGGTGGCAGCTGGGTCGTCGGGGTCGGTCGCATCGTGCCGGGAGTGCGAACCTACGTGTCCGTGCCAGCGGGGCTCAGCCACATGCCGCTGCTGCCCTACCTGGCCTACTCCGCCCTAGGGACCGTGCTATGGACTGGGGCGCTCGCAGCAGCGGGCTACGTGCTAGGCGACCAGTTCGAGCAGGTGGAAACCATAATTGGCCCGATTAGCAAAATTGTGCTGATCACGCTGGCGATCGCGGCCGTTGTTTGGATTATTAAACGCCGTCAGCGCCGCCAGAACCGTGAGCGCTAACCCATCTCATCCCGAACATCCATGCCGCTAGCGCAGCACCCCCAACAATAAAGACAGCCATAGCCGTTCCCTAGCCCCTTTGGGGCGGCTTCACCAACGACTCCGCTCAGGGAACGGCTATTTCTAGATCAAATTCGCTCAGAGAACGGCTGTTCCCTCGTTCCAATGCTCTGCATGGGAATGCTCGGCAGCGGCTCTGCCGCTCAGGTTAGGCGGCAGAGCCGCAAAACTCTTTGTCATTCAGATACTGAATTGGTGCTCTAGTTATGGCTGTAAATCAGGGTTTGGCTCAGGGCGGCGGCCTGCCGGCGCAGGGCCTCTAGCTGCGCCATCGCTTTTCCAGTAACCAGCAGCTCCTCCGCCTGAGCCAGCCCCGCCTCCAGGGAAGTGGCGCTGCCCCCCTGCCACAGATAAAATCCGGCGTTCCACAGGGCGGTTTTTTGCAGGGCCGAGGGCTGGCCCGCCAGCACATCCATCAGCCGATCGCCCAGAGAGGCTTCATCGCCCAGCTCCACATCGTCGCCCTCAAAGCCGTAGTCGCGGGGGTGCAGCAGCAGACGCTCGAAGCCGCTCTGGTGGCTAATGCCGACGATCGCCGTGCGGCCCCGAGCCAGGTCGCAGCTGCCCTCCAGCCCCTTGACGCTAATCCAATCAGTTTGTCCGCGCAGGCCAAAGGTGCCCTTGGCAAACTCTTCAGTGGGCGGGTGCACAAACCCCATCACCAGGGTGTGGGGGCCAGCGTAGGGCGACCACATCAGCTCTACCGTGGCGAAGGGGGGGCGCTTGCCAATCTGGTCGCGGTAAGGCACCAGGCCATGGGCGGCAGGGAAGTGCTGGGGCAGGTAGACAAAGCCCAAACCAGTGCGGTTGAGCAGGGTCTGGGCCTGCTCCAGGCTGTGGGGGCGCAGGTCAACCCCCAGCTGTTGCCAGAGTTCGATCAGGGGAATGCCCTCTTTGGTGGGCATGCGATCGCCGCCGTGGAGCACCACCGGCACCCCTGCCGCCATTAGCACCAGGGCGGTAACGGGGGTGACCGGGGCGGTGCGCGATCGCCCGTCGTAGGGGCAGCTCAGCACCAGGGCGCGGCGGCTGTAGGCGCTGTCGGGGGCGATCGCGGGCAGGGTTGGCCCCAGAGCCTCGTAGGCATCGAGGGTACCGGCCAGCTCTTCGGCAGTGGGGCGCTTGATCCGGTGGGCAATCATAAACGCGCCGATTTGGGCCGGGGTGGCGGTTTGGGTCAGCATCATGCGGGTCGCGGCGGCTGCTTCGGCGCGGGTGAGCGCTCTGGAGGTGTGGCTGCCGCTGCCCACGTGCTTGAGCAATTCCCGAAACTCGTTACTCATGGTTGGTCTGTCCCTCATCTGTCCCCCCTCGTTTGTGCCTCAAGGGGGGCAGGGTTTGCAAATCATACCCCGTCCGGGCAGATAGTCTGCCGGATTCGTCATGGTCGCTGCCGCTAGCTATAGGATACGGCGGCCGGCCTCCGCTGCCGACTGGGGCTGGCCAGACTCTGCACCAGGGCGTGAAAGCGCTGAATGGGCGGAATCACCAGGCGATCGCGGGTGGTCACCAGCACCACCGAGCGGGTCAGCACCGGGGCTTCGGTGGGTCGCACCGCCAGGGTGGGGTCGTCGCGGCAGTCAGCCAGGGCCGACTGGGGCAGCAGGGCGACAAAGTTACCATGACGAATGACGCCGCGAAAGGCATCGAGGGTGTTGAGTTCGAGGGCGGCGTTGAAGGTTTCGCCCCGGTCTTGGAACTGCTGCTGTACCAGCCGCTGCATGCCGTAGCCGTCTTTGAACAAAATTTGGGGAAACCGCGACAGCATCTCCCAGGCGATCGCAGGCTGACGGGCCAGATCGTGGTCAGCCCCCATCAGCACTTCTACGGGTTCTTCAAATAGGGGCGTGACCACCATTTCGGGCTGGGTGGTGAGGCGGGGGTTGTCCATCACAATCGCCAGGTCGACCAGGCCGTCGCGCAGCACCTTGAGGGAGCGATCGCTGCCCAGCGCCGTCACCCGCAGCTGCACCTGGGGGTACTCGGTGCAAAACTGCTGGAGCACGGGCGGCAGCACCGTGGCGCACACCGACTGAATCGCCGCCACGCACAGCTCCGGCTGCTTGCCCGCCATCAGATCGGCAATGTCTTTAGACACCTGGGCCCAGTCCTGCTGAATGCGGCGGGCCTTGGGCAGCAGCCGCTCGCCAGCCACCGTCAGCTTGGCCTGAGCACCCCGATGAAACAGGGGCGCGTCGAGTTCAGCCTCCAGGGCCTGCACCTGGCGGCTGACCGTAGACTGGGTCACCTGGCACTGCTGGGCCGCCGCCTGAAAACTGCCGGTTTCGGCCACCGACAAAAATGCCTGGAGCTGTTCAATACGCATGCTCGAATCGTACCCACGCCACTGCTAACCAAAGCCCGGGCGGCAAGCTACCGCCAAAAAGCCCTTCCTTTGATTAGCAGATAGTACCCTCGCGCTTGGTATCAAAAGTAGCCGTAGCCCCATTCAGGCCCCAAGCTCAAGCCCCAACTCACTCTAAAGGAACAGGAACCTCCAATGGGCTACCGCTGCAGCTGGCGTAGGGCCGCCTCGGCGTGGAGCTGCACCCCCCGGTCGGGGTCGTCGAGCAGCGATCGCAGCAGCGGTTCGGCCTCGGCGCGGCCTACCTGGCCTAGGGCCAGTACCAGGTGGCGGCGCAGCAGGCTGTGCTCGGGGATGGCAGGCATCGCCCCCAGCCACCTCTGTAGGGCTTGGGCCGCCTGGGGCTGTAGCTCCGGAACGAGGGTCGGCAGCCCCTGCACCAGGGCCAGACGAGCCGCCGGAGCTAGGCCGTCCCAGGCGGCGACTAGCCCCGTCAGGGCCAGGGTGGTGTTGTGCCAGATCAGGGCCTGCACCGCCGCTGTTTGCAGGGAAGCCGTTGGTGGAGAAGCCGGGTTGTTGGCGGGCAGCTGTCGCAGCAGCGCCGTGGCGGCAGCAGGCCCCGTCAGCCGCCCCAGGGCGTAGACGGCCTGCTGGGCAATGGTCTCGTCGGGGTCATCGACTAAAGGCGTCAAAAATTCAACCAGCTGGTCGGCGCTCAGGTGGCCCCGCAGGCTCAGCAGGCCGCGAATGGCGGCGGACCGCACCGCCGGGGCTGGGTCCTGTAGCCCCCGCTGCACTACGGGCCAGGTGGCGATGTCGGCGAAGGGGCAGAGGGCGTCGAGGGCGGTCGCGCGCACGGGCGATCGCGCGTCGTCGGTAGCCTCAATCAGCAGGGGCAGGGTGGCCGGGTGAGGGATGCGGGACAGAGCCTGCACCGCCACGGGGCGCAGGGCGGGTTGGGCTAGCTG
>PYER01000450.1 GCA_003017855.1 filamentous cyanobacterium CCT1
GCCCCAGGCCTATGCGGGAGCGATTTTGCCCGATGGTCGCCGATCGCCCTTGCCGGTTGCCACGATGGCCGATCCAGTCCCTGATCCTGGCCCAGAGACAGTGCATGACCATCAGCCCTTAGTTAAGCCCGATCAGCAGGTGCAGTCGTCCCCGCTGGAGAGAACGATTCGACGCCAAGATCGGACCATTGCCTGGCGACAACTCCCGTGGCTACAGCTGGCTGCTTGGGGAGTAGGCTATGGATTTTTAGGACTTGCGCTAATTTGCTTGGGAGCAGCCTGGTGGGCCTGGCCCCTGGTGGGCCTGAGTTCTCTACTGTGGGTGTGGCAGCCAAGGCTGCTGCGATCGCAGCCCCTCATAGCGGTTGTCACGGTGATTCTGAGTACCGGTTTATCCTGGCTAGGGCTGGGCCTGGGGTTGCTGCTGTGGGCCATCGGAGCAGTTGGCCTACGCCTGACGGGCTACCCCTGGGAGCGGGCGATCGAACTCGGGGGCTGGCTCGGAGGAACGGGCTGTCTGACTGTGGCGACAATCCCCCTGCTGCTCAGTCGACAGCCCTCCCTGGGCGGGGCGATCGCTTCGAAAACCTGGCTTTTTTCGGCCATCAAGATAACCTGGCCGCCCTCGGCGCTGACTGGCCTCAGCGGCTACGGTCCCTAGGTCTCCGCTGGCAGCCCCGGATCAGTCAAAACCGCTGGGATGGGGCGGCAGGGGTTCACCCCCGCTGGCACGACTACAGCGACATCGACGGAGTGGTGGCTGTGCGTAGCTTTCGCTGGCAAGACCGCTGGCGGACTCGCGGCTACAGCCACAAACCCGCCACCAAGCTCTACAACGGCTGGCTAGCGGGGGTCCCGATGATGCTGGGGGTGGAGTCGGCCTTTCGAGCCGAACGCCAGAGCCCCCTGGACTACTGGGAGGTGGCAACCCCGGCCGATCTGTGGTCAACCCTGGTGCGGCTCAAGCAAGATGCTGACTTACGTCGGGCCATGGTAGATCAGGGGCAGCGGCGATCGCCCGCGGTTCGCCCAGAAAGCATCGTGCAGCGCTGGCTGGACTTTTTGCGGGGAGTAGCGCTGCCCGCCTATGATCGCTGGACCACTCGCCCCCTCTGGCGTCTGGGCTATGGTCAGCAGCAGCGTCTCAGGGCTACCCTCTCTCGGGTGGATACCAAGCTGAGATCGGCCCTGCCATGAAGCTATTTCACTACGTGCGCCGGGATGGGACCGAAAACTTTGGCGATCGCCTCAACCTGTGGCTATGGCCCCAACTGCTGCCGCACCTGGATTCGGTTCAAGACGATACCACCTGGGTTGGTACCGGTACTTTGCTAAACAGCCTGCTACCGGAGCGCTTAGCCACCCAGAAGGCGATTATCTTCAGCACTGGTGCAGGCTATGAGCAGCCATTAACGATCCTTCCAGACGGCTGGCAGATCAGCTGCGTTCGCGGACCGCTGACGGCGAAGCGCCTGGGGCTTCCCCAACGGGCCGCGATCGCCGATGGGGGCCTGCTGATTCGTCAGGTGTTCCAGGGGAGCAGCGCCAAACCGTTTCCCGTAGCCTTTATGCCCCACATTCACCACGTTGCCGACGCCTTTTGGGAACCCCTTTGCCTCAAACTAGGCTGGCGCTACATCGACCCTCGCTGGCCGGTGGAGCCGGTGCTAGCCGCCATCGACCAGAGCGAATTACTGCTGGCGGAGGCCATGCACGGGGCGATCGCCGCCGATGCCCTGCGAGTGCCCTGGATTCCGGTGCACACCAGCGCCCGGATTCTCGATTTCAAGTGGCAGGACTGGTGCGCCTCCATGGAGGTGGCCTATCGGCCCCAGCGGCTGCCCCCTCCCCTGACCTACAAACCCGTTGCCCTGGGGGTGCGATCAGGGCTCCGGGCGACCCGTCACTGGCAGCGCTGCTGGCAGCAAGGGCGATGGCGTCAGAGTGAAGCGGCGATCGCAGCCCAGCTGGTTGAAATCGCCCAGCAGGTATCCCCAACCCTGAGCCGCCAGTCCGTGCTAGACCGTCGTCTAGGACAGCTGATGGATTGCTTAGATCAGCTCCAAAGCACCTGGTAGGAGAGAATAAACCCTGTCCAGGTTCATAAGGGAAGTTTTACCTGAGGGAACGCCACAGTTCCCGAGCTGGACCTGGTGTAAACGCTGTGATTTCAAATGAACTTTCCATGGCCATACCCGGCTCTATCGACCTTTCCACCCTGCCCGAATACGAAGCCAAGCTATTACTTGCCTTAGCGTTTTTCCTCGGTCGCGATCCTAGCGCCCAGGGACGGGCCTGTTTAAGCATGTACCTGCGCCAGTCCGAGGCCAGAATCATGGCCCAGGTCCGATACTATGCCCACCAGGTCAGCCGCTCCACGGGGAAACCCTGTAGTGAGTATGATCTGCTGGATTTAGTCACAGAAGATCCAGAACAGGCGATCGCTCTGTTAGGCCCAGTTCTGCCGGTGCACACCCACGGCGCAGATGTGTTTGGCGATGATTTAGAGCAGCCGTAATCGACAGGAACTCCGTGCCAAGGTCCGCTGCTTGTATGGCCGCGATCGCTCCCTGAATCGTGATCGAACCAATGGTTGACCCCTGAAAGTACGTATCATTTAGTACATTTTGGGTCCGTAAAGCGAGTCCTCAAAAGTCCAGGCTGGGGCTTAGCTGGGCCGCCTTACTAATTACCTAGCCGGGTAATGTGCAGTTTAATTTTTTTAGCTGACAATCATATCTGGTGGTCGCTCAGTATATACTTATTTTGCCAATGGACGTTTCACGCTTCCCTTCAAATTTTTCCAGCAAAGCGTTTCTTAAAAGGATATAGATCCGCTTAGGCTCCGGACATTTATGACTCTCTGTAGGGTGGGTTGCCCTAGTTTCGACTCTTCTTTTAGATGGGGATTTTACCCATCGATTATCTACCCAATTTTTTGCATCTAGCAGCTACCAC
>PYER01000451.1 GCA_003017855.1 filamentous cyanobacterium CCT1
GTTTTGCTTACACCTGCACTCTATGCGGTGGATAGCTTTTCTCCAATCCATCCCTCAAAAACTGTCCGGAGTGTTGTACCCTGAGACAAGAGGGCAAACGCCGTTTGCCCCTACCTGATTGTCTTAATTGGGGTAGGAATAGTTGTTGATTTACCCGCGATTGGCTACCGAGCTGCGCTGGCTGAGAATGGCCTGGTGGGCCTGCTCCCAGTGGTGGGCGGCAATGCGGATCTGGCTGGGGTTGCTCATGCCCTGGGCGCGGTATTCACGCACGGCTTCCAGGGCAGCCTGATTGCTGAGCATGGCCAGGTCGGCTCCGTTCCAGCCGTCGGTGCGGGTGGCCCAGTCATTCAGGTCAACGGCCTCTAGGGGGCGATCGCTGTTGTGTACCTGCAAGATCGCCAGCCGTCCCGCTGCATCGGGCAGGCCAATCTCCAGCTGTAGGTCAATTCGACCCGCCCGCAGAATGGCGGGGTCAAGGGCGCTGGGGCGGTTGGTCGCGCCAATCAGCAGCACGTTGGTACAGCCCTGGAGGCCGTCGAGTTCGGTGAGCAGCTGGCCGACGACGCGATCGCTTACCCCAGAGTCGCCCATGTACTGCCCCCGCGCGGGCACCAGGGTGTCGATCTCGTCGATGAAGACCACGCAGGGGGCGGCCTGACGGGCCTTGGCAAACAGCTCGCGCACGGCTTGCTCGGCGGCCCCCACCCAGCGGCTCAGCAGCTCGGGGCCGTTGACGGCGATGAAGTTGGCGCGGGCCTGGGCGGCCACGGCCTTGGCCAGCAGGGTTTTGCCGGTGCCGGGAGGGCCCCACAGCAGCAGGCCGCGTGGGGCTTTGGCCCCAGTCTGGGCGTAGAGCTCGGGATAGAGCAGCGCCCCCTCGACCGACTCTTGCAGGGTTTGCTTGACGCTCTCCAGACCGCCGATGTCATCCCAGGCGATCGCGGGTGACTCAACTTCCACCGATCGCAGCACCGAGGGCTTGATCTCCCTAATTGCTTGAAGAAAGTCGTCCTGCACCAGGGTCATGGTGTCGGGTACAGGGCCAGACAAATCGGGTACCTGGCGGCGTAGGGCAAAGTAGGCGGCTTTTTGGCACAGGGCCTTGAGGTCGGCCCCGACCATACCGACCGAGAGATCGGCGATCGCATCCAGCTCCACCCCCGCCAGCGGCATGTCGCGGGTTTGAATCTGAAGAATTTCCAGGCGACCGGCGCGATCGGGCACGCGGAACTGCACCTCGCGGTCAAAGCGACCAGGGCGGCGCAGGGCCGGGTCGATGTGGTCGGGGCGGTTAGTGGCGGCCAGCACAATCACGCCTTTGGTCTGGGCAAAGCCATCCATCAGGCCCAGCAGGGTGGCGACCAGGCGCTTCTCGACTTCGCCCTCGACCTTGCTGCGATCGGGGGCCAGACTGTCAATTTCATCAATGAAGACCAGACAGGGGGCGGCTTTTTTGGCTTTCTCAAAGATCGCCCGCAGGCGCTGCTCGGCCTCGCCGTAGTACTTGCCCATCACTTCGGGGCCGACGATCGCAATGTAGTTGACCCCCAGGTCTTCAGCCAGCGATCGCGCTGTCAGGGTTTTGCCGGTGCCAGGAGGGCCAACCAGCAGCACGCCACGGGTGGGCTCCAGCCCCAGCTTGGCCAGCACATCGGGCCGCTTGAGGGGAATTTCCACCAGTTCGCGCAGCTCTTGCAGGGTGGCGGCGAGACCGCCGACATCGCGCATAGTGAGGTGATGCGGGGACGATCTCTGAGCGGAGTCGAAGGGAGGTGAGGAGGGTGAGGGAGACGATCCCTGAGCGGAGTCGAAGGGAGCGGAACCGTCGCTGGCAGGGGGCGGGGTGATGACGACTTCTTCGACGGCGGGATCATTCCCCGAACTGGCGGTGGGGTTGCGGTTCATGCGGCTGACGCCGATATCGGGGATGTTGCCCTGGCGGGGAATGCTGCTGAAGCTGCGGGAATTGATCTGTACGTTGGTTTTTAGTTCGCCGTTTTCAGCCTTTTCTTCCAGGGTTTTGGCCAGTTCGAGCAGTTGTTCAAAGCCTTTAAAGAAGTCATTCATGGCAGTTTTGGGGCGAACAGCAGAGAGGTGGGCGCTTTTCAGAATGCCCTGCCCCCAGGGTTCACTACCGACGGATAAAACCACGGCCTCATCCCCAAGCCGTTATAAAAGTTGAGAAACGGCCCGCTTTGCCTTCAGATTGGTGGCGATCTGGTTTGGGCAGGCGGCCTTTGGGCATGCTGGGAAAAATTGTGTTCCGCTGTCGTATTTGGGTTCGTTCAAGGCGCATCCCGACTGGTTGCTCGCAGCGCCTGGATGTAGGCATTTAACCAAGCTGATTGGCGATGCAGGGTTGGATCTTATGAAAACGTCTCGTATGACCTCGTGTTTTGCGGGTTTTGGTTGTCACACAATTCGGTTTATCTATGAAAGTCAACCGTCAAAGCTCTAGCCTGCTGACGCTGCGATCGCTGCCGTGGACGACCTGGCTCTTCTGTCCGCTGTTTATTGGGTTTGGGGCGATGGTCAGCACAATTGTGGTCGGCAAGTCGGTTTTGGAGTGCGATCGCAACGGTTCAACCCAGTGCACCATCACCTACTCAAACGCCCTGAATCAGGAGACTCGCAAGTTCCCCATCGCTAGCCTGCAAGAGGCCAGAGTCGAGACATCCCGCCGGCGTGGTCGGAGCAGCGGCAGAACCTCGCGAGTCGTGCTGCTCACCAGCGACGGGCGGGTGCCGCTGAGCCGGGAATACACCTTTGACCGCAGCAGACATAGCCGTCAGGTCGATCAGGCCAATCAGTTTATTGCCACGCCCACAGTAGCCCGCTTGCTCAGTACAGGGACAAAAGTTGTAGCGCCTGATTAAACTCAGCGTGGCGCAAAGTGAGATCGCAGCAGGTGCGGCGCAGAAAGTCACAGCCCAGCCGGAATAGACTCTTGGC
>PYER01000118.1 GCA_003017855.1 filamentous cyanobacterium CCT1
GGGTACGGTGGGCAGGGCAGGGGCTGGGGCGCCCTGGGCCAGAGGCGGCGCTGCCCCGGTGGCTAGGCGCACATCCAGCGGGGCGTCGTGGGTGAGGTAGATGTGGCCGACGGGCTGACCGTTGTAGGTGCGGCGGGCCATCTGCCAGCCGGGGTTGAGCTGAATTTTAAGAAAGCCGTCGGTGCGGCCATTGGTGCGGCCGATTTCGATCGGTGGGGCGGAGCGATCGCGCGTCGGTCTGGCAAACAGCACCAGGTCATTCTGCCGGGCCGATACCTCCAGGCGGTAGTGCACACCTAAGTCCTGGCCGTTAACGCGCACCGAGTAGCCATTGCCGTCGGTCTTGCGATCGCAGGCGCCGGTAAAGTCAAAATTTAGCAGCAGTGGGTCGATGGCCACCGGCCCACTCCCCTGGTTTTGCTCCTGCCAGCACTGCCGCTGGTTGGGGATCTGCTCCAAGATCATCAGGTTGTAGAAGGCCCCGTTGCGCACCGGGCTGGCGATCGCTACGGCCAGGCTGGGGTCGATGGGCTGCTGCTCAAACTGTTGTGCCCTGGCCATTGGGGCGGCAGCGAGCCCCGCCAGCACCACGGCAGCGGTCGTAAATAGCGTGTTCAGTGGACGAGACAGCAGGGCCATAGCAGTTGGTGTAGCGGGGTGAGGAGTTAAGGAGCAATTGGGGTCTAGCGCTGGCAAGACTCCTAATGCTACCCACGATTGTGGCGATGGCAAGGGTAGGTTGGGCCAGCAACGTGTCGCAGTTTACCAATTGTCCTTACCGAAGACAAAAATGGCCCAGGAAACCTGAGCCAGCGGCGAGGGCTAAATTGCCTCTAAAGATACCGTTTGGGACTGCTTTAGCGCCCTAAATCTCGGAAGGTTTGGTAAGCCCGCTCGGGATGATAGATATGACAGCGCCCCGTGATTGTCCGCATCAGGTCAAGGGAGAACCGGGTCTCTTTCATCAAGGGTGCCCAGTTTTGCTTTAGCGCGGCGTAGGCGGGTCGCAGGTTGTAGGACGGTATACCTACTGAGATATGGTGGGGAACATGGACGTTGATATCGTGACACAGCACTTCAATCCACTTGGGATAGTCGCAGTGCAGGGTGCCGGAAAGCTGTGCCTCGGCTTCGTTCCAGGTGTCGTCGTAGTGGAACTGGATTTCGGGAATGGTGTGGTGCACCAGGGTAAAGGTGCTCATCCAGAAATGGTAGCCCAGCCAGGGCATTAGCCAGTACTTCACTACGCCCCAGGGGCCAGTAAAGTAAAACAGCGCAGGGAAAAATACCAGCGCAAAGATGGCTACCGCCGCGATCGAGCGCTTGACTTTGCCATGGTCGCGGGGTTCAAAGTTGCGCAAGTCAAAGTGCAGTGCCCCCCAGTGCGCCACCGATGCCAGCCACCACAGCCAGCCCCGCATGGCCTGATAAACCACCTGCAAAAAGCCGCCAGCGCCGGAATATTCTTCCTTGCTCCACGGTGCCCAGGCGTTGTCGATCTCCATGTTGTTGGTGTGGCGGTGGTGAATGTCGTGCAGCAGCCGCCAGCTGTGGAAGGGGTAGATCAGCGGCAGAAACATGATGTGCCCTAGCCAGTTGTTGACCCAGCGGCGGTTGGAGAAAGAGCGATGACCGCAGTCGTGGCCAATCACAAAAAAGCCGGTTAGCGCCGTGCCTGTGACAAACCAGGCGACGGGCAGCAAAAACCAGGGGGAGAAGGCGATCGCAGCGTAGCCCAGGGCCACGGCCCCAACGCTGAGCAGCACAGCTGTCCAGGCTTTGCGGGGGTCTTTTTGAAAGTAGGCTTTAGGAATAGTTTGAATCACCTGCTTTAGCGTCAGGTCGCCATACGGATTCGCGTCCGCGGCTCTAGCGGAAGGCTCAAAAATTGCAGTCAAGGAATAGTCTCCAGAAAAGTTAAGTTGCGAACATCGGGGCTGGACTATTTTGCCCAAAAAAAATCTGTTCACCCCGAAGGGAACCGAACAGAGCCTAAGCTAGATTGCAAAATCGAGATATCAACAAGCCGAACCAACTCAATAACTTAGATAACCGCCGCAAACAGCTTAATAGAGCAAAGACTGGCCCATGAGGACGCTTATAATTCCTTAACAATATATCATGCTCGGTTTTGCTTGCTGATTTAACCAAAGACTTTATCTCAAATTTCTGCAAGGCAAGTGTTGATTTATCGCCTGCAATGCCATAAGAAAACCGGGTTTCTGCGTCGCTGCCCGAAGGCGGCCCTGCAGAAACCCGGTTTATATGACCTGGGCGAGGGACTACGCCAGGTTGGCCACGAAGTTTTGGTTAACCTCCTCCTCGCTCAGGGCGCGGTTGTAGACGGCGACCAGGTGGTACTCACCCAGCCAGGGGCGGTCGCCCGTCAGCTCGTTACCTAGCGCTAAACGAAAGGCCGCATCCCAGTTGGTCAGGGCGCCGTCGATCGCCGTGCCCTGCTGCCGCTGTCCGTTGATGTAGAAGACGGCCTGGCCCGTGCGATCGCGCGTGTAGACCAGATGGGTGAGCTGGCTGAGGTCGACCTGGCCCGCCTCCAGCACCCTGGCGTCGCCGTTGCTCCCGGTGGTGGTAGTGCGCAGGCGGGTGACGTACTGGTTATTGCCCTGCCCCAGGGTGACGTTGCGGTTGCCCGTATCGGCGGAGAGGGTGACAATCCGCGCTGGCAGCTGACTGTAGGTCGTTTGGGCAGGTTTTACCCAGGCCTCTACCGTCAGGGCTTGGCTGCTCCGAATGGCTTGATTGAGCCGGGTGGCGGGGCCGCTGGTGGCCAGCAGACTCGGCTGCCGCAGGGCGATGCCCTGACCCTGGAGTCGTGCGATCGCGCCATTCACCAGGGTTAGGTCTAGCGCTGGTTGCAGGCCTGAGCGATCGCGGATGGTATTGCCCGTGCCCTCCCGGAAATCGTAGAGGGCCTGAATGCCGCTCACCACCCGCTGGGAGACAACCACCGTCACAGTGTCGCGCCCGGTCAGCCGGCCGTCGCTGGCGCTCAGCTCCAGCACGTAGGTGCCCGCCTCAGGAAACTCAGCTTCGGTGGAGGGGTTTGCAGCATCCCTGAGCACGGCGGCAGCCGGACCGCTGAGCTGTTTCCAAAGCGCGGTCAGGGTGTTGATGGGAAAGCCGTCATCCCGGACAGTGCCGGACAGGGTGGCCGTTGCCGCCTGAGCCGAGCCGTCAGCCGCCAAGACGAGGGGTAGAGCCAGATCGGCACCAGCATCCACCACCGGGGGCTGGTTCACCCGAATCGTGACCTCGTCGTGGGTGGCGATCGCGCCGTCGTCTACCGTCAGCCGCAGCACATACTCACCGCCCTGGGAGAACCGGGCCGTGGTGATATCGCTGTTGGCATCGGCAAAGGTGACCCTGCCAGGGCCGCTGACCTGGCTCCAGGTCAGGGCCACGCGACCGGGCTGCAGCGGGAAGCCATCGTCGCTGACGGTGCCGTCGAGTTCGGCCAGGGCCGGAAAGTCGATCACCTGGTCTGACCCGGCATTGACCACAGGCGCCTGGTTGGCGGTGATGGTCACCTCGCGACTGGTAGCCAGTTCCCCATTGCTGACCGTGAGCCGCAGGACGTACTCGCCGCTGGTGCCAAAGGTGGCAGAAGTGGTGAGAGCCTCCTCATCGCCAAAGTCAACGGGTTTGGGGCCACTGACCTGGCTCCACTTGGCGGTTAAGGTACCCGCCGGATCGGCCAGCCCAGTATCGACCACCTCGCCCAGGAGAGTTGTAGCAGCGGGCAGGTTGACCAGGGGCACAGCACTGGCCCGAATGGTAGGCGCTTTGTTGGCGTGAACGGTGACATCGGCTACGGTAGTCAGCAGCCCGTTGCTGGCGGTCAGCCGCAGTACGTAGGTGCCGCTTTCGGAAAACCGCGCGGTGGTATTGGCCAGGGTGCGATCGCCAAAGTCAACCGTACTGGGTCCGCTGAGCTGGCTCCACAGCAGCGTGAGACGACCCTGCTGAGGGCTACCCAAACCGCTTTGCACCCCAGCCGTAAGCTGTGCCCGGTTGGGCAGCTGCACCACCAGCGTGTCGGCTGTGGTGATGATCGGCGCGTGGTTGAGGGTGACCTGCACCTCATCGCTGATCGACTGGGTCTGATCGCCCACGGTCAGCCGCAGGGTGTAGACGCCCGCTACGGTATAGGGCTTGCCGTCGTGGTCCTGGGTGCCGGGGGTGGTAAAGCTAACCGTTGGCTCCAGGCTGGTTTGGTCGCTGAAGATGACTGGGGCGGGGCCGCTGGGCTGGCTCCACAGTACCGAGAGTTCGCCGTTGAGCAGCTGGTCATCGACCATAGAACCCTTGAGCGAGAGGGGGCCGGGGAAGTTGATGACTTGATCGGCACCGGCCGAGATCACCGGGGTCAGGTTGGCATCGGCACCGACCTCAAAGTTGGTGGCAATTTCGGCGTCGGTGAGGGCGCTGCTGTAGAGAGCCACCAGGTGAAAGTCGCCCAGCCAGGCGCGATCTTGACTTAGACTGCTGCCCAGCTCATGGCCCAGCGATAGGGCAAAGCTGTCGTCCCAGTTGGTCAGACTGCCCGCGATCGCCCGCTGGGCCACCACTTTACCGTTTACATAAAGGCGAGTTTGACCGCTGGCCTCGCGGGTGCAGACCACGTGGGTGAGGGTGCCGGGGGTGAGGGTACCGCCCGCCAGAGCGCGATCGCTGGCGTTGGCGTTGGTTTCGCTGGTGCGTACTCCAAGGTGGATCTGGTTGCCCGTTTGACCCAAAATCAGGTTGCGGGCGCTGGCCCCACTCGACAGGGTGAGAATGCGCCCCAGGCCGGGCTGGTTGGCCTGCGATGGGTTGATCCAGGCCTCCAGGGTAAATTCGCCGCTGGCTTTGATGGCGCCAATCAGGCGGCTGGTGCTGGCGCTGGTCAGGCGAGCGGGTTCCTTCAGCGCCAGGGCAAAGGGGGTGGTTTCGCCCTGGACTGTGAGCGGTGTGGGTTGACCGGCGATCGCCAGATCCACCGGCACCCCAACACCAGCGACGTCGCGTACGGTGTTGCCCCCGTTGGCTAAACTGTCAGCGAAGCTGTACAGGCTGAGCAGGCCGCGGTTAATGCGTGCCCCTACAAACACCTGGAGGTCGTCGCTGTGGCTGAGTACACCGCTGGCGGTGATAGTCTCTGCCGTCAGGCGCAGCAGGTAGACGCCGCTGGCGGTGAAGGTGGCGCCTGTGGGCAGGGCGTCTTTGGCGTCGAAGGTGACGATGCCGGGGCCGCTGACCGCTTCCCATCGGA
Source organism: filamentous cyanobacterium CCT1 (assembly GCA_003017855.1). GTDB lineage: Bacteria > Cyanobacteriota > Cyanobacteriia > Phormidesmidales > Phormidesmidaceae > Nodosilinea. The sequence goes on from PYER01000118.1 coordinate 5,273, forward strand.
AAGTCTGGGGCTGGGTGGTCGTCTCGCCTCGGCCATCCCGCACCAGCTCGCCCAGCAGCTTCAGGGGCTGGCCGAAGCCGATCTCCTGATCGTCGCCCGCGCGGACCAGGGGTGACTGGTTGACGAGAATATCGAGGGTTTCGGTCGCAGACAGGGTGCCATCGCTGGCGGTGAGGCTGAGCTGGTAGCGGCCAATGTCGCTGAAGCTGGCGATCGCAACCGGGCTGTGGCGATCGTCAAAGCTGACGGTGGCTCCAGCAGGCCGCGATTCCACCGCCCAGGTGACGAAGATAGCGTCGGATGAGAGGCGATCATCGGCCACTGAGCCGGGCAGAGTGGTTTGCACCACCTCGTCTACCAGGTGCAGGGTTTGGCTGCGGCCCACCCGCACCACGGGGGGCGCGTTGGGGGCGCGATCGCTCTCCAGCAGGGCGGTCAGTTCAGGGCTGTCGGCCAGGCTAGTGGTCTCGCTGACGCCGTAGAACAGGCGCATAAACTCGGTGATGGTGGCCAGGTGGGGCTGTAGCTCGGGCATAAAGGTGGCAATGGTGTCGCGTACCGCCCGCGAAAATTCGCCAAAGTCATCGACCTTGTCGGCCACAAAGGGGTCGAGCCGCTTGATCAGCTCAAAGTTGCTGTCGATGCTCAACTCCTGCATCTTGGCCTCCAGCGCGGGCAGGGGCTTGGTGCTGCCGATTGGGGGCAGCACCCGGCTGACAAAGGTGACCCGGTGAAAAATGCGCCAGCAGGGGGGCTTGGTACCGGGGCCTTTGTTGGCGTCGCGCAGGCCGCGCAGTGCTAGAGCATTGGCATCGGTGCTTTGCTCGAGCCAGATCGGGTCAACCACCTGGCTAAAGAAGTGGTCGAAGTGGTCGGCCTGGGGCTCCAGGTAAAAGGTCATAAACCGATAGGCATCGACCCGGCCCGGATGGCGCAGCGCTCTGGGGGTAAGGGGGTTGCTGCGATCGAACAGCACATCCCCCGCCGCATCGCGCAGAAATACATCGCGCTCCACCTTGTCGACGCTGACATCGACCGAAAAGGCGTTCTCAGACTGCACGCTCTTGTTGGCCTGCACATTCAGTCGACCACCGAACAGTGCCTCAAAGCCGAATTTAAAACCAACGCCGCCGATCGCCACGCTGAGGTCGGCAAAGGCTCCGGCCAGCCCCTTGAAGGCGTAGGAGCCGCCGTAGCTCTCCTGCACTACATCCATGGTTTCCTGGGTCTCGGCAAACAGGCCGCCGTCGGCGGTCCAGACGTAGGTGTTGGCCAGATTGCGTTTTTCTAGACGGGGCAGATTGTCGAGAATCTCCTCGCTGCCCAGGTCGCCCTGCTGGCCAAACAGTACGTTTTGGCGACGGCCCACCGCCCCGGCATCGTACTGGTCGTAGTAGGCCCGCACCCGCTCCTCTTCGCGCTGGATGCGCTGCTTGAGGGCAAAGGCTTCGACCGGCTTGTAGAAGCTGCTGTCGCTGCTGAAGGTGAGGGCGTTGGGGTAGGCGGGGTCGGGGTTGAAGCCGACTTTGCCGTCGAGGGTGCCCTGCTTGGTGTAGGCCGGGTTGATGGGGAAGTTGATGATGTTGCGATCGGGCGGAATGTCGGGGTTGGGCCGCATCTGGTACGACACCAAGGCGCTATTGTGCTTAAGCCTGAGGGCAAACACGTCGGCGGTCTGCGACTGCACCAGGGCAAAGCCCATGTTCTCAGGAATAAACCTGCGTCCCACCTCTTCGAAAGCCACTTCATCGGGGGGTTCGACAAAGCCCTGAAGCTGCTGCTTGCTGGAAAGGTTGGATGTCAGCCCTAGACTTGTGCTCCCTCCGCTGAGCCAGCCCAGGGAATTTTCAAACTTGGCCTTGATACCAAAGGAACCATTGGCATCGGCAATTTTAGTCACCAGGCCAATACCAGCATCGACTTCAGCTTCGGTGAGCAGCCCCGCCGTTAGATCAAAAGTGGAGTCAAAGCCGCTTTCCTTTTCGGCGGAGAAGGTGAAGTTGGTTTTGCTGGCCTGCTTCAGCTCGACAGAGCTGGCCCCGTTGTAGTCGGTAAATTCGCCCAGCACCACGCCGGTACCGGTGAGGTTTTCGCCGGGGACCGGCGGAGAGCCCTCGATAAAGCCGATTAGCTGCGGGTCAAACTGCACCTGACCCACCCACTCGGTTACCAGCTCACCGACCTTAAACCCGGTGACGAGTTCCCACTGGCCATCTTTGATCAGGCCGTAGCAGCGCTTGTAGATGCCGAACAGGCTGCCGTCGACATCGGTTTGCAGATCGCCGTACTCCTGCACGGCGGGACTGCTCTGGAGGCGATCGCTGAAGGGCGTCCTCACCCCGGCCAGGGCGCTGCGCACCTGGGGAGTGTCTTCGCCAATCGGGGCGGTGGAGAGCACAAACTCGGCGCTGTGGGGCACCAGGTCATTGCCCAGCAGGGAATAGTCGGACAGTACCCCGGCTGTTTGGGTGTCGAAGGGGTAGTAGGCGATCAGGTCTTCGCGGTTGTCGAGGAACTGCTCATTGTCGCCCAGCAGGCGGCGGAACAGATTGTCCTGCACCTGCTCCAGGGTGCGGGTGGTGCGCCAGATGCGAACTTCTTCCAGTTCGCCCTGGAAGTGTTCCTGAATTTGGCTGTTGCGCTGAAGGCCGCCCAGGGTGAACTGGGCCTGGGGCGCGAGCAGGGCGGCGCGAGCGTCCGCTGGCACCAGTGCGCTGGCCATCAGCTGCCCGTTGCGGTACAGCACCAGCTTCGACCCGCTGGGGTTGGGGTCTTTGACCCACTGCACGCTGCCCTTAAAGCGGGCATGGCTGCCGCCCTTAGAGTCAAAGGCGAGGGTACCTTCCGCCTCTTCAAACTGCCACCACGAAAGCAAACCTCGTTCTCCACCTTGAATCACCGGCTTCAGGCTCCCCTGTTCCAGCGATACATTCCACAGGCGAATTTCGGCCAGTACGCCGTTGAGGGGGGCGATCGCTATTGGTTCGCCAAACAGCTGAATCAGTTGCCCCAATTGTTCCTGAGAGGGGAGGGTTCGGTTATTGGCCAGCTCAATGCCCACCAGTTGGGTAAACGCTAACGCCTGGTCCTGCCCCGCTGAGAACGACAGAGATGAAAGGTTGATAGCAATGCCATTGATACTGTCCACCCGGCTACCCTCAGGGCGCAGGGCTGCCAGGCTAAAGCCAGAGCCAAACTCCAGGGGTTGGTTGCTGCTGCCAATGTCAACGGGTTGTTGAGTCTGTCCACCGCCAATGACCGTGCTATCGCCGCTGCCGTTGCCGCTGCTCGCCTCTTGACGAGGGCCGCCGCTGGTGTCGCTACCCGGCTGTTTGTACTCAAACTCGCCAAAGGGCCGCCCACTGGGAGTATTGGCCAGACCATCCACAAAGAATTGGATGGCATCCCAGGACACGATATCAACACCGATTTGCTGGCCACTATTGTTGCGTACCGGGCGGGTGATGGTGTTGCGCTTGCGGGTGACGGTGACAGTGTGGAAGGCCGTGGGGCTGGGAATTGGCTCGGACATAAACAGGTGCTTGTTGCCCTGCACATCCTCAAAGGCAAAAACGGCTCGCCCGGTAGTGTTCAGGAACAGCGCGTAGGGTACTTGCTGGTCGGGATCTTCAGCGGTGCTGATTTTGCCCTTGCTAACCAGGGCGCGGGGCTGGCTCAGGTCATTGACCTTAAAGGCCACTTCGATAGTGAGGTCGCGGTTAAGATCCAGGGTGAGGTCGGTTCCGGCATCCAGAAAGGTGCTGGATTGGCCGTCCAACTGCACCCCATAGGACTGGTTGAAGACCACGGCCAGATGGTTCCAGTTGCCTGCCGGAATTTTCTCAAAGCCTTGCACCAGTTGTTCACCTACTCCGGCAAACACAGAGTAAGCCGGAATGGGAGATTCTGTTGTCTGGGGATTGCCCACCAGGACACCGTGATGGGCAAAGCGAGCATAGTCGGTGGCGCGACGGTTGGCCAGGTTATCAAACCGCCAGCAGCCGACCAGGTCGGTTTCGTTGCCGATGGCTTCGCGGGCCATGTCGGCGGCGATTTCGCTCTGGGTGCGGCCCCGCTTCCAGATGCGGACTTCGGCGATCGCCCCGTTCAAAATACGAGCGCGATCGGTGCCGATGTTGGGGTGTGCGCCCAGCCCCCAGTTTGCATTCACAGGGATGGCACCCACCGTATTGGCCTGCTCACCCAGGGCAAGACCGTTGCGGTACAGCCGCCAGTGTGTGCCGTCGTAGACCCCGGCCAGGTGCACCCAGGTGCTGCCGCTGCGATCGGCCTCGGGCATCGCGATCGAGACTTTGTGATCGGTGCCGTCGTGGCTACCGGCCTCGTAGCGACCGTTGTTAATGCGCAGATACACCTGGTTGCCGCTGGCGTTGCCGTGGACGATGATGTTGCCCAGGCTTTCGTTAGGAGCAGGTTTTACCCAAGCCTCTAGCGTAATGACCCCGGCAAAGTTGAGGTGGGGGGCGCTGGGAATGAGGACGACATCGGTGCTGCCGTTGAGCTGGATGGCAGTGGTCAACTCCTCGCGCTTCAGGCCCAGCAGGTAGCGGGTGTCGGACGTGCCCGACTGAGGCTGGTAGTGCAGAACCCGCGATCGCAGGTTGGCCTCAACAATCTGGCTGGGGCGTACCCAGGTTTCCAGAGTGAGGTCGTCTTTGGGCGAGAGCTGGCGCAGCTGCTGGTCAAAGGCGGCGGGGGACGCGGCTTCTAGCCGGGCGTGGCTGACTTTGCCGTCGAAGGCGTAGGTGTGGCCCGGTGCCTCGGCCACCCAGCGGCTGGTGAGCGTAACGCCGCTGCGAATCGTGTCATTTTTGACTCCCTGCCCCGCCCCGTTGGCAATCCAGGCCAGTAGTCGTGAGCCAGAGGACAGATCGGCGCCGCTCTGGGTAGAGCTGGCGTGGACCGCGTAGTCGTACTCCAAAAAGAAGATCGGCAGCGGGTCTGGGCTGGGGCTGGCCCCGCCAGCGGCGCGAATGCTCAGCTCGGTTGCGCCCTGGTTAACGGCTTGCTGTAGGGTGGCCTTGAGGTCGCCGATAAATAGGGTGGCCCTGGCGGGCAGCGATCGCTGGATGCCCCCGGCTACTGTCACGGCTTCGGCCCGGCCTGCGGTGACGACGAGGTGGCCGCGACCGACAAAGGTGCGATCGCCCGCCAGCCCGTTTAGCACCTTGGCAAAGCTCTGGGGCTCACGGGGCACCTGCTGCCAGGTTTCGACAATGTCCTGGTCGCCTGCTTTGACGCTCAGGGTGGCGGTGCAGGTTGGGGCCGCTTCATCCCCAGAGATCTCGATCAAAATGCGATCTAGCTCGGCTTCGGTAGAGCGGGCAAAGCCGACCACAGTTTCGGCCCCCAGGGCGTCGTGGATGGCGTAGCGGGCCCGCTGGGTGAGGGTTTTGTAGTAGGCGACAAAGAACTGGTCGTCGGTGCCCCTAAAGTACATCGCCACGTTACCCACGGCGCTGTCAAACAGCAGTGGGGTGTCGTTAGACCAGGCAAAGGTGAGCAGCCCGCCTGCAATCGACAGGCCGCTGGCGTCGCTGTGCACCAGCGGCATGGTGGCGGCAAAGCCCTTGTTCAACAGGTTTTGCAGGGTGGCCAGGGTGGTGCGATCGCTGCTCAGATCCTGCTCAAGCTGCTGCCGCTCGCGGTTGAGCTGGGTGCGCTGGCTTTCGATACTGGTGCGCATGGCAGTCAGTTTGCTCAGCTCGGTGGCTAGCTCAGCCGCCAGGGAGTCGAGCGATCGCCTCAGCGTCTCACGATGGTTTCTAAACGCCGGGTTTTCAGAAATTTCGAGGCTGGAGATGCGATCGTTGATGTCACGACCCACGTTGCTGGTGGATTGGGTGAAGGTGTGCACAAACCCCCGCTGGTTGCCATTGTCGTTGCGGTTGGCATGCTCATACACCGTCACCTGTAGGGCCGGAATCGAGTCCAGCCCAGGCCGAGCAAAGGCCGAAATACCAATGCTGCTGATCAAGTCATTAAAGTTGTTCTGGTTTAGCTCGGTGTAACCGACAAAGCGGGTCGAGAAGCTGTTGTTGGTTACGGGGCGCAGCCCAAAGATCAGCGATCGCCCGCCGCCGCCAGCGTGCTCATGCAGGCTAACCCGGGCAACACCCAAAAAGGCCAGCAATTGCTGCAGATCGCGCTGCCCGTTGGCCTGCAGGTTGCGCAGTTGCCGCAGTCGGTTGAGCGTGGGCAGCAGGCTGGGGTCGGTCAGGTTGCTCGAAGGCAGGGTGGTGGCGATGCTGCGGTTGGCAATGGCATCATCCACAATCGTGAACAGCTGGTTGAGCAGGTCGATATCCGCGCCCAGGGTAGTAATGCGCTGGGTCTTTTGGGTAATCGACCCCTGCAGGGCCTGAATCCGCGCCAGCTCGGCGTTGACATCGACAGTGCGGGCAGCCTGCTGCTTCTCGGTAATGGTGGCCTGTAAGGCATCAATCTGGGCTAGCTCGGCACTTACATCGGCGGTGTCGTCGGCGCTGAGCGCCTGGTCGATCGCCTGCTGAAGCACCGCAATCTGCGCCTGTTCGGCGCTGACGTCGACCGGGCCGCCATCGCGTTCTACCGCCACAGGCTTGAGGGCGATGGTATCGGGCACTCGCGCCAGTTTGCCATTGGCGGCAACGCCAAAGTCGAGGGTGGCAATCTCGTTGTGCTGGCTGCCAGCGCTCTGGGTCGCCACCGCCAGCATGACCCGCGCCCCCTGGCGCAGCGGTTTGGTCTGCTGGTCGTAGCCGGTGCGGGCTTCTTCCTGCTGGAAGTAGAGCAGCGAGGCAAGGCCTGAGGCAACGGTGCGCCCCTCAACCTGAAAGCTGTCGCGGCTGACGCCAGCATTTTCGCCAATGGGCGCGTCAGAGACTACCCAGGCGCGGCTGGCAAAGTCGGCGCTGGGCGTACCGGGGGCGTGGTTGCCGGTCTGGTCAAGCACGCCCTGGCTTGGCCCTTCGTCGAGCCGCCAGTAGGCCGCCAGCCCCAGCTCGTGGCCGGTCAGGCGCAGGCCGCGATCGCTGCGAATTTCTCGCTCTGAACGGGGTCGCCTCCACAGGCGAATCTCGTCAACCAGCCCAAAGAAGCTGCGGCTCGGTGCCCCAATTAGGCGAAGGGGTGCATTCACAGACTGCTTGCCCTGGCTGCCGGTGCCCTCGGCCTGCACATCAACAGGGCGGCCGTTGATGTAGATGTGATAGCCGCCGTCGTCGCTAAAAACCACTGCCAGATGGTTCCACTGGTTCGATCGCAGCACCTCTCCGGTGATGAACGAATGGAATTCGGTGCCATCGCCAAAGCCCACCCGCACCCGCCGGTTCTCCACAATCCAGATCGAGGGCGGCGCGTCGGCGGTCTTTTCGTCACCCCCCAGCAGCGCCTGCTCCAGCACGGTACCTGGCTCTGAGGTGCTCACGCGCGGAAAAATCCACGCTTCCTGGCTAAAGTTCTGGCCCAGCAACACCCCTGGGGCAAAGACAACGTGGTCGTCATCCTGGCTAAAATCGAGCGCAGTTTCGGCGGCCCCGCTGGTGGTGGAGGGTTGGGTGCCGCGCGTGTTGAACAGCCCTTCCGCCGAGCGCTCCACATTGTAGGAGTCGATCAGGCCCGTCACGGCGTTGTAGGCAAAGATTTGCCAGCGCATCACCTCAGCAATGGTGGTGGGCAGCAGCACCATCGAGAACCACCCATCCTGCAAATTGCGAATGAACGACAGCTCCTGGGTCGGCTCAAAGAAGGGCTGGTCCTGCATGTCGCGCGCACCCAGGCTGTCCTTGGTGCTCTGGGGCCGAGTTTTGCTGCGGCTGCGGCGAAAGCGCACTTCCAGGTTGAGCTTGAGCTGCGGCACTGGCGGGGCCTGACCGGCCTGAGCGGCGCCCGATGCCCCCGACAGCACAAAGCGATCGATCAGCAGGGTCGAGTCGACAATCGGAATTGGTCTTTTCTCAGGGCCTTCGACGGTAATTTGGTCGGGGTGAGTGGCCGCGATCGCCTGCCGAAATACGTACACAAACCGCCCGTCTGACATCGCTTGAAAGGGCACATCTGCCGTCAGGCGCGCGGTTCTAGACAGAAACTTGTCTTCTTCGTTGTCGGCCACGACCACGCCGGGGCCGACCGGGTCGCGGTTGCCCTTTTTCACCGTCGGCAGCAGCAGCTGGTCGGCGATGCCAAAGCCCACTTCAGCAATTTCTTTAGGAAACTCTAGCTCTAAGGGCTGGTCAGCCCAGCCATTCACGTCAATGGAGTTGTCCTGACCGTTGAGATTGAGCACGGAATAATAGATGTGGCGCTGGTCATCCATAGCCAGGGCAATCACCGCGCCCTGATGGCGCACCAGCACCGGGTACTTGTAGTTGCGATCGCTGTAGCGCTTGATGAAGCTCTCTAAAACGGGGGCTTGGGCAGTCATGGAAAGTTCTCCTGGAGGGGTTGTATTGGTTGACGGGGGCGACAAACCATTGCGAAGCGCCAGGTTTGACGCCCCCCAAAGCTGTTTGGGGGGAACGCAGGAAGAAACTACAGAGACAGGGCTGAGCACTGCGGGACGGTTTTGGTGATCGTTCTCACCAGTCGCGATGATTGTGGCCAGCCCCGTTGCGTGACAAATCGCCTAGACAGAGTTCATGTATGACATGACTCAACAGTTCGCGATTCCTGCCTAGCCTGCATTATTCATGAGCCGACTGAAAGGTTCGCCATTCCCGCAGAGGCGGGAATCCACTCTGGAGTAAGTTGCCTCCAATGGATTCCCGTTGCTACGAGAATGACAGTCGCTGATGGCCGGTTTCGTGAATAATCCGGGCTAGGCGGAAATCTACTGTTGAGTAGGTCTACCTGACGGGGATTGCCAAGCAACCCAAAATAGAAACCTCCGGCAGCCCACAATAGGACTGCCGGAGGTCGCCAGGGATTCATTCAATTAGGCTTGCTGAATGCAGATGTGAATTGACAATTCAGCTTTGTGCCTCAAGTCAGCAACGCCAGCTAATCAAATGCCACCTGAATGAAGGCCAGGGCAAACTCAATTAGCGACGGCGGCGGGTAAATCCTAGCCAGGCCAGCGCTCCGCCAATTGAAATCACCAGCGGCATAAAGGCTGTAGCGGCGCGGTAATGGACATCTTCGGTCGAGTCGAGGCTGATGCCGTCGTAGATAATGCCCTTGTCGCCCACAGGCACGGTCCAGTAGTCGGCGTGGCTGCGGGTGTCGTCTTCGATCGCCACTTCCCAGTCGCCCGGTATCGACTCGTCGGGCACAAAGGCAAAGCGCCCCTCGCTGTCGGTAGTGGTGGTCATCCAGGGCTCGTCAGGGTTATTGGGGGCGTAAATGCTGACCGTTGCGCCCACAAACGGCTCGCCAGAACTAAACTGCGACTGAAACTCAAGCTGATTGTCGAGGGTGTAGAAGGTTTCGACCTGGTGCGCGCTGGCTTGAGCCGGAAACCCCACCAGAGCCAAACACATGACCAGAGCAACAAGCAACCGTTTCATAGCACAAGCGATCCGTAATTTTGTGTGGCCTTCATTCTAGCGAGAGTTGTAGTGAGCTGAAGGCCACATATCCAAGTTTGGTTTTGCTGGCTTTTGCTAGGGCGTGCCATCAATTCTCGCCACGGTCCTTATCCCATCAGCGTTGTCACGCCCGACCCAACAAACAGGCTAGGGGTTGTAACCGCTGATTCTCGCGCATCAGCAGTTAAGCGATAACAGCCCCTAGCGCCATCTAACCTACAACTGGAGTTATTGCGATTAGACTGGGCATCACTCGCCCCTAAGCACTGGGCAGCACCGCCTTTTTGATTACACCGTGAACGCCCCAGTTGCCATCGACAATCTGGGTAATGCCAAAGTCGGTTGCCACCGACATGAGACTAATCGCTTCGTCTTCGCCCATGCCCTGGGTAGTCATGAGGAAGTGGCGCATTTTGTGAAAGGCATCGCGCATGGCCTTGTCGATCGATGACCGACCAAAGATGTCCTGTTGAGCTGTATCACCCAGTTCTTCCAGGTAGTTGGCGTAGCTAAAGCCGTGGACGACGTACTCTTCTTCGTTCTCTAGCAGCGGGTAGTAGAGGTCTTCGAGCACGGTGCCTGCCAGATCGCTCTGCTTGTGCACCGTGACCTGAATTTTGCCGGTAAGGGACGTTTCGATCGCCGTGCCCGCCAGTTCAGAGTCGCCCTGGGCGGCGTGGGGGTCGCCCAGCGACAGCAGCGCCCCTTCGACGGCAATGGGGTAATACATGGTGGCCCCTTCGCCAATGCGCCAGTTGTCGATGTTGCCGCCAAAATAGCTGGGGGGTACCGAGTCGACAAAGTCGGCTTCGCGGGGGGCCAGACCAATCACGCCAAAGTGGGGGCGAATTGGCACCTTGACGCCCTCTAGCACCTCGTAGTTTTTGTCGATGGTGGCGGGGTCAACGGGCACGCCGGGGTAGTCAATTGTCTCGTGGACGACGCCAAAGGGGTCGGTTTGGGGCGTCCAGCGGAAGTTGTAGAGGGCGGTGGCGTAGTCTTCGGTTTCGGTGGCGTCTAGCTCATAGATGGTGATCACTTCGCGGGGTTTGGGGTCTTCAATCATGTCGTTATAGTGGAAGCCCCACCAGGCGGCGGCGTTGCTGCCAAAGGTGCGCCCCTCGTACTCGGGGTTACCGCTGGGTCGCGGTGCCACGTCGAGAATTTTGACTTCGAGCACGTCGCCGGGTTCGGCCCCGTTGACGTAGATCGGTCCGGTTAGCACGTGTACACCCGCCCCTTCGCCCGCGCCAGTGGTGTAGACCTCGGGGTCGATGGAGCCTGCGCCCCGGCGATCAACGCCTTTGCCCTCGGGCGTCCAGGCGAAGACGCTCTCGGCACCGGGGTCGCCTATGACCATGAGGGAGGCGTCGTCGTTGGCGTGGTGGGTGAGGGTCTCGACGGTGATAATATCGCCAGAGTTGACGGTGAGCTTAGGCTCCAGAGATTGACTGAAGTAGCCCCAGTGCACGGTGTCGGCATTGGCGGCGAGGTAATGCTCTTGGGGGGTCTGGGCGACCGCCCGATTGATCATGAGGCCACTCAATCCGAGGGCCACGGCTAGCCCCAGCCCCAGCAGGCCAAAACGCCATTGTCTAACCATTCCAAAAACTCCTTAACTTCTGACCAGGAACGACTGCATCAACGTGGCTACGATGCTACGGGGGGGGATAGACAGGGGTTGTAGTCTAGGAAACATTCCAAAGTAAAGAATTGAGGCGGTGGGAGGCGTCGAAAGGCGATCGCAGGGGAATGAATCCCCCAACTGGGCTGTCGCATAGTAGATTGCTACAGGATGGCGGCAGGGAAGGGCATGGGCTGGAATACGGTAATGCTGGGGCTAGATGGATTGCTGGCGATCGCGCTGGTGGCGATCGCGGCCTTTACTTGGAAGCTCACCCAGTCGCTGAAGGCGGCCCCTCGACTGCAGCCCGCCGCTGCACCGCCCGAGGCATCGGTGGATGTGGTTATTCCGGCCTATAACGAGGCTGAGAACATTCGCGCCTGCGTGGAAGCGGCGCTGACGACCGCCCTGCCAGGGGCTAAGCGGTTTGAGGTTTGGATTGCCGACGACCAGTCCACCGATGCCACCGGGTCAATTGCCGCCGAACTGGCTGCGCAGCATGCCAACGTCCATCATCTGACGGTGCCGCCGCGCCCTGAGGGGGAAGTTTGGCACGGCAAAAATTGGGCCTGTGCTCACGCAGTGCAGTTTGCCAAGGGCGACTACCTACTGTTTATCGATGCCGATGTGCGGCTGTCGGCGGGGGCGATCGCCGCTGCCCTGGCCGAAGCCCTGGCTCACCAGGCCGATCTGCTGAGCTGTGGCCCCAACATTTTAATCAGCTGCTTTTCTGAGTGGCTGGTGCAGCCGATCATGATGAGCGCGATCGCGATCGCCTACGACTTTCAGTCCATTAACGACTCGATGGCGGCAGAGGATGCCTTTGCCGCCGGGCCGTTTATGCTGTTTCACCGCGCCGCCTACAACCAGATCGGCGGCCACGCCGCCATCGGCGACATGATTGTGGAAGATGTGGAACTGGCTCGCCAGATTCGGCGGCACGGTTTGACCCTGCGCTACGTGCTGGGCATTGACCTGCTGGGCGTGCGCATGTATTCATCGTTTGGCACCCTGTGGGAGGGATGGACGAAGAACTACTACCTGGGCACCAAAGAAAATTTGCCGCTGACGCTGCTGTCGGCCTTCACCATTGCGATGGTGTTTGTCATGCCCTGGGTGGGGCTGTTGGCGAGCCTGGCCGCACTCCTACTCAAGCTTGAATTCTCCTGGCCTACGTTGGCTCTCTACGGGCTGACAGCGCTGACGCTGGCGGCCTACGGGCTGCTGCGGTGGCTGAGCTACCGCCAGGTGGGGGTGCCGTTGCGCTATTGGTGGCTGAGCAGCGTGGGCGGCTTGATTGTGGTGGCGATCGCCCTAACTTCCATCGTTAAAACCAAGACCGGCTGGGGCTGGACCTGGCGAGGGCGATCGCTTAAAGCCTCCTAGAGCACCGGTATAGTATTGCCGCCTTAGCAAGAGTAAGTTGCGTAGGCTAAAGCCGCTGGTGAAAGCCCGATTTGCCGCCGGGGCTATTTCGCTGGCCCCGGTCCCCCGTCGACCAGGGCCGTTCCGCCGCCCTGGACCCAACGGAAAGGAGTAGGCGATCATCGGTTTAAACCTCTGTTCTGTTCAGTAGGTGATGGGGGGCTATAATCTCTGCGGTTGCAGACTTAGGTTTTAGTAAGACTGTATCGGTCTTCTAGCGTCTGGGGGCGTACATCATGATCAGAACGCCCAGCAAAACCACCCAGCTGCCTAGGGGAGCATGTCAGGTTTGCAAGGTCGGCTAAAACAGGTGAGGATACAAGTGTTGACCTAAAGGCCTAACTGATGCCC
>PYER01000119.1 GCA_003017855.1 filamentous cyanobacterium CCT1
ACCCTCTTCAAAAATGACTCGCGAATTCGACTTCCTCCCTAACCTCCCCAAAGCCAATCTGGACGATCGCACCTTTGACGATCTCGTGCAGGAATGCATGCTGCGGATTCCGCGCTATTGCCCGGAGTGGACGAACCACAATCCGGGCGATCCAGGCATTACGCTGATTGAGCTGTTTGCCTGGATGACCGATCAGATGCTGATGCGGTTTAACCAGGTGCCACGCCGCAACTATGTGGCGTTTTTAGAGCTGTTGGGCATTCGGCTACAACCGCCGACGGCGGCCCAGGCAGAGCTGAGTTTTTATCTGTCAAAGGCTCAAAGTCAGCCGATTGTTGTACCCATCTATACCGAAGTTGCAACAGTGCGTACAGAGACTGAGCCAGCGGTGGTATTTACCACCGATCGCGCTTTGGTGATTGGGCAACCGCAGATTCGGGGACTGTTTACGGCAGCTGAAGGGGCAGAGAACACGCTAGACAACCCAGACTTTGTAGCAAGGGTACAGGTCAATGAGGGCACAGCTCAGCTAGAGCAACTCGGGGACGGCAATGGGCTACAGCTGTTTGCCGAACAACCTCAGATAGGTAATTGCTTCTACCTGGTGCTGGCTCCAGCTCAGCCCTCCCCTGAGTCAGGTAGAGGGGGCTTGAATGACAGGCGGCAGGACGATGCGACGGCCAATGATGGGCAGTTTGACGATGCGATCGCAGGCAATATAGTTGCCCTCAACTTTCGCGGCAGAATTGCTGAAACCACGGGCATCGACCCGACTAATCCACCGCTGCAATGGGAGGTTTGGGATGGCGAAGGCTGGCGAGCAACCATTCTGCGGCAGCCAGAAGACGACAAAACCAGAGGCTTTAGCTTCCACGGCCAGCGAGGCGCTAACCCCAATCAGGTCGATTATGGCGAGGGAGATGTGATTCTCCATCTGCCCCAAAATTTGCCTTGGGTAGATTTTGACACGGGCTGTCACGGCCACTGGGTTCGCTGCACCTATAAAGATCAAGATCCTGGGGATGGTTCAAATCTCTACCGCTACTCTCCAGCTATTACCCGGTTGGGGGTTCGCGCTATCGGCGGTTCGATAAGCGCGACAGAATGCGTACGGACAGGATTGCGTCCAATTGAAGATTCGCTGAGTGATACCGAAGACGAGCGGTTGCGGCGCAAACTATTGGAGAGCAAACTACTGGGGGTCAGCAACGGCAAAGCTGGCCAAACTTTCCAGCTAGAGGGGCGTCCGGTACTGGCGCGGCAGCCGGATGAGTATATCTGGCTACGGTTGCCCAACGGCGATATAGAAGATTGGCAGGAGGTAACCGATTTTGGGGCCTCGGTGGCGAGCGATCGCCACTACCTGATCGACTCCCAGTCGGGGACGGTGCAGTTTGGGCCACTGGTGCGGGAGCCCTCGCAAATTAAAGACATGACCCAGCAGCGATCGCAGCTGCAATCGTGGGGCAAAAAGACCCCTCACCTCGATACCCTGCTGCCCCCAACCGACGACCACAGCCCTGACCAAAAACGACAGTACGGCAAAGTACCGCCTTTAGGGGCTGAGATCTATATGTCAGCCTACCGAGTAGGTGGCGGCAGCCGGGGCAATGTACAGGCGGAGACCCTCTCGGTGATGAAGGTGGCGCTTCCCTACATTCAGCGGGTGGTGAACTACGGCCCGGCGACCGGCGGGCAAGAGGCCGAATCTCTAGACGAAGCGGTGCTGCGCGTGCCGCAGATTTTGCGTACTTCCAAAACCGCCGTCATTCCCGAAGATTTTGAAAACATCGCCCTGCGTGCCCATCCCTCGGTGTACCGGGCCCACTGCCCTCCCCAGGCCGATACCCTGGGGGTAGTGAAGCTGTTGATTGTGCCCCGGCCCGATGACGTCACCCGCCTTCAGGACGGTATGGCCCCCGACCGCTATTTTGCCCTGGGGGCGATTGCCCCTAAAACCCTGGCGCAAATCCAAGCCTCTGTCGATCACCATCGGGCGCTGGGGTTGCAGGTGCGCCTCGACAGCCCCAACTACGTAGGCGTGCAGGTCGCCGTCGAGGTCTTGCTCCAGCCCCAGTACGACACGGCGGCCATGCAAGGCCTCGTTCGCCAGCGTCTAACGGAGAGGCTCTACCGCTTTATCAACCCTATTACCGGGGGCTTTGCTGGCAACGGTTGGCCGCTAGGGCAGCTGCTGCATCGCTCTGATATTGTGGCACTGCTACAAGACTTACCTGAGGTCGGCTACGTCGGCAAGGTAGATCTCTATGGCATTCGTAAGTATGGCGATCGCGGCTGGCAACGCTCCGACCTCCCTGATTCGATCATCGACCCCGGCGAACTCGGCCTGCTCTGCTCCTGGAATGACCCGGCATTTCAGTCGGGCCACGAGATTCGGTTTGAATCGCGCGATCGCTAAAGCAGGCTGTTCATTTGATTAAGGCGGCTTTTGAATCATAGTTTCTCGAATGGTGGGCGATGCCTGCCTTCTACCTTCTGCCCTTTGCCTTCTGCCTTCCGCTCTACCCCCGGTTTACCATGACCCAAGCTCGCCCCTACCGCCCCAGCCTGCCACTGCACCCGGTACCTCAACAGGTTGCCAGTACCGAAGGTTGGATTAAATTCGATCGGCTTGACCAACCCACCCTAAACCTGCTCATTCCAGTCCCCAGTCTGCCACTGGTGCCTGGGCAGCCAGGGCAACTTTCAGTGCAGATCGAGAGCAACACCAGGTATCCCCAGGTGGCGTGGCGTCTAGCTATCACCGGAGACTTTCCTCAAGAGTGGCTGCCTGAAAGTACCGAGACTTCCTCTGATGCCCAAATGACAGTAGTGCTAGACCACGATCCGGCGGAACAACAATTGAAGAAGGCCGGATCTGAACCTTGGCAAGGATTACCCAGCATTGAGGACTTTCTGGGCGAAGATGGCGCTCTCAGGAATGTCATTCAATACGGGAATCGGCACGAAGAAACCTTCACCTTCAGCGTTCCCGATGATTACTTTGAACGCCAGGCTGCCCTGGAGCAGCACCAACCCAAGCTGCCGTTGAACTATACCGCCGAAATTTCCCTCTACGCGGCCCTATTTGAGGCCCAGTCTCACAAAGTTGTGCTGGCAGGGTTTCGCACCATACAACTCCAGGTCAGACCCAGCAGCTCCTATATCAACTTTCTACCGGCTATCTATCAGGCGTCCGATGTGACCAGTCGGTTTCTGGCCATCATTGAGCAGGCCTTTGACCCTACCTTACAAACTATCGACAACCTCTGGGCCTACCTCGACCCCCTCACCGCCCCCGAGGCCCTGCTGCCGTTTCTGGCTAGCTGGGTAGCTTGGCCTCTCGATCCCCGCTGGTCGATACCCGAGCAGCGCCGCCTGCTGCGTCGGGCGGTAGAGCTCTATCGCTGGCGTGGTACCCGATATGGTCTACGGCTTTACCTCCACCTCTACACCGACCTGCCCTTAGACGACGACACTACTACCGAAAGCCAAAAACATATCAGTGTGGTCGAAAATCACCAGACTGGCCTGGTAATGGGCGACGTTAAATTTGCTCAAACGCCCATGCTGGGTGGCGGACGACCCTTTCACTTTAGCGTTACTCTGCGCAGCGATCGCCCCCGGAGCTTAGACGAATCTTGTTTGCGGACGATTATTGATCAGGTTAAGCCCGCCTTCTGCACCTATGACCTAGCTGTTGTAGCACTCAGCGAGGCTCAGGGGGAGGGGTAAGGGAGCGGGGAGCAAATCGTAGGTTGTATTCGCAAAGCGATGCACCATTCTGAAGTTATTGTTTAGAGAAATCTCAATTTAAGATCCCCGGTTCAAAAGTAACTGTCCCCTGAGCGGAGTCGAAGGGGGCATCTCGGGTAGGTTTTGGCTTTCTCCCTTTGGGAGACGCAGAGCGAACGACTTCGCTCAGCCAGCGTAGTTTTAGGGACGCTTACGTTCAAAAAGAGTCAGCTTTGTTAGGGGCAAACGGCATTTGCCCTGCTCAATCGGGGGTAGCAAATCGATGTTGGGCAACAGATCAGTAAAGCACCCTGGTTTTGCCAGGGTGCTAAGTCGATGTCGCATTCAAGCTGGATAGGTTGCGGTAGTAGAGTAGAAAGCCTTGTGAACCATTAGCTCCACCTGTTGGTTAAGCCGCCAACACTAGCAGACATTGGCGCTGACTGAGTACCTCTAAAAGTTGGGCAATCAGCACTTCGGGCTGGTCAAGGGGCGCTGAATCGAGCTCAGGTTCTAGAGATTGCAGCATATATTGCAGAATGTTGTTTGAGCTGAGCCCCTCAAGCACAGGGGGGGTAGGTTGGTTCAGGGACATTGCCTTGACGGTCTTCTTGTTGAGACGGCTCACATCAAATACGGCGACGACAGGGCGCTGCTCCTGCATAATCCATCGTGAGAGGGTTTGAGCATTTTCCAAAGGGTCTTGTATGGCATTTAGCCCCAAGCCAGTTAACGGTTGCCTTTGCCCTGCACTGGACTGGTTAGTAGAAAGCGGATCTTCCCAGGAAAAGCTTGACTGCCGATGCTGATATCGGGCAAGGCAAGTGCGCAAATTATGCTTTTTAACTTTTTCGCCCAGAGCATCGGAGAGCAGCCGCCACAACCCTGCACCTACATCTTTGATATAGCCGTGGTTGTATTGCAGATTGAATGACATTTTTAGGTAAGAGTCACCATTCCAGACGTGATGTAGGATGGTTTTCTGTAGTTCGGTCAACTGTTCTGGTGCTAATGCTGATTCAATGATTGCGATCGCATTTTCAAAGGTCATATTTCCACCCCTATGATCAATTTTGAATGAGTTAAAAGCCAGTCAGATCAATGTTTTCACTCAGTCGATCGTCAGTTTCAGAAAAGCTTTGATCTCGAGACTTTAGCTAGCACCTTAGCTTAGGTCTAGTTCCTAAGAGTTAATGTTTTCCTTTGGCTTCAAGCTTAATACTCGTTCAAGGCTGGCTACGTGGCTGAGCTTTTGGATATCTCTACCAAGCTTAAACTTGCGTTTTAGGTGCGTTGCCAAACCTATACCTATCAGTAAAATAGTTGGGGCAATGTAAAAAACTGAAACCATTAACAACAGTTCGTGGCTAGGTAAAACCTGGGGTTCTGAGGCAGGCTGGGATGACTGCATCTTCTGACGTGCAGAGTAGTTGAGAGAAAAATATCCGCGCTTAATGTGGGGGAGTTCATTCATGGTTAATACCTCAAAAATCTTTCGACATAAAGCGAAACAGTGTCTCTAGCTCATCCCCTGCAACTTGCTCGACCTTCTGTAAAAGAAGCGTGTTGGCATTCACAGGTAAGTAGCCAGCGAGAACAGCAGATTATGCAGGCGTCTTGGAATTGATTGGTCATCAAATTCAAAACCTTGCATTTACAGGGAAACTTAGAATAGTTCCAGAGCGTGACTGTTCTCTGAGAGGAGTTTATGGGGAACTCGATTATTGACGGTTCAGGAAGAAGGAGCAGGTTGATCACTCTAATCAACCTTCTTCAGACTTCAACACCTACTGATTTAAGAAAGAGCATCTACAGGAATTTTGAAACAATCAGAGACTGATTGGCTATGACAGTATTGGAGAAAACGTCAATATGTTGATCAAGTTGATGCCATCGTAATGTCCATCTTGTAGCTAGTCAGCTACTCTTTAGGCCAGCGAGGTGGTACAGAAAGGCAGAGTCGCTGGCACAAAAGTGCCATCTTTACCATTCGCGTCTACTAAAGATACACAGATACAGGGCTAATCTAGTCTGAACGTTTGGATAGAATTCTAAGGAAAGCGTTGGCTTGCCTATTTGTGCAAGCCCTTTTTGGTAAAGTCAGGTAAATTTAAAGGCAACTTCATTGCGTTGGTTCAAAGACTGGGAGTAGCTCCAGCTTTTAGTTCAGGTGTTTGCTATGCCAGTTCAGTTTGAATCTGTAGTTTTCCTATAGGCGAAACTCAATTTCTGGGCTCGGATTTGGTTTGTTTCCCCAATTTTCTATCCATTGAGGAGAGTAAAAGGTGGGTACGCTATCCCGAAAACTCTTAATTGCTGGGGTTGCCATCAGTGGATGGTTAAAGATGGCAGAGGGAGGGATTGCCCTAGAGGATGGGCCTATCTCTTTCCCACAGACAATACCAGTAACCATTGCCCAAACGGTTCCACCTGACTCTGCTGACCTATTTCCCGATGTGCCTGACCCCCTTGAACAAACCATTCCAGCACCACCAGACTTTCCGGTGCCCAGGCCAGCGCCCGATCTTGAGCTAGAGTTTCCTGACCCTCCACCCCCACCCGAAGGAGCCGTGCCATCCGATTTTCGAGTCCGGGTGGAGCGAGTAGAGGTATTGGGTAGCACGGTTTTACAGGCAGAAATTGCAGCCCTTACCAGCGCCATTGAAGGACAGGATGCCACCCTTGCCGACTTGTTGCGCTTGCGAGCTGACATTACCCAGCTATATGTGACCAACGGGTACATTACTTCTGGAGCCTTTCTACCCACCAACCAGAACCTCACTGACGGAGTCGTGCAGATTCAGGTCATTGAAGGGCAGCTAGAGGCGCTTGAGATCAGCGGACTGACGCGGTTGCGGGAAGGCTATGTGCGCAGTCGCGTTAGCCTGGGCACAGGCGCACCGCTAAATCAGCAGCGCTTGGAGTCAGCCCTACAGTTATTACAGCTAGATCCACTGCTGTCTACGGTCAATGCAGAGCTGACCGCAGGCCGCGCCCCTGGCCAAAATATCCTGCTGCTGGACTTAGATGAGGCACCGGCTTTTTTGACTAGCCTCTCAGTCGATAACTATCGCCCCCCCAGTATTGGTTCGCTTCAGGGAAGTGCGCAAGTGGTGCACAACAATTTACTGGGCTTTGGCGATCGCCTCAGCGCCGCCTATAGCCTGGGCCAGGGTCTCAATTTATATGATTTTAGCTACGACTTTCCCATTACTCCTCAGGGGGGCACCGTTAGCCTGGGCTTTAACAACAGCGACAGCCGCATCGTCGAAGATGTGTTTCGAGATTTGGGCATTCGCAGTGAGGCACAGACCCTGTCGTTGGGGGTGCGTCAGCCGCTAATCCGCACCCCCCAGAGCGAGTTTGCTCTGGGGCTAACCCTAGACCTGCGCCGCAGCCAGTCTTTCATTTTGGAGGATATTCCCTTTTCATTTTCCCTGGGGCCAGAGGCAGGGCGATCGCGGGTAGCAGCCCTGCGGTTTTCCCAAGACTGGGTGCAGCGCTACCCTAGGCGGGTACTGGCGGCGCGATCGCAGTTTAGCTTCGGCCTCGACGCCTTTGACGCCACGGTCAACGACATTGGCATCGATGGCCGCTTCTTTAGCTGGCTGGGGCAGGCCCAGTGGGTAGAGCAACTTTCGCCCACCGTGCTGTTAATCAGTCGGATTAATACACAACTCACTCCCGATGCCCTGCTGCCCCTAGAGCGCTTTAGCCTGGGGGGCATCAGCACCGTGCGCGGCTACGAAGAAAACCAGGTCGTGGCCGACAATGGGCTCACTGTCGGGGTAGAAGCGCTAATTTCTCTTAGCAACCCACCCAATCAACTTCAGCTCAACCCTTTCTTAGAACTAGGTACCGGTTGGAATAACCAAGGTACTAACCCAGATCCATCTACTCTAGCCAGTGTAGGGGTGGGGCTGCGCTGGTTGATTACCCCAGGCTTGCGGTTTCGGGGCGACTATGGCATCCCTCTAATTGATGCCAACAGTCAAAGCAGCTCACTTCAGTCGAGCGGATTTTATTTCTCATTGACCTTTGAGCCCACTACTCTGCTGCGCAGCGCTGACTGATCACCACTTGCCCATCGGGCAGTTGAAACACCCCCTCCGGTTCCACAACAGGATCACCGGTTTGCCAGGCATTGTCTGCTTCTGTCGCTGGCAGTGGCCGAATGGACCCAGTGGAATAGGGCGCGGTGAAAGTGCTGGAGGGGCGATTGGGCAAGCCACCTCGACCCGACACAATGAAGCTGCCTTCGGTGTTGGTGCGAGCAATGCAGCTCCCGGCAATCAGTTGATTGGTATCGACCACCGTATCAGGTAACGAAGTCAAGCTATTTTCAACAAAACTGACATCGGGGAGGGTGATGATGCCGGAGATCGCGCCGCTGGCATTGATGTCGACGCGCCTATTGCCGTCCAGCGAAAAGGGATTGATACCTTCTGGAGAGGGCTGATAGTTTTCACCGAAGAAGGCAGGTGTATCCAGAATAATGTTGCCGCCCTGCCCATCTTGCGCAAATGCCAAGATATCGCTGTCATCAAACGCAAGGATTGAATCCGCTGTCAGCGTGATATTTCCACCGCCCCCCGCTCCGCGGTTGATAAAAGTTTGAATGTCGCTATCGTTTCTGAGCAAAATGCGACCGGACTGGACGTTGATCTGGCCACCAGAAGCCGTTTCAGCATTCGCTTCAATCGTGCCATCGTCAACCAGAATTTGACCGGGAATGAATAAAACAATATCGCCCGCATCCCCTACGCCCAGGTTAGCCGTGGATAAAAACGCCCCATCGCGCACCTCCAGGTTGGTGGCAGTCAGTTCCACGTTGCCGCCGGTGCCTTCTTCATCGGAGTCAAAAACGCTAAACGCGCCGCTGGGGCTGCCATCGATGTCAGTGCCGACAAAGCGGGCCAGCTCTTCGATAGTTAAAATCACGCTGCCCGCATCGCCGATGCCAAAGCTCCCGGCACCGAGCTGAGCCCCATCCAGTACCTCCAGGTTGGCAGCAGTCAGCTCCACGTTGCCGCCGGTGCCCTCCCCATCACGTTCAATACTACTAGACGCGCCGCTGGGGCTGTCACCAGTGGGGTCAGTGCCGACAAAGCGGGCCAGCTCGGCAATGGTTAAAATCACGCTGCCCGCATCACCGATGCCAAAGCTCGAGGCATCGAGCACGGCCCCATCGCGCACCTCCAGATTGGTGGCAGTCAGTGCCACGTTGCCGCCGGTGCCCTCCCCATCGGAGTCAATACGGCTAAACGCGCCGCTGGGGCTGCCATCGATGGGATCAGCGCCGACAAAGCGGGCAGTGCCGGTAATGTTGAGTAGAACATCACCTCCTTGGCCATTACCAAAAACCGCAGAAGTGATTTGTGCGCCATTCCGCACGTCTAAATTAGCGGCGTTGATGCGCACATTGCCCCCTGGGCCTTCGCCACCAGCAGCAATATTGGCATAGGCCCCCGTAGTGCGGCTGCCGTCGGTGCCGTCGAAGCGCACCGTGCCATCGGCAATCAGCACAATGTCACCCACATCGCGTTGGGCGGTGGTGCTAATCAAGCTACCGATAACGTCGATATCATTACGAGCATCAATGTAAACGGTGCCCCCCTGGCCAGCAAAATTCTGAGCATTAATTCCTAAGCCCAAATTGCCGTTGCCGGTGATCACAATATTGCCGTCTAGAGTTTCATCAGGCTCGTACTGGTTGGTCAGTAACACCAGACCATTAACAACTCTATGGACAACATCTCCTACAGTAATGTCAGCGCTGGCGGGTATTTCATCCGCCACAGAGTTGGCAGAAAAGTCATCAATTGCACCATCAAAGCCTGTCAATAACGCTAAATGCGGGATACCAATCGCCTCTGGCGCAACCCCAGCCCTCACATCCAGCGTAGGCTGAGCATTGCCATCGATTTGAACCACGGTGCCATCGGTTAAGGTAATCGTCTCTCGCAAAAAATCAACATCGAGATCTGGGCCTTCAGGAGCCGTAATTTCGACGGTGCCAATGGTAACCGAGCCCCCCGCTAAAATATGCAGCGAGCCCCCTTCATAGGTGCCAATGGTGACATCTCCCAAGGTTCTGATAATCGGGTCAATGGGGCTGAAGAGCCCCCCAAGGGTGCCATCCAATCCTTCTACCCGAAAATCCTCCCCGCTCCAGTAGTGGGCATCGCCCCCGACCGGGTTGGCCGATCGCAACACTAAATCTTCACCAGCGAACAGCCCGCCATCGGGATGATTGAGAGCGAAAATATCGACCGATTCATTTCCCTGAATCAACAGATTGCCTCTGGCCGCCGCCACAAAGGGTGCCTCAGAGGTATCTCGAATCTGCAAGTTATCTGTAGCCTGTAGCGTCAGGTTTTCTCCTGCTCCAAGCTGCCCTTGGAGGGAAAGTTGATTAGCAGAAAACGTTAAATTCTGGCCTACGGAAAGAGTTCCTTGATTAGAAATGACTGAATCTGTTGGCGGTTGCCCATCTTGTAAACCGAGCGGCACACTGACCGTCAACAAAGATGAATTTTGAGGATTCGTCGCGCTGAACTCACTACCATCCTCAAACGTAAAACTTTCTGCTGTCGTGGCAAAAAAAGAGCCATCAATATCCAAACTGGCGTCGAGACCAAACAGGATGCCGTTGGGGTTGAGGAAAAATAGGTTGGCAGGTCCATCTACGCCGAGAGTGCCGAAAATGTTGGAAGGGTTGTTGCCGGTCACTCGGCTAAAAATATTTTGAATATCGATGGGATTGTCAAAGTAAACTCGTCCACCCTCACCGATGTTGAATTCTGAGAAGCTGTGGAATATATTTTGCCCTCGCTGGGCACCGCCAGTAACAAGCTCTGACGGCAAACCATTAATTTTAGAAGTATTAACTACCTGAGATGGCTCGTTGCCCAACGTGGCATCTGGGATAATCAAGCTTTGCCCATAGGCAGAACCGATCAGTACTGACGCCCCAGATATGACAACTAGAGGAGCCACCGCTAACCAAATCGATTGAGAGGTGCTTGTCATGGTTTCCCCTTCTGGTTGTGGTCAGTTAAATGTGCAGGTTCGACTCGCGACCAAGCGCCCATCGGGTAGTTGAAATAGCCCTTCTGGTTCCACAATGGGGTCGCCGGGTTGCCAGCCAGCGGTGCTATCGTCCTCAACTGCGGCTGAACCATCTGCCGGAAGAGGCCGGATTGAGCCTGTGGAGTAGGGGGCGGTGAAGATTTCTGAGGGGCGATCGGGCAACCCGCCTCGCCCCGACACGATAAAGCTGCCCCCGGTGTCGGTGCGGGCAATGCAGCTCCCGGCAATCAGTTGATTGGTATCGACCACCGTATCGGGTAACGAAGTCAAGCTATCTTCAACAAAACTGACATCGGGAATAGTGATCACCCCAGAAATAGCCCCGCTGGCGTTGATATCGACGCGACCATTGCTGCCCAGAGTGAAAGGGTTGATACCTTCGGGAGAAGGTTGATAATTTTCGCCGAAGAAAGCAGCTGTATCCAGTATTATGTTCCCACCTTGACCATCCTGTGCAAAAGCAAGAATGTCACTATCATAAAAAGCAAGAATAGAATCAGCAGTGAGATTAATATCACCACCACTTCCCTCACCTAAACTTACCGAAGTTTGAATATCGCTATTCCCAAATAGACGAATAATTTCCGAAAAAATTATAATTCTACCTCCCGAAGAAGATTCAGCACTAGCTTCAACAGTTCCATTGCTAGCAAATAAACCTTCACCAATATTCAGGACTATATCGCCCGCGTTTCCGGTGCTTGAGCTAGCAACACTTAACCTGGCCTCATCAAGAAGCTCTAATATGTTTGCGGTAATTTGGATGTTTCCGCCAGAACCACTTCTATCTGATTCGGTACTACTAAACACTCCGCTCGATGGATCTTTAAAGCGAGCTGTGTCTTCAACTTGAATAGTTATATTCCCTGCATCACCACTTCCAAATGATCCAGCACTAATTTGAGCCCCACCACTAATATCTAACCTTGAAGAAGTAATTTTAATGTCTCCACCTGCTCCTTGTGCTTCGGATTCAATACTGCTATATACGCCACTTAAGCTGCCTCCAAGGCTAATTTGGTCTGTGGCTTGGATAACCACATTTCCTGCATTTCCAACTCCAAATGATCCAGCACTAATTTGAGCTCCATTAATGACAACTAGGTTTTCCGTCATAATCATCACATCTCCCCCTTGCCCAGATGCATCTCTTCCAAGAACACTGAATGCACGGCTAGGAAAGTTGTTCAAACTATTCATACCAATAAAAAGAGCATCTTCTGAAATAGCAAGAATCACGTTTCCTGCATCGCCAATTCCATACACACTAGCGTCTAATTCAGCACCATTCATGACAACTAGGTTCTGAGCTGAGACACGGACATCACCCCCAAAACCTTGGCCAGACTCCTCAATCCTACTAAAAGCTCCGGAAGGATTACTAGTTAAACTGTTGAAGCCATCAAAGTAGGCTGTGTCTGATAAATTAAGTACGATGTCTCCTGCCTCTCCTATTCCGAAGAGAGTAGAACTTAGTTGTGCGCCATCCGCAACCTCTAGATTTTGAGCAGACAGAATAATATTGCTGCCGATTCCTTGGGCTTGTACAATACTGCCATCTTGAAAGAAAAGAGCTTGAACATCTCCAAACAAGCCGCTTGGTCTAGAAGTTAAACTGTTGAAGCTTTCAAAACGAGCTGTCTCTGATATATCAACCCGAATTTCGCCCGCTTCTCCAAAGCCAAAGACACTTGCTTCTATTCGAGCTCCATTGGTTACTTGAAGATTTTTCGCCGTCACGAAAATGCCGCCACTTCTTCCTTCGCCACCAAACTCAATTCCACTTAATATCCAGCTTGGAAAGCCATTGTTTGGGTTAAATCCATCGAGAAGCGCTGTCTCTGAAACATTTATCAACACCCTTCCTGAATTTCCAATGCCAAAAACACTGGCGCTTAAAATGGAGCCATTTCTCAATTCCAAGTTTCTAGAAGTAACACGAATGTCTCCTCCTGATCCTTCTCCTCCCCCTAAAACGTCGCTAAAAGCACCTCCCACTAGGTCAGCATTCACGTCAAAGGCTACTGTATCTTCTGCAATCAGAGCTATGTCCCCAGGCGTTTCTGTAGAGGAAGTGTTAAGAAAAGCGTTGATGATGGAGATATTAGAACGAGAGTCTATGAAAATAGAACCCCCTTTTCCATCAAAACTACCTGCTTCTAAATAAGTGGTTGAATCATCTTCAGCAGCTAATGATATAGTGCCATCTACAAGATTCATATTAGGCTCGTACTGATTAGTGATCAAAACAAGGCCATTAGGTGCATCAATCAGGGCTCTACCTATCGTAATGCTTGAACTTGTTACATCTTGCAATTCACTAAGCAGTAGTTCAAAATTTGCAACCTCTGAAATTCCCGTAACGCTAGGACTCCCTATTGCTTCAGGTAGCATTCCTGCCCTTAAGTCCAAAGTTGGTTGAACACTGCCGTCTACAAAAATGTTAGTTCCGTCAGATAGACGTACTGTCTCTCGGAGAAAAGTAGTTCCCACTTCCCCAAATGCAGGGCCTGTAATGATAACAGTGCCAATATCAATTGCGCCTCCCGCTAAAACATGAAGAGATGTACCTTCATAGGTGTTAAAACTGACATTGCCTAAGGAGCGAATAATTGGATCATTAGGGCTAGACAAATTACCCAAACTTTCATCTAACTGTTCAATACGAAAATGACCTCCAGTCCAATAATGGGCATCGCCACTGACGGAATTGGCCGATCGCAACAACAGATTCCCCCCAGCAAATAGGCCGCTGTCGGGATGGTTAAGGGCAAAAATATCTACTTTCTCAGTCCCCTCAACCAGCAAGTTGCCTCGGGCGGCGGCAATGAAGGGACGATCGCTCTCATCGCGAATTTGAAGGTGCTCAGTGCCCAGCAGCCTCAACTCGCCCCCGGCCCAAAGTTGCCCCTGGAGGTTGAGTTGGTCGGCGGCCAGAGTCAAGTCTTGACCTGCGGCCAGATTGCCCTGGTTAGAAATTTCAGCGCCTGCAGCCACCTCCCCATGCTGTAATCCTAACGGCACACTTACCGTTAGCAAGGGGGCAGTCTGAGGCGCTACAGCGCTAAACTCCCCACCTTCTTCAAAGGCAATGGCATCTGCTGTACTCGCTAGAAATGAGCCTTCAATGTCGAGGCGGGCATTGGGACCAAACACCAGGCCGTTGGGGTTGAGCAAAAATAGGTTGGCCGTTCCATCTATCCCCAAAGTGCCGAAGATTTCAGAGGTGTTAGTACCAGTAATACGGCTAAAAATGTTGTCAACACCGGTTGGGTTGGCAAAGTAAACCTGCTGCCCATCAGCAATATTGAACTCTAGAAAACTGTGGAAGAGGTTTGGCCCTCGCTGGGCACCGCCAGTAATAAGCTCTGACGGCAGACCATTAATTTCAGAAGTATTAACTACCTGAGATGACTCACTGCCCAACGTGGCATCTGGAATAATCAAGCTTTGCCCATAGGCAGAACCGGTCAGTACTGACGCCCAAGATACGACAGCTAGAGGAGCCGCAGCCGCTAGCCAGATCGATCGAGAGTTACTTGCCATGGTTCCACCTTCTGGTTGTGGTCGATTAGTTGCGGTCAGTTGAATG
Organism: filamentous cyanobacterium CCT1; assembly: GCA_003017855.1. Lineage (GTDB taxonomy): Bacteria > Cyanobacteriota > Cyanobacteriia > Phormidesmidales > Phormidesmidaceae > Nodosilinea. The sequence goes on from PYER01000119.1 coordinate 14,420, forward strand.
AGCAGGTTCGACTCGCGACCAAGCGCCCATCGGGAAGTTGAAACAACCCTTCTGGTTCAACAATGGGGTCGCCGGGTTGCCAGCCAACGGTGCCATTCTCCTCAACTGTGGCTGAATCATCTGTAGGTAAAGGCCGGATGGAGCCGGTGGAGTAGGGAGCGGTGAAGGTTTCTGAGGGGCGATCGGGCAACCCACCTCGACCCGATACGATAAAGCTACCTCCGGTATCGGTGCGGGCAATACAGCTCCCGGCGATCAGTCGGTCGGTATCGACCACCGTATCGGGTAACGAAGTCAAGCTATTCTCAATAAAACTGACATCGGGACTAGTAATCACACCAGAAACCGCCCCACTGGCGTTGATATTCACACGACCGTTGCCATCTAGAGTCAAGGGATCAGTGCCAGAAGGGGCAGGTTGGTAGTTCTCGCCAAAAAATGCACGGGTGTCGAGGATAATGTTGCCGCCTTGGCCATCTTGGGCAAAGGCTAGAATATCGCTGTCGCTAAATGCAAGAATAGCGTTTGCGACAAGACTGATATCTCCACCTTTACCTTGACCTAACAGCACCTGCGACACAATGTCACTATTATCTTCAAGCGCTACCCAGTCAGCTTCGATGCTGATTTGCCCCCCCGAGGAAAAGGCCGAGGCTGTTGTAATGAGACCGTTATTTGCTTCTAAAGCATCACGAAGTAAAACAGTAATATTACCGGCTAGGCCATTGCCTAGCGATCGGGCATTTAAAGTCCCTCCATTAGTCAGCCGCATTGACTCTGCTTCAAGCAGAATATTGCCTCCATCGCCAATAGCACTCCTTTCCACACTTGTAAATACTGAACTCTGCAAAACTACCTTTTCATCGATTGTATTAAAACCGTCAAAAATCGCTAAATCTCGAATTTTTATAATTATATCTCCTGCATTACCCTCCCCTAAAGTACTCGAAATCAGCTGAGCCCCATTTAATACTGTCAAGGTATTGGCAGAAATTTCAATATCTCCGCCATTTCCTATAGCCCCTGGCCCTGTAAAACTTCCTACGAAGCTTATCGGCTGTCCTGATTCAATCAAGTTAATATCTTCATTCAAAGCAGATCTCCCAGCAGCAAATACCTCACCATTACTCAACTGGCTTTCGATTTTAAATGGCCCGACAACGATTAAATTTATATTTCCTGCGTTTCCTTGCCCCCCTAAAGCACTAGAGACTATACGCGCGCCGTCTAATATATCTAAAGATGAAGATCTAATTTGAATATTTCCTCCATTGCCTACTACATTGTCGCCAACAGGAGCAAGTACACCACTGGCTGCGAATAAACCGTTATCGTTAATTCCTCTAAATATGGCTGCTCCATCAACTTCAAGAATTACATCACTAGCATTTCCTGTGCCAAAGGTACCAGCGCTTATCTGAGCTCCATTTACAAATTCAAGGGTGCCAGCATAAATTTGGGTAAAGCCACCATTGCCTGTAGCATTTGATTCAACATTATTGAATACACCACTAAGTGGCTGAGTCCCGGTAATGATGCCAGACCCGTCGAAAAACACTTCTTCGGTAATGTCCAAAACAATGTTGCCAGAATTGCCATTCCCACGAGTGCTGGCCACAATTTGACCTCCGCCAGTTGACTCCAATGACCTCGCATTAAGGGTTATGCTTCCCCCAACTCCTCTTCCTCCTAACTCGACCGTACTTAGAATTCCGCTGGGAACTCGGCCATCTTCGGTTCTGCCTTCTAAAATGACGCGATCTTCAACATCAATAACGATATTGCCAGAAGTTCCACTGCCAACAACAGTCGTTGCTATTTGCCCTCCCCCTATCACAAACAGAGAGCCAGCTTTTATCTCTATTTCCCCCTCATTTCCAGTGCCACCAACAATACTATTAATGTTACTTTGCTCAGAAATTCGAACGTTTTCTGAGGCATTCAGTTGAATGCCTCCAGACTGTGACTCAGAAGCAATAGCTCCAGATTCTATACCTGTCAGCAAAAAACTCTGCGATGCAAGATTGATATTTCTTGCAGTTAAAGCGATATTGCCAACTCCTGAAGAAGCGTTATTGATAATTGACCGATTAAGTAAATTTATATCTGCTCTAGATGTATTAGGCTCGAAAAGCAAACTACCATCCACTTCAATTTCAACTAAGCCTACGCTACCTACAGATCCAACTTCAACTCTTCCATTTCTCGCTGTAAGGCCTGATAGTACAGCAGTGCCGTTTAGAACGGAATTGCCTCCGTCAATGGTGACGTTCCCTCCTAATAATGTCAGGCTCTCACCATCAGGAACTCGGAGCCCTAAAAGGGGAAACCCACCAGACGTAACGCCGACTAAAGTGTTGGATTGGCTAACAATATCCCCTGGCTTTGTTTGGTTAAACAAAAAGGCAGAGGGTGCAACTGTTAAGAGTCTTGCTGGAAGGCTAACAGCCAGCGTGCTAAAGACACCCTGTTCACCGAACCGAACTTCATCTGCACTGGTTGCGAAGAAAGACCCTGTAACAGCCAAACGTGAGTTTGGGCCAAATATAATACCATTTGGATTGAGGAGATATAAATTTGGGCTAGAGTCTCCAAACGTACCAAGCACACCTAGGATATTAGAAACGTTTGGGTTACTGGGGGATCCCGCTCCAGTAACCCGAGAAAAGATATTTTCTACTCCTGAAGGACCAAAGAAGAAAACACCTCTATTTTCATCAATATTAAATTCTAGAAAACTGTGAAATAAACTGTTGCCTCGAAGGGCTCCACCATCAATGCTATCAATATTGGGAGATAGGGCATTAACTCGAGAGTTTTCTTCCCCTAGGGTGTTATCAGGAATTGGGATAGTTTGGGCGGAGGCCTGACAAGAAGAAGTAAATCCTAAGGCTAAAAGGAAAAGAGTAATTGCATCAAGATAAAGATTGCGTTTGCGGCAAAAAGGAGTTGCCAATCGTACTGAACCAAAAAGCAAGAACAGATTCACAGATCAAATTCTCCAAAGAGAGAGTTCTGATTGACGTACTCAGCAATGATCGGGCTATTTGATTGAAATCTGCTTTGATAATAGATGTTCCGAAGACTCTGCCACAGTACAGGCTGGAATGAAAATATTCAACTCGGTCTTAACCAAACTATTCAAAGCGTATCAATCTTTCTGTATCAGGGCCAACTTGCACAAAAAGGCCAGCACTCTAGCCTATATTGGCCAACGAACAGGTTCAAACAGGCTACTTTCTGGCATTGGCTCTAGGTAAAGTTTGATTCACAACATGATTTAATGCGATTGCTCTGGAGGCAACTGATGGGCTTGCCCAGGAACCTGAAGCTGGTATAGCCACGTGACAAATAATACTCATCGAAACCGGCCTATCTATTCATCTGCTGTATTGCAACAAGCTATGATTTGGTGGCATCAGCGCGCTATGGACAAGCACAACGCTTATGCAGAATTACTGAGAGAGCAGGTGCTACAAAACTTGTTTGCGATTCGGCGCAACCTGGAGCTAAACGCAGACTCATCCGTTGATAATTGGGGCGATAAGGCGCAGTGGCTAGGGGCGGTGGAGCAGGTTATGGCTAGCCTCGATAGGCTCACACAGTCCCTATACCCGGCCTATATCGATGATAGGGTAATGTTCTAGACCTGTGGAACAGGCAAAATAGTATGGGAATGTCTATCCTCAGGTTTTCCTATGGTCCTAGAAC